>JAGCZO010000156.1 GCA_017959965.1 Clostridia bacterium | reverse complement strand
TCGATAGCAAAAATCGGCTAAAAATAGCCGATTTTTGCGTGTGCATCTATTTAGTCTACACACCTTGGTGCACCTTCAGGGACTCGAACCCTGGGCCCACTGATTAAGAGTCAGTTGCTCTACCAGCTGAGCTAAAGGTGCGCGAATTTTCGCAGCGCATGCTATTATAATTCCGGCAATTGGCGTTGTCAAGTCTTTTTTTGCAAATTGTGAGCTTAATGTGAGCTTAATGAGCTTAAAATGCGAGCGGCGTGGAACGGCGGGATCAGTCGTCCTCAAGAATGATGCAGTTGACCTTTCCGCTCAAGACGGTGGTGGCGTCAATGGCGATCAGGCCGGCGTAGTAGAAGGGGTCGAATAAACGGTCAGGGTCTTCGATATTCAGGTAGCCTGAGTTTCCGTATCTGGTGCTTCTGTGGCCGCAGACGATGGTTTTGTCGGGGAGCTTGACATTGAAGTCGATGCCGGACAGGTAGTCCATCCAGCGGGCGCATTTCCAGTCCTTTTCGTCGGCATTGTGCCAGTCATTGAAGGTGGAGTGGGGGTAGCGCAGCAGGATATTGGCTTCGGGGCAGGGGATCCAGCCGTGGACAAAAACGTATTTGGAGGTCTCGTAGTAGTCAAGTGCGGCGGGGTAGATCTTGTTGTAGGCAACGGTCTGCTTCATGGCGGAAATGGCGGGAGCGGGATCCTTCAGGACCTCCTCCTCTGAGAAGCCGGTCAGTTGGCAGAGCGTTGCCAATGTGCCGTTTTTGTTGTAGTGCGATCTTAATACCGCGTCGGTCCCCTTGTTCGCGTCAAGGTAGTTAAGCAGGTCAAGCATCAGGTCCTCGTGGTTGCCGCGGATCAGAATGGTGTTGCCGGCATCCATCAGGTCGGAAAGAGCCTGCTGCATTTCGAGGGGTTCGTTCCCGCGGTCAAAAAAATCGCCGCAGATAATGAGCTTGTGGGGCTTTTTTTCTTTGAAATAGCCTTTGGCTTCAAGGGATCTCATCATTGGCGTGTAGAACGAATGCGGGTCTGAGATAACGTAGTACTTCAAGGGGACACCTCCTTCCGGGGCAGCTGATACACGTTGGCTTGTGCGGCAATAAACCGCCCGCCGGCACTGTCAGAGAGAGCGCCAGCGGGCGTCGGTCAGCCGCGGGCTTCAGCAGAGGCCTGCGGCGTCATTGGTTGGCGTCAATACGCGACGTACTCGTGGAGAGCGAGGGCTTTGCAGGACCAGTCGCTGCCGGGGGCCGCTGACTGATTGGTGAAGCCGTTTGAACCGCCGAGGATCGCGAACATACCAAAGTAAAGGTTCTCTCTGCCGTATACGAACTGGTCAGCCTTTTCAACGTCGGAAACGCTGAAGAAGTCTGCGGGGATCTTCGCTTCGATGACATATCCGCCCTCTTTGGCAACGATCTTCGCTTCAATGAGGTCCGTTATATCAGCAGCTTCGCCCTTAAGAGCGGTGCCGTGGTTCTCCTGAAGGATCTTGAGAGAGTCGCCTGCAACAAACGTGATGAAGAGCGGCTGAGTGTCCTCGAGCCTTGCGCCGGGGTTGAAGGCAAGCTGGAGTTTGTCGCCGGAGGCAATGCCGGAAGCGTCGATACCCACGTACAGGCCGTCTTCCTTGAGGCTCAGATAGTACTGAATGTTGGCGGAGTCGATCTCACTGCCTGTCCAGGTCTGGGCGTTGGACTTGGTCAGTGAGTACTGTGCGTTGTACTCGCCGGAAGCGATGGAGCCGTCTATTGCGGCTTCAGCGGCTTCAGGTCCGTCGAAGTAAATGACGAACGGGCCGGCCTCGTTGTTCAGGTATGCCAGGCTTCCGTCTTCGTCGTCAAGTCTTACAACGATCTTGATCTCGTGTCCTGCTCCGGTGATGCCGGTGACAGGGATCTTTACGTTGAATCTTTCGGCGTTGTCGCCGCCTGCAGCAATAACTGCGGGTTCGGTCATCTCTTTGGCTTTCTTGACCCACTGAACGGGGTTGTTGTCGATCTGGTAGCCATAGTCCTTCATTTTGTAATCGAAGAAGCCGGCCCAGCCTCTCATGCTTACGGTCTTGATCTTTCCGGAGGTGCCGTCAACAGTCTCGTCGTTGTCGGCTTTCCAGGCCTGAACGTCGCCGTCGGCAACCTTTTTGGAGTCGATAAAGATCGAGTCAAACGAGGAGTTCTGACCTTCGGCATCTATCCAGTCAAGTATCTCAACGGCGTAGGGATCTTTGAATGGTTCCGGAGTAGGTTCCGGAGTCGCGGTGGGCTCGGGAGTGTCTGTCGGAGCCTCTGTGGGAGTAGCCTCTGTGGGAGTAGCCTCTGACGGTGCGTCCGTTACCTCAGGAGCTTCGGTGGGAGTCTCCACCGGTGTGTTTGTCTGGCAGCCCGCAAAAAGCGCAACCGCCATGCAAAGAACTATGAGTATGGCAAATAATTTTTTCATTTTGATCCTCCTTTAAGGATTTCTTTGTGAACTTTCCCTTATTTTAGCACTGATCGGCCTGCGTTTCAATCTGATTCAAAAACAGGCTCCCGCAATGCTTTCGTGATTTTTATTTTGCCAATGCGCGCCAAAGTATGCCAATACACGCCAATGGGCCGCAGGCGGCAGGCAAGGAGCGAACGAAAAAGCAGGTTGAAAGCCGTTTAAAGGCGGCAGGCAAGGAGCGAACGAAAAAGCAGGTTGAAAGCCGTTTAAAGGCGGCACGTCAAAGCACGCCGCCTTTAATAGGTTTTGAACAGCTGTAAACTGCCGCGGGTCAAATGCTAAGAAGCGCTCTGAGCTTGTCAATGTCGCAGCTTCTTATGACCTCCGCGCCCTCGGAAGTTTTTAACGAGCGGTCGGAAACGACGATGTCCGCAGTTTCAGGATCATCCGCGAGCTCCGTTGCGGCCATTTTAACGAAGTCGTAAACGTTGATCACGTCTGTGGTCTCCAGCCATTGCTTAAGGAACCCGAAATCCGTGGTGCCCGCGACTCTCACGCCGCCGTTCCTGGAAGCGTTCAGCCAAACGAATTCTTTTCTCACAAGATCAAGGCCGAAAAGGTAGCCAAAGGAGCTGTCGCAGTTTACCGAGAAGGATGACTGAACCGTCTTTGGCTCGAAGATCTCCCCCGAATCATCGATGTCTCTGACCATATAACCCGCTCTGCACACGCACTCGTTGAAGTATTTGCCGTCGCTGTAGACGTTGGCGCAGAACACGATATATTCCGCGGTGGGATATTTTTCGGTGAACTTGTCGATTATAACGTCGTAAAACTCGGAGCCGCCGTTGTATCCCGAGGTCTGGTCGCCCGAGTAGATGATGGCGTCCGACTTAGCCTCGGCCATCGTTCTCCAGGAAAACTCCACCGCGGAGCCGTCTCGGGTTATTGCGACGCAGGAAAGGTCTATGTCGTTGACCTTTTCCCAGTACACGAAGGCACGTAGCTTTTTCCCTTCTTCAAGGGGAATTCTGGTGCCCTTGGGTAGCACGCCGAAGCCTGACTGGGACGAAGTCTCGCTCACCGGGAGCGCAACTTTTTTCATTGCCTCGTCAACGTATACCCTGCCCAGCTTGTTCCTGAGGGTGTTCTCGATGAGGCCCTTGATCTTTTCCTTTATCATCAGCTGCTGCGCGGCGGAAATGCGGGATCTGCGCCGCGAGACCTCCAGGGGTTCCTCCTGATGGACCTTGACCTTGTTGAATTTAGAGAAAACAAAGGTCCTCGGGGCTTCGCTGTCGGCGCCGCGGGAGAAATTGGCGAGAAGCTGGATCAGAAGCACGGTGTTTCTGCTTTCGATGTTTTCGAAGACCGAATCGAGCTCCTCTTCGGTCCCGCACCTGCTGAAAATATAGCTGAGGTTACGGAGAAGTACAGAGTCACCCTTTTCGCGCTTGAGGACGGTGACGGCCTGCTTTATGTCATTGGCGGCCATTGCCTTCTCGAATTCAGAGTATGCCGAAAGATTTTCCTTTCCGCGCATAACGCCAACGAACCTGCGGGCAAGCTCGCAGCGGGGTCTGTAATGAATATGATGGATCAGGCCTGCCCAGAGAGCCTTTTTCTCGCAGCACTCTTTGACGTCGCAGCGGCCCTTCTCAAACAGAACGTCCAGGCAGGAGGCGATCATTTTCCTGTCCTTGTTTTTCAGATTGAGCTTTCTGACGTCAACGCTCTGATATGAGGTGTAATTCATCTGCTCCACCAGTTTCATAACGTCGGCGACCGTCAGAAAATCGACAAAAGCCTTATTCCCCGTTCTCAGGAACAGCTTCACGGCGGTGTCCTTGGAGCCGCATTTTTTCACCTTAAGGCCAAGGTCGGAGACGGCGCTGGCAACCACCTCAAAGTCAGAGGTATTAAGGGGCCTCGACCCCGCAAGAAGATCTTCCGCCGAGCGTAAAAGCAGCTTCTCCGCGTCCTTTTCCGTCACTATCGCGAACAGGTGGTCGGGGGTCTTCTCGGCAAACAGCTTTTTTTCCGTAATTTCCTCGAATATCGAGTGTCCCGCACTGTCGAAGCGGTCCATTCCGTAGGTGTTTAAGTAGTGGGTCAGCTGGTCCCAGAGAAGGGCAAAATCGGAAAGCTTTTTCACGCTTTCGGGAAAGCCCTTGTAGAACGGTTCGGGAACGTACACGCCAAGCATTTCAGACGCCATCCGCACCATGTCCAGCTGCGCAAGCTCTTTCCCTTCCGAGATCTTGATGTTAAAAATATTTGCCAATGAGATCAGGACTTCTCCCGGCCGCTCTTCGCCGGTTCCCTCCTCCGCGACAAAATATCCCTTGTTGAACAGGTATTTTTTAAAGATTTCCTTCATTTTTCAGGTTCTCCGTTTCGTAAAAATTCGACGTGACAGACCGGACGCGCATCCGCGGCGCAAACCCGGACGCGGGGCTCCGATCGTACGAGCCGGTTGTAGTTGCTAAAGAACAGTTTCAAGGACGTGATTATAACAAATTGGCAGGGAAAAATCCATTTCAACAAATCGCCGGGTCGAGCCGCAATAATGCAGCCGCTCCCGGCGCTTCGCGCGTAACCGTTATATCACAGCACTGAAATCTGATCCGGAGAAGTAAGCACTGTTAGCTGCGGTCTACCGCGGTGGGGAGATTGTATCAAAACAGAACCGTCTTTGCAACAGTTTTTTGAGTCGGATTTTGTTTTTTGTTTTTTCGGCGTTTTTTACATGATTATCAGCCCACGGGCAGGACTTTCGACAAATTTTCTTATTTTGCGCGCGTATATAGTCGCGTTTGACAGTCATTCTAAAAAAGTGTATCATAGAATCGGTTTTATACCCCGTCGTCATCCCCTGAGCGGGATCCGGCAGGTTTTACGGCAAGGCGCCGTGATTTGACCGCAATCTACCAATAGCCGGAGGATATTCGAGAATGGCTGAAAAAAACACTTACTACATAAGCACTCCGATCTACTACCCCAGTGACAAGCTTCACATCGGGCACTCATACACCACCGTTGCCGCGGACTGCATGGCAAGGTACAAAAGGCTTAAAGGTTTTGACGTGATGTTCCTTACGGGAACTGACGAGCACGGTATAAAGATAGAGAAAAAGGCCGCCGCGAAGGGCGTGACTCCTCAGCAGTACGTTGACGAGATCGTCTCGGGCATTAAGGACCTCTGGTCCATCATGGATATTTCCTACGACAAATTCATCAGGACCACCGACGACTATCACGTTGCCGGCGTGCAGAAAATATTCAAGGATCTGTACGACAAAGGGGAGATATACAAAGGCTACTACGAGGGCTATTACTGCACTCCCTGCGAGTCCTTCTGGACGAAGACCCAGCTCAAGGACGGCTGCAAGTGCCCCGACTGCGGCACCGAGACCCAGCTTGCCAAGGAAGACTGCTACTTTTTCAGGCTCTCAAAGTACAGCCAAATTCTTATTGACTACTTCAACAGCCACCCGGATTTCATCAGTCCCGCCGCCAGAAAGAACGAGATGATCGTCAACTTCCTGGAAAAGGGTCTTGAGGATCTCTGCGTGTCCAGATCCACCTTTAAATGGGGCATACCCGTCACCTTTGACGAGGGCCACGTGGTGTACGTCTGGGTGGACGCGTTGTCCAACTACATCACGGCCCTTGGCTACGGCAGCGACGACACCTCCCTTTACGACAAATTCTGGCCCTGCGATCTGCACCTTGTGGGCAAGGAGATCGTCCGTTTCCACACCATCATCTGGCCTGCCATTCTGATGGCTCTGGGTCTGCCTCTCCCGAAGCGTGTTTACGGCCACGGCTGGCTGCTGCTGAACGGCGACAAAATGTCAAAATCCAAGGGCAACGTGGTCGATCCCGTAGTCCTTGTCGACAGGTACTCCTCCGACGCCATCAGGTATTTCCTGCTCCGTGAAGTTCCCTTCGGATCCGACGGAAGCTTCACGCCCGACTCGCTTCTTACCCGCATCAACGCGGACCTTGCCAATGACCTCGGAAACCTGGTATCCAGGACGGTCTCAATGCAGCTGAAATATTTCGGGGGCGTCTGTCCCTCTCCCGCGGAGAGAAAGCATGACCCTGCGGACGACGAGATCATTGAAATGTTCAAACAGCTAAAGGACAACGTAGAAGCCCAGATGGAAGGCCTCCAGTTCCCTCTCGCTCTCACGGAGATCTGGAAGTGCGTTTCCCGTCTGAACAAGTATATCGACGAGACCGCTCCCTGGGTCCTTGCCAAGACTGAAGAAGGCAAGCCCCGTCTTGCCCAGGTCCTGTACGTCCTTTGCGAGGGTATCAGGATCATTGGCGTTCTCCTTGAGCCCTTCATGCCGAGAACACCCGGAAGGATCTTTGAGCAGCTGGGCATCCGGAACTCCGGGGCGTTGACGAGCTGGGATTCCGCCGGCGAGTGGGGCCTCTACCGCGAAGGCGCGGTCTGCGTCAAAGGCGAGGCGCTGTTCCCGAGGCTTGACGTTCAGAAGGAGCTGGACGAGCTGGAATCCATAAAACTGGCCGGCAGTGCGCCGGCGGCTCCCGTTGCCGGAGTTCAGAAGGTTTCTGAACCGGAAAAGGCCGGAGACCTTGTCACCATAGACGATTTTTCAAAGCTCAAGCTGATAATCGCCGAGGTGCTGGAATGCGAACGGGTCGAGGGCTCAAACAAGCTGCTTAAGCTCAAGCTCAACGTGGGCGGAGCCACAAAACAGGTGGTCTCGGGCATTGCCAAATCGTACAAGCCGGAAGATCTCATTGGCAGGAAGGTGGTCTTCATCAACAACCTTGCCCCCGCAAAGCTCAAGGGGATCCTGTCGGAGGGTATGATACTTGCAGCCTCGGACGGCTCGAAGATATCGCTTCTTACCGCTTTTGACGACATGCCTGCAGGTACAGAGATATATTGACCCCTAAAACAGAGAGCATTATTTGCAGCCGCACCTTCCGCGGCGGAACAGAGAACGTATGGAACAGAATCTTGACGAATCACGTTTTGAAGACAATTTCGGTGTGACCCGCAAGCCGGACGCCAAGCCGGTGGACCTTAAGTACATCAAGGGCATACACTACGCCCAGGAGCAGCTCCTTATCGAAGTGGACCGGGTATGCCGGGAAAATAACATAACTTATTTTCTCTGGGCCGGCACGCTTTTGGGAGCGGTGAGGCACAAAAACTTCATTCCCTGGGACGACGACGTGGACATTGCCCTGCGCCGTGACGATTTTGAGCGGTTTCTTTCCGTTGCCCCCTCCGCTCTGCGGGAAGGCTTCGAGCTCGTGATGCCCGGGGAGGACGACAAATTCTTTGACATGATCCCCAAGGTGAACTACGTCGCCAGCACTCTGCGCAGGAAAAACGACGGAGACGATTTTTACGACAATAAACACAACCGGGTGTCTCTTGACGTGTTCTGCCTTGACCACCCGAAGCGGGGCATTGGCTTCAAGTTCCAGCTGGCGGACCTCAAGAAATGGTACGGCTACGCCATGGGCCACAGGCAGACCATATATGCGGACAAATACACCGCGATCCAGCGGCCGGTGATCAAATGTCTTGCCGCGCTGGGTAAGAAAAAGACGATGAAGAAAATAATGGAGGGGCAGAGGAAGGCCTCCGTGGCAGGGAAAAATGCCGACAGCGGATGTTACTGCGTGTTCAACGAACGCATCTTCTTCATTCACCCTCAGTTCAAGTCTGAATGGTTCGAAAAGACGGCGGAGTATGAGATCAGGGGCCGCAAATTCACCTCGATCCCCGACGCGGACGCGTATCTAACCTTCGTTTACGGAGATTATATGCAGCTTCCGCCGGAAAACCGCCGCATTCCCCTGCACGCGGACATATTGCCGGACGTGGTCGTTTACGACCTTGACGGCCGCCTTATAAACTGCGAGGAAGACTGACCCGTCGGCCTGTGCTCAGACAAAACCGCCGGAAAGGAGTTGGCGTTTTGGCAAAAAAGCGAGAAAGAAAGTCTGCCTTAAAAGACTTCCTTAAGAAGCCCCACTTCAAGGGTTTCTATTACATGTTTTTTGCCTTTTTCCTTCTGATCTTCCTGGTATCGGTGGTCTTTTCCGACGGAGCCTCTCTGAAAGCGGTCCTTTTCAGCGACACCTCGGACACCTTCATGGACCATTACAACAGCGTGGTGTACAACGGCGTCGACGATCCCTACACTATCCGCGTGGTATATCCGCCTCTCGCGTCCTACCTTTATAAGCTGTGCAATATCGCGGTCCCCTCGGACGACTATGAGTCACTTGTCACCGACCCCTCGGTGCTGGCCCAGAGCCGCTACCTCAGGATCAGTCAGTCCTTCGTTTTTCAGTTTGTGGTCTACGCCATCATCGCCCTGCTTCTTTTCCTGGCGGCCCTGTGTTTCCTGAAGAAAGGCAGTACCGGCGAAAAGGCGCTTTTTGTCGCCGCCACGGTGCTCTCAACGCCCTTCCTCTATATGGCGGACCGGGGCAACAACGTTCTCCTTCCCGTGGCGTTTTCCATCATTTTCATCGTTCTCTACAACAGCGAAAACAAGATCCTGCGGGAGATCGCGCTCATTTCATTGGCGATATCCGTGGGGCTGAAAATATACCCCTTGGCGTTTATCGTGTTTTTCATCGCGGACAAGCGTTACAAGGACCTTCTGCGGGAGCTGGTCTACGTGTTTATCACGCTGATCCTTCCCTTCTTTATATTCTACAACGGGTTTACCAGCATGATGCTCATGGTCAAGAACCTGTTCGGCTTTTCCTCCAAGCGCACCACCGAGTACAACGTTTCCGGGCTCCTTGACTTCAAGCGCATCTTCTTCTACCTCTACGGCACCCTGCAGAAGTACACGGGGGTGGCTATTTCCGACGAAATGCGGGAGCTCTACGCCAATATCTGCCGCTACGGCATTTCCGCCGTCTGCGGACTCGGGATCCTCTTCTCCAAAAAAATGTGGAAGCGTGCGGCTCTTGTTGCCGCCATCATATTCGGGTTCCCGGGCTCCGCGTCCACTTACCTTTTCGTATTCATGGTGATACCCATCGCCCTTTTCCTTGACGAGGAGAAGACGCCAAGCGTCAGGAACTACCTGTATCTCACGTGCTTTGCGCTGACGATGGTGCCGCTCATCCTTACCTACGACGGAAGTTATTCAAGGTATTATCCCACGAAGATCGCCAGCTTTGCGGTCCTCGGCATCGTGGTCCTGGCGCTGATCGACATGATCTCGGACTTTGCCGCCTGGAACGAGGAAAGACGCCGGGCGGGAGAGCCGTTTTTCAGGACCGCGGGAGAAGCTCTGCTCTACAAGTTCTTTAAGAACAGAAAAAGCCCCGCCGCTTCGGCAGCATTGGCGTCGTCCGCCGATGCTCCTCAGGAGTCTTCCGGCAGTGCGGAAGATGTCTCTCTCGAAGCTGAACCTGTCCCCGCGGTCTCAAGCGCCCGCAGGTTCGGCAATATCGACTTTTCGGAGAACGGAGGCGATGAACAGTGAAAAACGGCCTTCTGAAGCTTGATCCGAAAAAGACCTATTACAAGCAGCTTTGCTGTTTTTTGATGACCGTGTTCGCGTTGTCGTTCTTCATCGTCCTGCTGGTTTCCGGCGGATATTCGATGCGCGGACTTCTGTATCCCGACAGAAGCTCCTCTCTGATGGAGTTTTTCAACAAGATCATTCTTTCCGGCAAGGATCCTTATTCTTTCGGCTCGGTGGATCCGCCTTTCGCAATTTTAGTGTACAGGGCGCTTCTGATGCTGGTCCCCTCCAAGACTATCAGCACCCTTGACAAAAGCCCCGCCTCTTCAGCCTTTACCACCGCCGTGAAGACGTACCAGCAGTTTTATTTCCCGTTCATTCTCTACGCCATCACCGCGCTGACTCTGCTGTTCTTCTCACTGAGGGCCCTGAAGGCAGGCAAGCCGACGGAGCGCTTCGGCTTTATATTCATGATCTTCCTGTCCGCGCCAATGCTTTTTGCCTTTGAGCGGGGCAGCGATATCGTGCTCACCATGGCCCTTGTCACCCTGTTTTACGCGGAAAAGGATTCCGAAAAAAAGGCCGGCAGACTAGTCGCCGCGGGAGCCCTTGGCGTCGCCTGCGCCTTCAGCCTCTATCCTATTCTTTTCTGCCTGACGCTTCTCAGGAAAAAGCGGTATCGCGAGGTGCTGGAGGTTGGCATTATCTTCACGCTGCTGACGGTGCCGTCGGTGTTCGTTGTCGGCGGAGGTATATCCGGAGCGGCCCGGTTCGTTTCTAACCTTGTCTCGGAGGCCAAAGCCAACAGCCTGGCCCTTCTCGGGCAGCTGAACTTTGCCAAGGATTTCATTTACGTATTCTCGGGCACACCGATCCCGGGCAGGATACTTGCTCTGGTCTTCAACGTCTTTGCCGGGGTCTTCGGGCTGTTCATGCTGGCGGGAGCGTTCCTGGCGAAAAAGGAGTGGCACAGCGTCGCCCTTATCTGCGGAGTCCTCTGCGGTCTTTCACCGTTCTGTGAGACGTCCCTGCTCATGTTCTTTGCGATACCTTTGGCAATGCTTCTCGACGAAGAAAACGAGAACTCCGTCGCATCATACGTTTGCGCGGCGCTCCTTACGCTCACACAGGCACTCATCGTATCGCCCGATATTTCCTCGAGAAACTACACGAGAATGTTTATAACCAGGCTCTCAAGCTATTCCATGCTTGCCCTTTCCATACTGCTCACGGTGCTCCAGGCATCGGCGCTGGCGTCAACAAAGCAGTCAAAGAAAAAACCTCGCATCGTTGTCGCGGGAGCCGCTGCCGAAACCTTTGACTTGGGTGACTCAGGCGGCTCAGACGACGCTTCCGGAGAAAAAGTCCTAACGGAAAACGGCGGGGAGGCAGAAAATACGGAGGATGCGGATAAACCGGACGATGCGGATGATACCGCGGATAAGGTTCCGGAAAACACAAATTAAACATCATTTTTTCGTCTTGGAATGTTGTTTGTTGATTGGCAATTTGCAAGACGTTGTTACAAAAGATTATTCAACCGCAAAAAGGAGGAAATTGTAATGAAAATTCGTTTGGCGGATTATATCGCGGATTTTTTGGCAAACCACGGTGTGACCGACGTATTTAGTGTTGTCGGAGGCGGCGCCATGCATCTCAACGATGCTCTCGGTCATCATCCGAAGCTTAACGTGCTCTACAATCACCACGAGCAGGCCTGCGCCATTGCCGCGGAGGCATATGCCCGTCTTGAGAACAAGATCGCCGCGGTGTGCGTCACATCCGGCCCCGGAGGAACCAATGCCATCACGGGTGTCGTTGGCGGCTGGCTGGATTCCATCCCCATGTTCGTGCTCACGGGTCAAGTGCGCTACGATACGACTGCGCGGTACGCTCTGCCTTTCACCGGCGAGCCCCTCCGGGCCATGGGCGACCAGGAATACGACATCACAAAGGCGGTCTCTGCAATGACAAAATACGCCGTCATGGTGGAGGATCCTCTTGAAATAAGGTACATTCTCGAAAAGGCCTGGCATCTTGCCACCACAGGCCGCCCCGGTCCTGTCTGGATCGACGTCCCCGTGAACTTCCAGGGCGCGACGATAGAAACCGATGACCTTAGAGGCTACGACCCCGCAGAGGACGACGCCAAGCTGCCCCCTCCGGTGAAGGAGAGCGTTATTGACGAAATTCTCGCAAAAATAGCCAAAGCAAAAAGGCCTGTCTTCCACGCGGGCTACGGTATCCGCCTCTCCGGAGGCTACGACGCCTTCAGGCGCGTGCTTGAAAAGCTGAACGTACCCGTGGTAACCTACTGGAACGCGGTGGATCTCATTGAAGACGAGCATCCCCTTTACTGCGGCCGCGCCGGAAACATGGGCGACCGTCCCGGCAACTGGGCCATACAGAACGCGGATCTCATATTGGCGGTAGGCACCAGGATCTCCATCCGCCAGGTGGGTTATAACTGGAAGACCTGGGCAAGAGCCGCAGAAGTCATCATGGTCGACATCGACAAGGCCGAGCTTAAGAAGCCCACCCTCCACGTGGAGTACCCGGTCTGGGCCGACGCCAAGGACTTCCTGACCAAACTCGACAAGGCCGCCAAAGGCCCCGTTTTCAAAGACAACGGCTGGCTCGAGACCTGCCGCACCTGGAAAAAGGACTATCCCGCGGTCCTTCCCCGCCAGTGGGAGGAAAACGGCCGCACCGCCAACGTGTACGCCTTCGTCAGATACCTCAGCAGCCGTCTGCCGGAAAACAGCCTTACCGCAGTGTCTAACGGCGCCTGCTGTGTTGTGGGCAACCAGGCCTACGTTATCCAGAAGGGCAGCCGCATGGCGAACAACAGCGCCATTGCCAGCATGGGCTACGGTCTTCCCGCAGCCATCGGAACCTGCGTGGGAGGCGGAAGAAAGATGACGATCTGCCTTGAAGGCGACGGAAGCATCATGATGAACCTTCAGGAGCTCCAGACCATGATCACAAACAACCTGCCCATCAAGATCTTCCTCATCAACAACAACGGATACCACTCCATCAGAATAACCCAGACCAACATTTTCGGCCACCACACAAAGGTGGGCATCGGCCCCGAGTCCGGCGACCTCTCCTTCCCCGAGTTCAAAAAGATCGCCGAGGCCTTCGGTTACCGTTACTTCTCCGCAAGGTCCAACGCCGAAATGAAGAAAACGGTGGACGAGGTGCTGGCCCTTGACGGACCTGTGTTCTGCGAGATCTTCACTGATACCGACCAGGTCTGGGAGCCCAAGAGCAGTGCAAAGAAGCTGCCCGACGGAAGTCTGGTAAGTCCTCCCCTTGAGGATCTGGCCCCGTTCCTCCCTAGAGAAGAACTCAAAAAACAGATGTTCATTCCGCTGATCGACGAATAAAATACCGTCCTTAGCGCCGCTGCCGACGGGAAACTGCCCGTCAGGAAGGAGCTTTCAACATGCAGGAACCTATCGTCGCCTTGCTTTACGACTTTGACAGGACCCTCTCCACTCAGGACATGCAGAACTACCGTTTCATACCCAGTCTGGACATGTCTCCCTCTGAGTTCTGGGGCATTGCCAATAACTTTGCCCGGGACAACAAAATGGACGGGATATTGGCGTATATGTACACCATGATCGTAAAGGCCAAAGAAAAGGGAGTGGTGCTGGGCAGAGATACTCTCGTAAAAATGGGCAGGACCATAGAGTTTTTCAAAGGCGTGCCCACCTGGTTCAGCCGCATAAACAGCTACGGCAAGACAAAGGGTGTCACCGTCGAGCACTACGTTATCTCCTCCGGGCTTAAAGAGATCATAGAGGGCTGTCAGATCAAAGACTGCTTCAAGGAGATCTTCGCCTGCGAATTTCTTTACGACGAGACAGGCGAGCCCGTCTGGCCCAAGGTGAGCGTCAACTACACCAACAAGACCCAGTTCATCTACAGGATCAACAAGGGCATCCTGGACATTTCCGAGGACAAAAAGCTCAACGACTCCATGCCCGACAACGACAAGAGGGTCAGGTTCAGCAACATGATCTACCTTGGCGACGGTCTCTCGGACGTTCCCTGCATGAAAATGGTGAAGGCCTACGGCGGAAAATCCATTGCCGTCTACGATCCCGCTATAAAGGACAATCAGGAAAAGTTTTCGAGAGTGGCTGACCTGCTGCTGAAGGACCGGGTGGATTTCATTCTGCCGGCGGACTACAGCGCGGGCTCCCATCTTGAGACCACCGTAAGAAACATTATCTCCAGCATGGCCGCTGACGATCTGCTGGACGCCGAAAGCACTCTCCAGCGCAGCATGCTGAAGCCCGAATAAAGAAAGAGAAGGGAAAACATGGAAAAATTCAAGGATATCAAGTACACAAGACCCGACTTGGCGGACGTCAGAAAAAGGATCCTCGCCAACGTCAAACTGTTTCAAAAAGCCAAGACCTTTGAGGAAGCGGATAAATATCTGCTGGCCTGGGAGGACATTATGACGGAGGCAATGACCGAGATCAGCATTGCCCACATCCGCAATACCATCAACATGGCCGACGAGTTTTACGACGCGGAGAGAAAATTCTTTGACGCCAACACGCCGAAGCTCATGCCCGTCATGAAAAAATCGACCAATGCGCTTCTGAAAAGCAAGTTCCGCCCGCAGCTGGAGGAGAAATACGGCTCCCACTTTTTCAAGACCAATGAGATGGAGCAGAAGCTGATGAAGCTGTCCGTGATCCCGCAGATGATCGAAGAAAACAAGCTCACCAGCGAGTATTCCAAGATCGCCGCCGCCTGCTCGGTGGATTTCATGGGCGAAAAATGCAACTTCTACGGGCTTCTCCGCCACATGCAGTCAACAGACAGAGACGAAAGAAAAGAGGCCTTCCTGTCCTGGGCAAAGCTCTATGAGGAGGCGTCCCCGAAGCTTGACGAGATCTACGGAAAGCTGATCAAGGTCCGCGTGAAGCTTGCGAAAAAGCTGGGCTTCAAGAGCTACACCGACTATGCCTACCTTGCCAGAGGCCGCTACGACTACGACAAGACTAAAGTCGCCGAGTTCAGAGAAGCGGTCCGCAAATATATTACTCCCGTCTGCGCCAGAATGTTCGACGATCAGGCCGCAAGGCTGGGCCTGGATTCTCTTAACTGGTACGACGAGAGCCTTGTTTTCAGCGACGGAAACGCCAAGCCTATTGGCACTCCCGAGGAGCTTGTGGAGAGCGCCAAGAAAATGTATTCCGCAATGTCTCCCGAGACAAAGGAATTCTTTGATTTTCTCACGGAATATGAGCTTTACGACTTTGTGACCCGGGAAAACAAGCATCTCGGCGGCTACTGCACCTCCCTTCCCTCATACAAGGCGCCCTTCATTTTCTCGAATTTTAACGGAACCTCAGCTGACGTTGACGTGCTGACCCACGAGGCGGGCCACGCTTTTGAAGGCTTTGTGGCGTCAAGGAAGCTTCCCATCTTTGACCTTGTGTTCTCCACAAGCGAGATCAACGAGATACACTCCATGACAATGGAATTCTTTGCCTATCCTTACATGGAGGGCTTCTTCGGTGAAAAAGCCGACAAATACCGCTACGCCCACTTCACGGAGGCCATCAAGACCATCCCCTACCTTGTATCTGTCGACGAGTTCCAGCACAAGGTCTACGAGAATCCGGATTCCACCTCCGCGGACTGGAGGCGGTACTGGAAGGAGATCGAGGAAAAGTACATGCCCTGGAGACATTACGACGGCAACGAGTTCCTCGAGGGCGGCGGTTTCTGGATGCAGAAGCAGCACATATTCCTATACCCCTTCTATTACGTTGACTACGCCATGGCTCAGCTCTGCGCCCTCCAGCTTTACAAGACCAAGGTGGACGGCGGCGACGCCTGGAGCAAATATCTCAACCTCTGCTCAATGGGCGGCAAGTACGGTTACTTCGAGACCCTCGGCAAGGCAGGCCTTGAGATCCCTCTGAACGATGCTGTTGTAAAGGAAATGGCTGAGTTTGCGGAGAAGGAAGCGGAGGAGCTTAAAGCCAGGCTCTGACGACCCCACGGCATAATACAGTTATTAAAAAAGCTCTCCTTTTAGGCTTGAAAACGCTTGTTAAGCGTCAACTGCCGGGGAGAGCTTTATTATTGCCCGGAAATATTTTAATGTCTGAGGCTCCGCTCAGATAAGCTTTATTATTTCCTCAAGTATCCTTACCGTTTCTTCCTTCTCAAGGAAGGGCTCCCCTTCAGGCGCCTGTCCGGGGAAATACGGTACGTGCACAAAGCCGACCTTCTTGTCCGTATCCTTATATCTGCGGAGCAGGGTGTAAAGGAGATCGTTGCAGACGAAGGTTCCGGCGCTGTACGAGACCGCGCAAGGGAAGCCCTTTGCCCTCAGTTTTACTGCGATGTCCTTTGCCGGGATCGTCGAAAAGCAGGCGGCTTCACCGCCTTCGATCACAGGTGTTCCGTTTTCCTTTTTCCCTTCGTTGTCGGCAATTTCAGCGTCTCTCACGTTGATGCCCACAGCCTCCGGTGTCACGTTTTTTCTGCCTCCCGCCAATCCGACGCACAGTATCGCGTCAGCCCCGATCCTTTCCGCCTCGGCGATCGCAAGTTCCGCGGCTTTTCCGTAGACCGTTTGGAGCTGAAGCTTGTGGAGTTCAAACTCACCGACGGTGTCGGCAAGGGACCTGACGCACTCCCAGGAGGGGGTCACGCCGGCGCCGCCAAAGGGATCAAATCCTGTTATGAGAAGCTTTTTTAAAGCCATCGGCAATACCCCCTGAGCTCACATTATAGTTCCGTTCGAGTAGTCCCATCCTGCGGGTATCATGTCGGGTGTGTATTCGTCAAGCACCACCGTAACCTCAAAGGATCCGCTGCTGTTCTGGCCCTTGATCACGACTGTGGAGCCCGCCGGCTTTCCTCTGATCACCACTTCAAGCTCCGAGGGCGTGGTTATCTCCGTGGAGTCCACCTCGGTTATGAGCATTCCCTCGGCAAGGCCCGCCTTCTCCGCGGCGCTGCCGGCTATGACGTAATTGACGTAGGCTCCGTCGACTCTCGTGGATCCCCAGAAGCTTTGGCGGTAAGCTGTGGCGGCGGCAATGCCAAGAGCTCCCTTGCCTTTAACAAATCCGTAATCGATCAGCTGGGACGCAACGTTCAGCGCGTCGTTTACCGGGATGCAGAAGCCGATCCCTTCCACCTGGCTGGACTTGACCTTGGCGGTCACCATACCGATGACGTGGCCTCTGGAGTCAAACGCGGGGCCCCCGGAGTTGCCCTCGTTGACGGCAGCGTCTATCTGGAAAACTATTATGGGCGTTCCGTCCTCGTTTATCGCCCTGTTAAGAGCGCTCACAACGCCTCTTGAAAGAGAAAACGTGAGCTCGCCGAGAGGGTTGCCGACGACGATGACGTCCTCTCCCACCACGACTTCGGGAGTGTAGCCGAATACCGCAGGCTGAAGGTCATTGGCGTCGATCTTCAGAACCGCCACGTCGTTGGATTTTTCGGCGCCGATGATCACCGCGTCGTAGGTCGCTCCGTTGTAAAGAGTCACCTTGAAGGTGGTGCCGTCCTCTATGATATGGTTGTTCGTGAGGATATATCCGTCGCCGGTCAGAACGATGCCGGTGCCCGAGGAGGCGTTGACGGTGGTCTGGCCGAAAATGTTGGTGGACTTGCTCTCGGACCTGATCCCGACAACGGAATTTATGTTGTCCCTGTAGATCTCAACGGCCGAAAAGGATTCCTCCGAGGCGGAGCCTCTTTTGAACCTCGCATCGGCGGAACCGGAGTTGGTGCCGGAATGAGACGTTCCCTGATCGGCCCGGGGAGTGGGATTCTGGGTGTTTGTGCCCGTTTCTGCGGTCGTATAGCCCGGAAACAGGTTTCTCAGCCTCAGAGCGTCTGTAATGGAACAGCCCGCCGTCAAGGTAAGTATAATGACCGCCAATGCAATTATAACTGTAATTCCCAAAGCTCTGTGTTTCATATCTTCTTCCTTTCATGGCCTCCGGCCCGCAGATCATCGTTCCGGAACGGCTTGCCGTTATTGTACCGTGCCAAACTGTAATATATCATAAAAGCACGTATTCCGGCGGTTTCAACAGGCCCATTCGCCTTTCACCAGGATCGGAACTCTCTTTCCGTCGCCCGTTATGCCTGTAATATCCAGGGTCTCGTCTCCGATCATAAAATCAACGTGGCTCAGGGAGTCGTTTACGCCTGCTTTTTCGATCTCTTCTTTAGACATGTTTTCCCAGCCCTTTATGACCTCCGTGAAGCCGTGCCCGAGAGCCAGGTGGCAGCTGGCGTTTTCGTCAAAAAGCGTATTCAGGAACAGTACCCCGGTGCGGCCCACAGGCGAGCTCACGGGCACGATGGCCACCTCGCCGAGCATGGAAGCTCCCTCGTCGAGCTTGATGATGGTGTCCAGCATATCCGCGCCCTTGGCGGCGCTCCAGGAGACCGCCTTGCCGTCTTTGAAAGTAATACTGAAATCCTCAATAAGGCTGCCGTTGTAGGAAAGGGGTTTTGTGGCGTAGACCACGCCCTCGGCAACGCCTCTCATGGGAGAAGAGAAGATCTCCTCCGTGGGTAGGTTCGGTACAAAATATACTCCACGTTTTGAAGTGTCCCCGCCGCCGGTAAACATTGCCCCGGGGATGAGGCCCAGCTTCAGGTCGGTACCTTTGGCGCTTTTGTATTCAAGGGCCCTGAGGTCAAGGGAATTCAGCCATTCGCATTTTTCCGTGAAGGAAGCCCTTCTTTCGGCCCACACCGCTTCGGGGTCGTTGTCGTCGGTGACGTACACGGTGTCAAGAATTGCCTTCCAAAGCTTCTCGACGGCTGCCGCGGGTCTCTCGTCGGGGAATACAGCCTTTGCCCAGGCCTTTGAAGGAACCGCAGCTATGCACCATTGGCGTATGCCTTCCACGGCGTCCCTGTATTTTTTCATGACCGCGCGCCTTGCCCGGTTCACCTCGAGAAGCTTCTTCGTGCTGATACCCTTGAGGGCGTCGGGAGCGCCTGATTCGATAAGTATCTTCGCGGCGTTTTCGTCAACCTCTTCCTGAGCCTTTTCCTCGACCCACTTGCTGACCTTTTTCATGGTGGACAGCTTCTGGTATCTGTATCCGATCTTCGTAAGCTTGTCGGAATAGAACTCCACCATGACCTTCCCTGCTCCTGCGCGGTAGCATTCCTCCGCCAGGATCGCGGCAAAGTCCTCGCAGCAGGCGGCGGTATCGATCACCACCAGCTGTCCCTTCTGAACGTTCACGCCAACGCGTGCGATCAGTCTCGCGTATTTTCTGATTGTTTTTTGCTTCATGGCAATACCTTCTTCTTGCTCCTTCCGGGCTTCCGTTCCCGGAGGTTTATATCATTTAAAAGGGCCGCCCGGCAAAAATGCCAAACCGCCCTTGATCATAAACTTTTGATCCAGCAGATCACATCACTGTTTGAGAGACTCACCCGCGGGGCAGGTGTCGCATTCGCCGCCGCACAGAGGGTATCCGGGGCAGTCCTCACGAGGGTCGTCGTCATCCTCAAGGGTGATCGAGACCTTCTCTCCGCATCCGGGGCATTCAAGAGTTATTTCCTCTTCCGAGTCCAGCAGCTCCTCGTCCACCGGAAGGACCTCTCCGCAGTTGGGGCAGACAAAATCCTTCAGGAAATCGTCATAGTCCTCATCATCCTCGTCCTCGTCATATTCGTCCTCGTCTTCATCCCCGTCAACGTCCTCGTCCCCGTAAAGAAAATCGTAAAGATCCTCCTGGGTCTCGGCAAGCTCTTCGGAAATATCGTTCTGCTTATCGTCGATGCTTTCAATGGACATAGCCATATCGTCAAGCAGTTCGATGATCTCGCCGAAGATCCTGCTCTCGGGGCTGTTGTCATCAAGCTTGATGCCGTCAACAAGTCCTCTGAGATAACTAACGCGTTCCGATAAATAACCCATATGTGAAACCTCCCGTAAAGCAGCCTTATGCGTCAGGCTCTTTCCATGTATTCCTCAGTTCTTGTGTCGATCCTGATCCTGTCGCCGATATTGATGAAGAGCGGAACTCTTACAGTGGCGCCTGTTTCCACCGTTGCGGGCTTGACTGTTCCGGTGGCGGTGTCGCCCTTGAAGCCGGGCTCGGTCTCGATGACCTCGAGCTCTACGAATATCGGAGGCTCGATGCCGAAAACGTTGCCTTTGAAGGAAAGGATCTTGCAGATATCATTCTCTTTCACAAATTTAAGCTTATCGCCCACGGTCTCTGCGTTGATCGGGAGCTGGTCATAAGTTTCGGTGTCCATGAAGTAGTAGAGATCGTCGTCGCTGTAGAGGTACTGCATGTCTCTTCTGTCGACTCTGGCGTTTTCGAATTTATCCGTCGGGTTGAAGGATCTCTCAACGGTGGCACCCGTAATAACGTTCTTCATTTTAGTTCTGACGAACGCGGCGCCTTTACCAGGCTTCACGTGCTGGAACTCTACGACCTGCCATACACCATTATCCATCTCAAAGGTAACACCATTTCTGAAATCACCGGCTGTTAACATAAAAAATTCCTCCTGAAATTATGTGTCTTATACAAAGGCCATCCGCCGCATCGGCAATACAGGCCGAATACCGCACCATCCTGCGATAACGTTATCCGTTTAATTTTATCATCCCTTGCCAATAAATTCAACTGCTTTCCCCGGCGCCCTCCGGCAATGGGTACAGCGATGGCCGGCAGGTCCGCCAATGCCCGTCAGCCGCCCTTCTTCACTCTGTAGAGCTTATGCGCTTCGACAGAGCCTGCGTCCGGGGCGTCAATTATTGCCAAAAAGCCTTCGATCAGCTCCCTGTCGGCGGTATCGTTGAAGTAGATCAGTTCGATCCCGCCCTTTTCAAGGAGCTTTTCGGGGGTGTCGTACAATCCCTCCACGGTGCAGGGCGCGGCGTTGTAGTTGGCAATGAGATGCTGCCTTGTCTCAAAATCGGAGGAGACAAAAAGTATCTTCTCCTCGTGCCTGACCCCTGCTTCCGCGCAGAGTGCGGGAATGTCCTCCCCGTAGTTTGCGTTGGCCCTGTAGGCCGCGCTGTCGGAAGCCTTGTTGGGGTATAAGAAAATGAAAAATACCGCCAACATCACTGCGACGGCTGCGGTCGCCGATGCCAAAACCACCCTTGCGGCGTTCCTCTTTTTCACAGCGTCACGGAACTTTTTAACCAAAGCAGGCACGAAGACCGCCGCGGCAATACTGACGATAATGCTGAGCCAGAACGACAGGTAAGACCCGATGTATCTTTCGAAGGAAGCAACGGTGGTAGCCTCTCCCTCGGTGAACACCGTCCAGTACGAGGCAAGGACCCCGAAGCAGTACACAAAGAAGCAAAGGGACATCGCTGTGAATACCGCCGCAGCCGCGCCTATGCCCTCGAAGCGTATTTTTTTCATCAGGAGGATAATACCAAGCTGCGCCAGGGCGAATATGCACACCACCGCGACCAGCGGGATGCCCACCGAAAACGAGGGTTTTATCCAGGCGGCAAAAAACGCCTGCGTCGTCCTGTTCTGGACCTCCGAAAAGCCGCCGAATATCGCCTTCATCAGAAGTGAAAACAGTCCGGGGCTGCCGTCGACCGCATTGGCGAGGATCATTACGTAATTCCAGAGGAGCTTCACCGTCGCCGCCCCCAGCACAAGAGGCAGGACGCATTCGGCAAGTTCGAAAACCGTTGCCTTTGCGGACTTAACCTTTGAGTTTTTGACTATAACTGCGGCGGAAACGATGATTGCGGCGGCAACGACAAAGCCTAGGCCCGTATCCTTGACAAGGGCAAGAGCCAGAGCGGCTGTGACCGCGGCAACGATCTGTATTTTTCTCTTGGCCTGGAGGCACTCCCAGACGATATAAAAAGCAAGGACCCCCAGAAGCGTGTCCGGAGCGATCGACGTAAACGCGGAAAGCTTGAAGCAAAGAATGCAAAAAATGATCGCCGCGGCGGGGATCCCCGCGAAGCACCTTCCTTCCGCGGCGCAGCCCTTTTTGGCGCACTGTCTCATAAAGCCGGTGACCACAGGGAGCAGGGACGCAATTAGCAGCATATCCATCGGAATGAAGGTGGCGGCTTCGCTGAAGCTGCCGGTAAAGCAGGTCCCCAGGTAACAGATCGCCGTGCAGAACGGTGGATAGGTCTTAAAGAGCGCGTTGGTCTCGGCGGCAAAGGGAAGCTTCCCCACGGTGAACAGGTTCTTGACCGCCAGACCCCAGTGGGAAAACTCGTCGTTAAGATAATACATCCTGCCCGCGTTCAAAAGGATCATTCCCGCGGCAAGCAGCGTGAAAATGACGAATTCCGCAGTCAGAATGTAAAAAACGCTTCTTCTTTGTCTTACGATCTTAAAAGCAATAAATCCTGCGCAGAGCAGCCCCAGGGCTCCCATGACGTAGGGAACCGCCAATGCCGCCCCAGCGGTCAGCATCACGGCGGAGATCAGTCCGGTGAGGCAGATTGCGGGCACGTAGGCGTGGCCGATCCTGAGGCTGAACCCCACCGCGATCGCCCCTGCCGCAGCTGTTATCAGAATCAAATAAATGACCGCGCCGAACATGCTCCATCTCCCGGTTTGCTCTTTTGTAAGGATGTATTTCAGGACCTCATTTTACAATAATCGGCGGCGCTTTGCAAACCCGTCGGCCGCGGAAAGTCTTTAAGAAAACAGCTGCGCCGCCGCGGGACCTTTTGCAGGGCTCCGGGGCGGCGCAATTATACCGACGGTTCGTTTCACGAACGGACGTTTTGGCATCAGAAGGGTTCAGGCAGATATTCCTGGATGGAAAGCTTGAAGTTGGCGTTGAGAGTCCTGAGCTCGTCAATGAATGCCTTGGTGTCTTTGGCGTCCTTGAGCTTGATCGAATAGGTGAGCTCGATAAGGGTACCGCCGCTGATGACTCTGAGGCCAACGAGCTTGTGGCTGTTCGTGTACTTCTGAAGAACAGGCTCAAATACACCGTCGTAGTCGATGCTTTCGGGAACGGCGATCTTGAGGGTCTTCTTCACGTTTTTGGCCTTGTCGGCGGTAATGAGAGCGTATACTACGGAAACGATCACTCCGATCACCACGAATATCAGGGCTCCGAGGTAGAGCTTGAGGCCTGCGGCAAAGCCCACCGCGACGCTGAAGAAAATGAAGGCAAGATCTCTGGGGTTCGTCAGCGTGCTTCTGTAGCGGATGATGGCGAGAACGCCCGCAATGCTGAGGGCGGCAATTACGCTCGTCGTAGTGGAGATGAGCAGCGCCACAGTCGCCGGGATAAACAGAAGAACCAAGCCGAAATTTTTGTCGTAGGTGTATTCGTCGCCTGTGAATTTGTGGGCAAGAAGCACGACGATACCCAGCAGGACACCGACCAGAACGGAGGCGGTGATCGTGAGCAGGTTAATTCCGGAATTTGCCGTTGTCAGATTTGTGAAGAATTCTTGGAATGTTTCCATAGTTTTTCTCTCCTTTCGAAGGATCCATCAGGTTTGCATGTATGTTTCCGCTCTCCGGCCCCGCAAGCATAACATTTTGGGGAGAATAATGAGAGCAGTATTTTGAAAAAGTCTGATTTCTGTATCCGTAGGTCGACAGGATCTCCACCAGCCAGAAGGGTATCGCCTTGGAGGTCTTTACCTCAAGGATGGCCACCTCCTCGGGGCAGGTCCTGCTCCCGTAGGTGCCTTTGGTAAGGTCAAGGTCTTTGGCCCGGGTCCTGATGTCAAGGTCAAACGTGATCCTGAGGTCCGGGTCACTGCTGCAGACGAAGGGCAGCCGGTCGTAACTGACAACGTTCACCCAGTTAAGATGATTGGAGACGATCACCCGACGCAGTTCCTTCAGGATCTGAGGATTTGTGCTTTTATAGGCGGAGGTGTCAAAATCATATCCCTTCGACACGCAGTCTTCAACGAAAGCCATTGCGTCAGAAAGCACCATTTTGACCCTTCTTTTTACCACAAGCCCGTTGATCTTTCCCTTGATCTCAAGGAAGGACGGCGAAGCTTCCGTGTTTTTTTCTCCGTATACCCGCAGTCTGACCTTCTGGCGGAAGGCGTCTCCGTTGACGGTCTCGTAATAGCACTGGAGCTGGGGGTTGTCCATGTAGATGCTGCTTATGGTGTACAGGCCGTTCTCATCCACGTGTTCGTCCGGGTCCACGAAAGGACGCAGGTCGTCGATAAGGCAATCCACGTCGCCGTACGTCATCGGAAACTTGAATTCATACCTGCTGAAATTGTCCTTAAACAATGCCCGACTCATCCTTTCCGGTTTTGCAACCGATATATGCTTCGGCGATTATACATCATTACGGGACTTTTTTCAACAAAAACCGAATTTCGGGCTGTTTTTCGGATTTTTTAAGAACTCTGCCTTTCCGTTTTTCCCGTCCTGCTGTCCGGTGCGCCTTCGGTCTCAGCTTCTTTGCTTTTTTCTGCACTTTTTTCGGTACTTTTTTTGGCGGCAAAAAACGGCTGGTTCCTTTCGGCCACGATCCTCTTCTTCAGGGATCTGACGTTCATCAGAACTATCATTATGACGAATATGCCTATCGTCGTTATAATGATCTCAGGGATCATGTAGAGGCCGTTGTAGACCGCGCTGTAGATGAGGGCAAGCTTGTTCCCCTTGAAGTTGGCAAGGATCCACTGGCCGAAGGCGTTCGTGAACTCCTCCTCAAAGAACCACTCGGCGTATTTCCCGAAAAGAATAAAACCGGAGATCGTGTGGAACAGGTATCTCAGCAGACTCACGACTGCGGCCCCTGCCGCGGCAAGGAAAGGCGCCCGAGTCTTCGAAATGTTCTTTTTGGTCACGAACATACCGCCAAGGCCGAGCACCGAAAACGCCAAGACAAAATCCAGCAATATCATCAGCGCGACGCTGCCCGCGCTCTCACCGGCAAAGTAATTGGACCCGGTACTTTGCAGGAGCTGTAAGAAACTGTAAATACCGCCGCAGAAAAGGCCCCAGGCCGGGCCGAAAACGCAGCCCAGAAACACTATCGGCACCATGCTGAACAGCGTCACCGAGCCTCCGTAGGGAAGTCCCGGCAGCTTTATAAACGAAAGTACAAATGAAAGCGCGATCATTATTCCGCTTAACGCTATTCTGAATTCTCTTTTTTCCACAAAAATCACCTCTTGTAACAATATAGGAGAGTCCCTGAACGCAAGGCCCGTCCCTTCAAGCAGCTATACCGGCTAACTTTGCCGGCATAAGAAAAGGCGGTCCTTTTCCGACCGCCATCGCTAGCATTTCCACAAACGAGTCATAAAAGACTCTTTCCGGCAGATCTCGCTACGGTGGCATTGTCC
>JAGCZO010000155.1 GCA_017959965.1 Clostridia bacterium | reverse complement strand
TGTAGTACTGGGCTGTCCAGCCTGTGTTTCTGTAAAACACGATCCCAAGCAGAAAGGCAACGGCAGCCACCGCGGTGCAGGCCGCCACAGTTATCCTTGCAGTTTTGAGTTCTGCTCCCCTGCAGCTGTAGACGTAGTAATCGCCCTTGTAGACCGCTTTTGTGACAAGTTTTCCGTGTTTGTTGGGGACGTTCTCCAGTTTGTAATCGTTGACGTATTTTTTGAAACCCATTGCCAATCTCCTGTTTTGAATTAGATCTGATCAGTCATTCTCCCGGGGTGCGTCAGACTGTTCCGAAGAGGAAGCTTCCTCAGGCTCTTTTTCTCCGCCGTTTTCATCGGTGTTTTCATTGGCGGACGCCTTTTTCGAAAACGAGAGCTTTGATTCCGTTCCTTTTGCCAGTCTCGAGATGTTCGAAGCGTGTCTTATGATCAGCAGCGAGGCCAGGCAGATCGAAACTATGAAAAAGGTCGTAAGTCCTTTCGTGTTTTCGGGCCAGCCTCCGATAAAGAATACCAGAGCCGGATATACCGCGGCGGCAATTACGGAGCCGAGAGAAACGTACCTTGATATCGCCACCGTGACGATGAACGCCGCCAATGCCAGAAGTGCGGGCAGCGGGGCAAGGAAAAGCATCACGGAGAAGGACACCAGCACGCCCTTTCCGCCCTTAAACCCGAAATAGCAGGGCCAGTTGTGTCCCGCCACGCAGCCGCAGGCAGCGGTCATCATGCAGATAAGTCCCGCATGGTGATCGGCGGCCGCCGCGTATATTATAACACACGGTAATGCGCAGGCAAGTATTCCCTTGAAAAAGTCTATGACAAGGGTAAGCGCCGCTGCCTTCTTGCCGAAGGTGCGGAGCATATTGGTGGTACCTGCGTTGCCGCTGCCGTGGTTTCTCACGTCGTCGCGGTAAAATACTTTTGACACGAGCACGCCGGCGTTTACGCTTCCCAGAAGATATCCCTCTAAGGCAAATACGACGGCCAGCAATGCGGTAACGATATCGGGCATTCTGATCACCTCACGTTTTCTTCAGCGGCCTGTTTTTCGGATTTTTCCCTGATTTTGAACACCAGCGGCGTTCCCCGGAAGCCGAAGTTTTTGCGAAGTCTGTTCTCGATATATCTGAGATATGAAAAATGGAACAGTTTTTCGCTGTTGCAGAAGATGCAGAACGTGGGCGGCGCCACGGCCACCTGCGTCATGTAATAAATCTTGAGTCTCCGGCCTTTGTCGGAGGGAGGCTGCACTATCGCCACGGCCTCGTTCAGCACGTCGTTAAGCATTCCCGTGGAGATCCGTTTGCGGTTCTCGTTGTTAACGTCAACGATGGTGTCAAACAGGTTCCTGACCCGCTGGCCGGTAAGAGCCGATATAAACAGTATCGGGGCGAACATAATGAAATTGAAGGAGTTCAGCACCTGCTCCCGGTAGGCTTCCAAGGTTCCGGTGTCCTTGTCCACGAGATCCCACTTGTTGACGGCGATAATAATGCCTTTGCCCTTTTCATTGGCGTAGCCGGCGATCTTCGTATCCTGCTCCGTCACTCCGTCCAGAGCGTCCACTACTATTACGCATACGTTGCTTCTGTCAACGGCGTCAAGGGCTCTTATAATGCTGTAGTGCTCGATATTCTCGCTGATCTTGCCTCTTTTCCTCATTCCGGCGGTGTCGACGAAGCAGAATTTCCTGCCGTCAATGGTCGCAAAGGTGTCCACCGCGTCCCGTGTGGTCCCGGCAATATCGCTGACGATCACTCTGTCTTCTCCGAGAATTTTGTTGACCAGAGAGGATTTTCCCGCATTGGGCTTTCCGATGACCGCCACTTTTATCATCTCGTCGTCTTCGTGATCCTCGGTCTCTTCGGGAAGATACTCGTACACGGCGTCAAGAAGATCTCCGATGCCAAGACCGTGTGTGGCAGAGACGGTCACCGGATCTCCGATGCCGAGGGAGTAAAACTCATATATTTCCGGAGGCGGAGCGCCGACGTTGTCCACCTTGTTGACGCAGAGCACAAGAGGCTTGCGGGATCTGATCAGCATGGAGGCGATCTCGGAGTCGGCGGAGGTCATTCCTTCTTTGGCGTCAACCATGAATACGATCACGTCCGCCAGTTCCACCGCCAATTCGGCCTGCTTCCGCATCTGAGCGGGAATGATCTCTTCCGACGCGGGTTCGATGCCGCCGGTATCCACAAGGGAGAATTTCCTTCCCCGCCACTCGGCGTCCGCGTATATCCTGTCCCGGGTAACGCCCGGGGTGTCCTCGACTATAGATATTCTTTTACCTATTATATAATTGAACAGGGATGATTTGCCGACGTTTGGTCTGCCGACAATCGCCACCACGGATCTTCCCATAAAAACCTCCGTCCTATCTGTGCTTTCTCTGAGTAAACATCTGCCGCTACGTTCCGGCCGCTGAGTTCCTGCCGTCAGCCGAAAAGCAGTGCCTCGCAGAATTCCCTGCCTGTCTTTCCAACGGCAACGACCCTGGCGCCCAGCTTTTTCCCGGCCTCCTTTACCGTCACGTCGTCAAGAAAAACATCCTCTCCGGCCCGGAGCATGTTGACGGTGACGAAAACTCTGCCGCCAAGGTCGCCCGCTTCTCCGAGCTGCTCCACAAGATCCTTTCCTGTGATCAGGCCCGAAACGGTCACCCCGGGGCCGAAGAAATCATTTTTTACGGCAATGGTCCCGATATCAAAAGATTTTCCGTATTTTCCGGCAAAATCACCGACTTTGCCCACCAGCTCGCGGAGCTTTTCGAAGGCGATCTCGCCCGTTGCCACGGTACCGGTTATGTTTTTTCGCCGGAGCTTCAGTTTCCCCTCCAGCATTTTAACGCTTTCAGGATCAGATAGGCACTCGTCGATCTCCTTTTCCAGCAGCGTCAGCATGCCCACGCCGTCCTCAAGGGCCGGAAAGCCGTCATATGAGCTTTCGTCCGGGAGCGGCAGCCCCGCGAGGATGTAAAACTCATCCGAAGCGTAGACAAAGCTGCGGCCCTTCATGATCCGGGCCATTGCCCTGTAATCCTCAATGAGCCTCACCGCCTCCAGCGCGCTTTCCTTTGTGAACGGCTCCAGCTTCGTGAGTTTGTCTCTGTACTTTGTCAGACCCACCGGCACGACGGAGACCGACTCAAAATTATCGGGCAGTTCAAGCAGCCTGTCAAGAGTGTACTTCAGCTCCGGTCCGTCGTTCCAGCCCGGCACAAGCACTATCTGGCCGTTCACGGTAATTCCGGCGTCCAGGAGTATCTTCAGCTTCTCGCCAATGTTTCCCGCGCCCTTGTGCCCCAGCATCCTGACTCTGAGCTCAGGATTCATGGTATGGATGGAAACGTTTACCGGCGATATGTGATATCCGGCAAGCCTTTTCAGCTCCGCGACGGGGCAGTTCGTCAGCGTCACGTAGTTCCCGGTAAGGAAGGAAAGCCTCAGGTCGTCATCCTTGAAATAAAGAGTGTCCCGCATCCCCTCCGGCATCTGGTCGATGAAGCAGAAGACGCATTTATTGGCGCAGGAAAGCTCCTCCGCCAGCAAAGGGTTGAAGAACTCTATGCCGGGATCCTCGTATTCCGCCTTCCTGACCGCAAAGGCAAGCTCCGTTCCGTTTCTTTCCACGGTCACCACGGGGTCTTCGTCGGCAATGAAAAACCTGTAATCGAAAACGTCCGTAACAGGCTTCCCGTCCACGGAGACCAGTATGTCTCCGCGGCGTATGCCGGCCTTTCCCGCAGGACTTCCGAACTTCACGGCGCTTATCATTTTATCCCTTGAGCAACGGGACATATCCGGGCCTCCGACGCGTGAAGAGACTTAACAGATCCTCTCTTCAAAAAAAATACTGTCATATCGCGGATCATATATACAATCCGGTCAAGGCAGTATCAACGCTTAAACTGAAAAAGCAATAATCCGAAAAATATCCAAAACAGCTGTCAATAATATCAACAGCTGTTAAGAGATAATCATTCTTCGTCCATTTTAATGACCTCGCGGCCTTTGTAATAACCGCAGGAACCGCACACAGCGTGAGCGAGTTTAAAATTATGGCACTGCGGGCACTTCACGAGGGCAGGTGCCTCAAGCTTCCAGTTAGCTCTTCTCGAACGACTTCTCGCCTTGGACCATCTTCTCTTCGGGCAAATCATTTTCCACACCTCCTGCTTAAGAGCTGGTATTTATTGTTTCGCGGCTGCCTTAAACAGCGCGCAAAACGCTGACTTCAAAACAGACAGATGCGATTATAAATCCCGGTTAAATAAAAGTCAACAGTTTTTTTGAAAAATCAGGGGCAAAAACGTTTTTTTCGTGTCCCGGGGCGGATTTTACGGGGAACGCTGTCTTTTTGTGTTCATTTCAAAGCCCGGGACCGATTCTATGAACGCAGGCAGGCCAAGCGGCTCTCTCAGCTTCTTATCAAAGTCTATTCTCTTTGCCCAGAGCGCCTGATATTTGTATCCGAGTTTTTTGTTGTCCGCGTTTCTGCCGTATTTGCCGTCTCCCGCCACCGGGAAGCCCAGGTGGGCCAGATGGGCCCTTATCTGATGAGTCCTTCCGGTAACGAGAATGACGTCGCAGGCTGAGGTATTTGTCTCCGGGTCGTAGGACAGGGGCCTCACCTTCGTTTCGATCTGTCTGGCAAGCTTTCTCGGTGCGTCGTAAATATACACCATGCCCAGCTTCGAATCCTTGAAGTGATAAGCCTTAAGGTCGGCATATTTTTTCCCGTTGCCGAAGCGTGCAAAGGCGTTCCCGATCACCACTGTCTCGTAGGTCTTGGTCACCAGGTTATCCTTCTGGGCCTGTTCCATAGCCTCCAGCGCGCCGGAGTTTTTTGCCAGAAGAACGATCCCTCCCGTATTCCTGTCAAGCCTGTGGCAAAGTTCGGCGGCAGGATCAAGCTCCCTCTTTACCGCGCTTATGAGGCAGTCCGAGTCGCCGGCGGCGGGTTCGCAGGGAAAACCTTGGCGCTTCTCGACGGCAAGAATATTCTCGTTTTCAAAAAGCACCCTGTACATCATACCCGCTGTCCGTTCCGTTCTACCCCGGCTCAGACTAAAGCCCGGGAAAGGAGTTCATTCAAAAAAACGTTTTAAAAAGAATTCCATCGGCATTGAACTGACGATGGAATTCTCAAAAATTGCTATATCAAAACAGGCCTTTTGTGATCAGCCAACGTCCGAAGTCTCCCAGCCCTTCTTTCTGAAGTCGCCGATGGTGTCGGTGTAAGCTTCGAGATACTTGTCATAGAGGTCAGCTTTTGCCTCGTATGTAACGATGAAGTACTCCATACCGGACATAACTATGTTATAGACACCCTGCCAGTCTTCACCGTCTCTGGTAAACGTGTAAGCCTGTGTGGAGAACTGAAGCTTACTGAACTTAGCGGTGTAGATCGTGGACTCGCCCTTCTCGAGGAAGGTATCGCGGGGACCGTTAATGTTGTGCTTATTGTTGAAATAGAAATCCGAATCAGGGTCCTTAAGCCATCTTACCAGATCGGCTCTGGAGGTGGTCATGTAAATGCCTGTTCCGTTGTAGTAGTAAATGCAGTATTCAACGTTCTCAACGGGAACGTTCTTCATAACTGTCTCGCCGTTCTCTTCAACAGCCTTCTGTACCGGAACGTCATTTCCTTCTTCGTCTTTGGTCATCTGGAGCGGAGCAAGTGTCATGATGAGTCCTGTTTCTCTGTTCACCATATACCGGTCAGCGTCCTGAGTGATGATATCCCAGTCAGTCCTGTAGCCCTGCTGGAAGTAATATCTTCTGTTATCGAGCTGATTCGGAAGCTTTCCGTCTACAGGTTTGTTGATATCGTTATTAACGCATCCGAAGATCGCCAACGAGCATGCAACGACAAGCAGAGATGCTATAACGACTTTTAAAGTGTTCTTCAGTTTCACAACTAGACCCTCCAAAAATATTAAAAATTGCATTCGAAAACGCATTTAAACTCCTCAAAATGAAGCTTTTTGCATTATTCCCGAGCTATTATACAAGGGTTTGAAAACAATTTCAATACCCTAAGTAAAAAATTAAGGAAAAACAAAGCTTGACCGCCGCAGACCTTTCGGCCGTGCCCGGAACGTATTCACCGCCTCCCCCGCGGGCCTGCGGCTGCGGGTCGCCCGGATATCAATACTGCCTCAGAAGCGCGGTCTTTCGTGCTCTTATGATGTTTTCCGTGCCCCTGTACCTTGCGGTGGCGTACAGGATCAGGAATATTACCGCATAGAAAATGATCCTCGCGCTGATCTTTGAAGAAATGACAGCCGGGATCTGTTTGAGGACCGGAAGCATCCTCTGGACCCTTGCCGCCTCTTCCGTACCGGAATACCTCTTCATGGAGTAGACGTCGCTTCCGTTTTCGGCGGTGATGCCGGTGTAGCAGAACAAGCTCCCGTCAGGCGCACTTCCGGGGTAAAACAGATGATCCGAGGGCACGTAAATGTCCGCCGATTTCGACAGGGACATGTCGTCGAACAGCAGGTAAACGTTTACAAGGTAGTTTTCGGAATCATAGGCGGAGGCGTTCTTCGTGACCATGGTCGCGATGACCGGCTTGCTTTCCGGGTTGTCCGTGGAGGAATTCTTTTTGAGTATATAGGCGTCCGAGAAATAGATCTCGGTTATGCCTTTGGCGGGTCCGTCGTCCACAGGATTCCGAACGGTACCGAGTTCTCCGGTCACGGGATCTATGCTGCACAAAAACCGGGAGCACCACGGGTCGGCTTCGTAATCCGAGGATATGAGCACCGAGCCGAATTCCCGTTTTGCGGTCACGGCTCTGTTGGCAATAGAGTTTATTAACGGATCGTCTTCTTCCGGGTCCTGGCCGGAGCTGCCGGCGACGGAAGCGTAAGCCTCGCGGTTGAACTGTTTCCCGATAATATAGGTCTTTCCGTCGGCAAGGAACCTGATGTCATCCACGGTAAACTCCGAAAAGTCAAGAGATACGCTGATCTCAAACTTTTCGACCTGTGTCATTGAAAAGCCCGAAATAAAAGGGTATTTCTTTTCACCGACGGGTATCTTTCCTTTGAGGTAGAACGTGTTGCCGGCAAAATAGACACCGTCGATGTACAGGTCCTCCGAGAACTCGTGGCTGAGTATCACCTCGCCAAGGCTTTTTACCGTAACAATGTTTCCGCTGCGCACCTTGGCAATGAAGGGTTCCGAATGAACCAGCCCCGTGTAGATGCCGGTAACCTCCTCCGAGTCGAAAGTGGCTGAGGCAGACGATGTCACCGAGAGATCCGGAGACAGGCAGCAGAGCTTTACGTCCCCCCGGGAGTTTCGTGAGGTGACGAGAAGAACGTTGCCGTCGCTTCTGACGTCGGAGAGGCTGTAGCCATCGTCAAAGGAAAGTCCGGAGACAGTCTCGACGGCGCCTTTGGCATCGTAGGATTTGAAAAAAAGCGACTGTTCAAGGTAAACGCTGTCCCCGGGCAGATAGGAGCCGCACACGATAATGCTTCCGTTGTTCATCGGGAAAATACCGTTCAGGGACATCGACGAAGTAAACGTGTCACCCTTGGCGGATCTGTAGTAGGCGTTTACTGTCTCGGCGCAGAAAAGATAAGTACCCGTGACTGCGAGCACTATGCATGAAACGATCAGTAGTATTCGAAGAACCGCGTTAACACACTTTTCCAAAGTCAGCGCCTCCGGGACCTTCAGCCGCGATTATTTAAGCTTATCAAGTTTAACGAAATCGCCTTCGCCGTTTTCTATCCGGCGCTTCACTATGAGTCTCTTGATCTTGATGCCGTTGGCAAGAGGAAGCTCGTCCTCGGTCACCAGGGCGTAGTTTATCTTTTTATAAACGGGCAGAGTTCCGTTGAGCTTCGCGATGTCCGAGCGGAGCCTCTCGATCTTCTCCTCGTCTGATATGGTCCCTGCCTCGACCTGGCACACAAGGGCAATGTCTTCGTAGGAACTGTCCGGGCGCTTTACGCCGAGGACCGTGAAGGTCTTCACGTTTTCAAGGGACAGGAAGGCGTTTTCGAGCTCGTCCGGGTATACGTTTTCGCCGGATTCGTTGATGATGACCTCCTTGAGCCTGCCCTCGATGAACAGTGCGCCGTAGCTGTCGAGACGCCCTATGTCGCCTGTCCTGAACCAGCCGTTCCCGTCAAGGTCCGCAGGAGCCGGCTCCCCGCCCTTCAGCATGCCGCTGTGGATGGATTTTCCTTTCAGAACCAGCTCGCCAACGTTTTCGTCTGCGTCGCTCATAGGTTCGATCCTGTACTCGATCCTGTCCTGGGGCGTTCCCACGTTGCCCATGAGCCTGTACTTTATATTATATCTCATCTCAAGGGACGAGATGCCCACCTCCGTCATGCCGAAGCCGCAGAGGGTGTAGTATCCGATGCAGTTGATTATTCTCATGGATTCGGGCAGCACGTGGCCTCCTCCGATAATGATGCATTTCACGGTGTCTCCCGCCAATGACGAAAGCACCGACTTCCTGAAGAGCGCCTTGGCCACCTTTATTCCGAAATTCGTATTGATGCGCTGGCAGAGGTAGCTGATCTTCAGCATGAGCTCAAACATGAACTGCTTGAATTTCGACTGTTTTGCCACCTTCTGCTTGATGCCCTTGGCGATATTGTTCACCAGAAGCGGCACCGCGAGTATATGTGTGACGCCGTGATCCCTGCAGGTGGACAGGAGCACCGAGGGGGCTATCTTCTCGGGCATGATCTGAGCGGCGCCGAAGAAGGAATACCACATGTAGTTCGCCATGTAGCCGAAAATGTGATTGAGAGGCAGGAAGCAGAGGTTTTTCTTTGGCTCGTCGTCGCATATGATCTCGTTTTTAAGTATAATGCATTCCGCGGAGAGCACCTGCTGCGTCATGGATTCGCCGTTGTAGACGAATATCTTCGCGGTGCTGGTGGTGCCGGAGGTGCAGAGAGCGACCTCATCGCCCCACTCGTACTTCGAGAGTCTCTCCTCCCGGTCCTTTGAGGTCTTGTCGGCGCCGGCCGCGATCTCAAGTATGTGAGTTCTGTCGAGCCTCATGATATCTGCAGCTTTGACCGTTCTGGTATTGTCGTATTCGTTTCCGTCATTGGCGATGATCGCCACCGCTTTTGATTCGTCGACAAAGTACTGCGTGAGGTCTTTATCGTGTCTGGCGTCAATGAGAAAAGGCTTGTAGCCCGCAGCCAGGATCCCCCAATAGATAGAGAACCACTCGGGGCAGTTGGCGAGTTTGAAACAGACAAAGCCCTTTTCGCAGCCGTCAAGCAGCTCGTTTATCCTGTCGGCGCAGTATTCCACAACGAATTCCTGGTCGCCGAAGGACAGCTTTTTTATTTCACCCTTTATTTTCCACTCGACCGCGGGCATGTCCTTATGGTCGCACATGACGCGGAAAATGTTCTTGTATGAGTGTTCCACAGCCACCTTTTCCAGGCAGCTCATCAGATATTTGATCATTTCATTTCCTTTCTCCGGGCAGCGTTTTTTGTTCCGCCCGTTTCCTTTTATCTTCCGTATCCCGCTTCGTTAAGAATGCTTTCCGTCAGCGGGAACATTTTGGCTTCGTCGTCTTTTTCTTCATGGTCGTATCCCATGAGGTGCAGGAATCCGTGGCACACCAGGAAAGCAAGCTCGCGGCTCTCGCCGTGGCCGTACTCCAGTGCCTGTTCCTTCATTTTTTCAACTGATACCACTATCTCGCCAAGCATTATCGCTCCGTTTTCGGGATTCAGGTCGTATTCGTCAATGTCACCGTCGCCCTCACGCAGGTCGAGGAACGGGAATGAGAGAACGTCCGTCTCCCGGTCGATGCCTCTTTGCTCCTTGTTCATTCCGCGGATCATCTCATTATCCACAAGATAAACGTTGACCGTGGTCCCGGTGTCCGCGGCAAAATCCGGAAATCTGTTTTCCGCAGCCGAAAGGACCTTCTCAACGGTCTCCCGGTACCCGGACAGTTCTTCGTCGGACACCAAAAAGTTTTCTTTCTTTTCCGGAGCCCCGCCGGTATCAACGGCCTCATCGGTCTCCGCTTCGGCATAGCTGCCGTTCACTGAAGGTGCGCAAAAAAATTCAACTATCATGCTTTCCGATCCCCTTCTCGAATTTCTCGTAGGCTTTAATTATCTTTTTCACAAGCTCGTGTCTCACCACGTCCCGCTCCGTAAACCGGACGAACGCGATCCCCTCGATATCGCCAAGGACAGCGGGAGCCGTTTTCAGTCCCGAGAGAACGTCCCGGGGCAGATCGATCTGAGTGTCGTCGCCGTTGACCACCGCGACGGAGCCGTTGCCGATACGGGTCAGGAACATTTTCAGCTGTTCTCTGGTGGTGTTCTGAGCCTCGTCAAGTATTATGAACGCGTTGTCAAGGGTACGGCCTCTCATGTACGCCAAAGGCGCGATCTCTATGATCCCCTTTTCAAGCTTTTTCTGGAAGGATTCGGGACCCATGATCTCAAACAGAGCGTCATACAGGGGCCTCAGGTAGGGGTCTACCTTGTCCTGGAGGTCTCCCGGCAGGAAGCCCAGCTTTTCCCCCGCCTCCACCGCGGGTCTTGTGAGAACGATCCTTGAAACGCGGTTTTTTCTCAGCTCTGCGACCGCCTTGCATACCGCCAGAAAGGTCTTGCCCGTGCCGGCGGGGCCGATGCCGAAGGTAACCGTGTTTTCGGAAATGGCGTCGATATATTCCTTCTGCCCCGCTGTTTTGGGTCTTATCGGAGCGCCCTTGGCGTTCAGGCACACCGCGTCGGTCAGTATCTGCCCCGCGGTCCTGGTCTTCCCGAGGCTCTCCATGTCGCAGTAGTAGGCAACCAGCTGCCTGGTGATGTGCTCGCCCGCCTTGGAAGCCTCAATAACAGAGGAAAGAACATTGACCGCGTGTTCCACGCCGCCCGCGTTCTCGCCCTCGACAACGACAATGCCGTCGCCAAGGGTCACGGACGTCATAAAAGCATCCTCAATGATGGCAACGTTCTCGTCGTTTCTTCCGAAAATATTTCTGGCTTCCTCGTAAGAGCCTTCAAAATGCAAATTCTGTGTTACCAAACTCCGACACCTTTCCCGAAGATCTGCAACCTTGTATTTTACTATTTGCCCTGCCGATTATCAAGACACTTGCCCCCTTTTCAAGGTTTCCCGGCCCCCGTTCAGCCTTGACACGATCGGCGCCCGGAAGTAAAATTTCAGCGCATCCGGTACCCCGGAGGCACGTGAACAAGTATAAAAGAAAGCGCCGCTTTAACGTATGACAGACCAAGTTCCCAAGCCCGGGTCTTTTGAACAGCCCGGTTCTTCCTCATCCCAGAACAGACTCATTGCCCTGTGCTGGCTTGTCTATACCGTCTCCTACCTCGGCAGGTACAGCTTCAGCTCCAACATCACGAACATAATGGACTTTTTCGGCGTCAGCCACGCGGACGCGGGACTTGTCACCACTTTCTTTTTCTTCGCCTACGGCGCGGGGCAGTTCATCAACGGGCTGCTCTGTAAAAAATACGACAAACAGATCCTTTTCCCTGCCGTCCTCATAACGGCCTCCCTCGCAAACGTCGCGGTCTTCGCAGGGATCCCCTTCGGTGCGGTCAAGTACGTTTGGCTTGTCAACGGAATAGTCCAGTCCGTGCTCTGGAGCTCCATCGTGAATATTCTGACGGACATGCTCGACGAAAAGCATCTGAAAACATCCCTTGTGGTCTTGGGGTCAACGACGGCCGCGGGCACGTTCATCACATACTTCGCCGGATTTCTCTTCACTCACCTGGGCCGCTTCATGTTCATATTCCTTTTCGCCGCCATCGTGATGACCGCCGTCGGTTTCGTCTGGGCTTTTTCCTACAAAAGGATCTGCGCGGAGATAAAGCTTTACAGACCTGACGCCAATGCCTCCTCCGGAGATACCGCGGAATCTCAGCCCGGTGCTGCCGCTGCAGGTCGTTTCACGAAGGCAATGGTCGCCTCCATCATTATATTTGCCGTGTTTGCGGTAATATGCAATTTTCTTAAAGACGGTCTTCAGACCTGGGTCCCGGGCATGCTTAAGGAGATCTACGGACTGGAGGACAGCGTCGCCATACTGGTCTCGCTCATACTGCCTTTGTTGTCTGCGGCATGCGGCGCTTTCACCGTGTTTGCCCGGAAGTACATCAAGAATACCATCCTGCTCACCGCAGTTCTGTTTGCGGTCTGCGGGGTCTTCTCCGTTGCCCTGAAGCTGCTCATAGGAGTTTCATTTTTCCTCTCCGCGGCGTTCTACGGGATCATAGCGTTTCTGTCCCACTGCATCAACACCTGCATCACGGTGGTAACACCTTTTCATTTCAAAAACACCGGACGGTCGGGACTGCTCTCCGGCAT
>JAGCZO010000154.1 GCA_017959965.1 Clostridia bacterium | reverse complement strand
GATCGACGAGGATACAGAATACAGGCTGCGGGAGGGCGGAGGGCGCCCCGCTTGAAGCCATACGGAATGCGTTTTTTGAAAGAGGACGCGCTGCGGGGCAGCGCGCCCTCTTGTATATACGGGTGCGGCGGGATTCGTCGGCGCCGCGGTTGCAGGCGGACGCTCAGGAGGAATGCGGGGAAGCCTTGAAAAGCTGCTTGCGGAGTGACAGCTTCTTCCGCTAACCACTTGGCCGGAAGAAGCATTTGGCTATTCTCAAAAGAAATCAAATAAGTTGTCTACTTGCCAACTACTTGCCAACTACTTGCCAACTACTTGCCAACTACTTGTCAAACTCATATTTTTTGTTGTCATCCTTCGTAACATACTTGACAAGCAGCCGCTATGGCGATATAATTGCACTAGTTTTAGCAGGAGGTTGCCAACTGATGCGCGAGGAAGAGCTTGTTTTATTAATCAAAAAGGTTCAGCAACGACGTTCGGAATTTCAAAACGTTGAACTAAAATCCGCTGAAACTGATTTCCCTAAAAGAATATATGATACCCTTTCGTCTTTTTCAAACCAGGATGATGGCGGAGTTATTATTTTCGGCATTTCGGAAAGGGATAACTACAAAATTGTCGGCGTTTACGATCTGGAAAAGGCACAACGCCGGGCAATGGAAGCCTGCGAACAGATGGAACCGGTCGTCAGAGCTGTATTCACGTCCGCTGAAATAGACGGGAAATATGTTCTTGCCGCCGAGATCCCCCCCGTTGAATACTGGCTTCGTCCCGTTTTTTACAAGGGGGCCGGAAGATTGAAAGGGTCGTATGTACGTGTCGGTGATGCGGATGAACCTATGACGGAATATGAGGTATACAGTTTTGAAGCATTCCGCAGAAGGCCCAAAGACGAACTCAGGACTGTGCAGGAGTGCAGGCTTGATATGCTGGATCCGGACCGTCTCGGGCTATATCTTTCTGCCGTCAAGCGCGAAAGAGAAAAGCTGTCAAAAATCAGTGATTTGGAGATACTGGAGCTGATGGGTATTACATCAAAAGGAATTCCAACGTTAGCCGGAATTCTGGCTTTTTCTTTCTATCCTCAGACGTGGTTCTCCCAGCTTTGCATCACCGCTGTTTCTATTCCCGGCACTGAAATAGGAGACACCGATCAGGAGGGATCAAGATTTCTCGATAACAAGAGGATCACAGGAGCCATTCCGGAAATGCTGGACGATGCGGTGGAGTTTGTCAGGAAAAACATGCGTACAAAAACCGTTATTGACAGTGACGGACATCGCGCAGACCGCACGGAGTATCCAATCATTGCCGTTAGAGAAGCTGTACTCAATGCGCTTGTACACCGTGATTACAGTATGCTCTCTGAAAACTCTCCGGTTTCCATAGAGATGTATCGTGACAGAATGGAGATCAGCAGCAAAGGCGGCATTTACGGCGGAGGTCCGTTGAGTCAGCTTGGAACAGGACGTCCTGAAACAAGGAATCCCGCTCTTGCCAACATTCTTGAACTTCTTAAGATAACTGAAAATCGGTATTCAGGCATTCCGACGATTTTTAAAGCATTTCACGATGCCGGTCTTCCGAAGCCGGAATTTGAGCAAAAACACGGAATATTCAAAGTAATATTCAGAAATGGAATAGAATTGACGGAGTCCGAGATCGATAAATCTGATATTTATAAGGCCGTCGTCCAGTACTGCTCAATGCCGAGATCCAGAGAAGAGCTTGTGACTTTTACAGGAAAATCAAGGTTTTTTACTATGTCGTCTATAATGAAGCCGCTTATGGAACAGGGCCTGATACAATTGACGATTCCCGAAAAGCCGAAAAGTGCAAACCAACGTTTTGTCTCAACAAAAAGGCAAGATACAACTTGGAAATATTAAAGCCTCTTGACAATTCAAAAGGCACCAACACATGAGGATAACAGAAAGGACCCCGGAATCATGAAAACAGTTGTCATCACAGGTTCGGCGAGAGGCTTCGGCCTCTGTCAGGCAAAAAAATTCAAAGAGCTCGGCTGCAACGTCGTGCTCTCGGATGTGAACGAGGAAAACCTCCTCAGAGCCGCAAAGGAGCTTGAAAGCATCGGCCCTGCCGAAACGAAGGTCATCCACACGGTGTGCGACGTAACGGACTGCGCTGCGCTTGAGGCGCTTTGGGACCTTGCCAAGAACACCTTCGGCACCGTCGACATATGGATCAACAACGCCGGGGTCAATTCCCCCGACAAGCCCGCTTATGAGCTCACCGAAAAAGAGATAAACTTTCTCCTGGACATTGATCTCAAGGGCACGATCTACGGATCAAAGGTCGCATTTACGGGCATGAAGGAGCAGGGCTTCGGCCAGATCTACAATGTGGAGGGCTACGGCTCCAACGACGCCATGATGACCGGACTCACTCTCTACGGCACTGCAAAACGGGCGGTGACTTATTTTACCCTCTCCCTTGCCAAAGAAAGCAAGGAGCTGACCGACGGCAAGATCTGCGTCTGCCGCCTGACTCCGGGCATCATGATCACCGATTTCATCAAGACCGCCAACGGAGGCGCCACGAAGATCGAACTTCCCGAAAAGACGAAAAAGGTCTACAATATACTTGGCGATTATCCCGAGACCATTGTAGAATATTGCGTGCCCAGGATGCTTGCCAATACCAAAAACAACGCCCGCATCATGTGGCTCACGAACCGCAGAGCCTTCGGAAGATTCCTGACGGCGGGCTTTAAGAAACGCGACTTTTTCTCGTAATAATAGGTAACTTTAATCGTGCGGCCAGGACGGCAACGGTCCGGAAAGCCGGGAGCTTCGGAGGGTACAAAAGTGAGCAACGAAAAGAATAAAGAGATACGAGCAGCACGCAGAGGCGACTGGAAGACAGAGCCAATGCCCGAAAAGCACGAGACATTTGTGCTACGCCGGTCATTCAGTGATACGGAAATGGAGGCGCTCCGCCTGGGAAATATCCCGCAGGAAATGGAGGACAAGTGGTTCTGGTACATGGAGGGATCTACTCTTTGGGCCCACCGCAGCTGGACGGGAAACTGTATTTACGTGATAGAGTTTAAGGAAGACGGCGATAATATCGTTACTGTCAACCGGGATCCCGAGCAGTACGGATGCACCGACGTTGAGGAAGACGCCGAGTCCCTGAACACGCTTCTGGACTGGTGGGTCCGTGCCCCCTACGATCACTACGGTGAATGGCTTTCGGAAACCTGCAACGCATTGAAAAAAACAGACAAGTCATAATTCTTACGAATGAATAACATGATAAAGGGGCTGTTAAAAAACTGGCATTTTAGCTGGTAACGCAACAGCCTCTT
>JAGCZO010000153.1 GCA_017959965.1 Clostridia bacterium | reverse complement strand
GAGCAGGTATGTATTTACATACAGGACTCCCTCATCAACAAGGTGCCTCTGTTCCCGGTCTCGGTAAACGCCTCCAGGATCACTGCTACGGACAAGGACTTCCTTTCGTTCTACACCAAGACAAAGAGGCAGTATAACATCGCCGACAATTTCCTCACCATAGAGTTCACGGAAAGCTTTGCCAATGAGGACTACGACATGCTGCGCGAGATAGTTACCGAGCTCCACAAGGTGGGCATCAAGTGCTCCATAGACGACTTCGGCTCAGGCTTCTCGTCCTACAACATTCTCAAAGAGCTCCCGATGGATGAGATCAAGCTGGACAGGTTCTTCATCAAGGAGGGCTACTCCAAGGACCGCGACCTGAAGGTTTTGGCAAGCATCGTTGCTCTCGGCAGAGACCTCCGCATGAAGGTCACCCAGGAGGGCGTGGAGACCGAGGATCAGGTGAACCTCCTCAAGCGCCTGGGCTGCCAGGTCATCCAGGGCTACTACATCGCCAAGCCGCTCACCCTCACGGACTACATCGGCTTCATATCGGCTACAAGGCACTGAAGTGTTTTCACAATTTTGCCAATGCAAGACCCGGGCCAACGGTTCCGTCAGGAACCGGGCCCGGTTTTTCTTGTCGTTGATTTTTGCCTGCGCTTCTATTATAATGAGTGCACGATAGAATTTATTGGCTTTTTCGCGTGAAAGGTTTTCCCGAAATATAGCTTTAATAAAATTGGAGGTTATTTATGAAAGGTATCAAAGCGGTTTGTGTTGTTTTGGCGTTGATGCTTGCGGTCAGCGGCGGCTGCCTTGGCGTTTTCGCGGATAACGTGATCACAGGCCTTACCATTATTGATCTTGAGGAGCCTTGCGTCGGACGCAGGCCTGACCTGACCTGGTCAACTGCGGAGAGCGGCTTCTTTACCATGCTTCAGCCCAACGAAAACAGCAGATGGTACGAATCCGCTGATAAGAACGGTCTGCAGGCTTTCGCGGGAAATTTTGAAGGCACCAACGATATTCTGCCTGATGAACCCAGGTTCGAGGAGGGCTTCTTTTATATTTTTGAGACCAGCTTCAAGGCCGCTTCCGGCTACACCTGGGACGGCGAGAGCATAAAGAACATGATCGGATGCACGGCAGAGGAGATCTACACCGAGGTCAACGGCGACGTTCTTACGATCCAGCTGTACTACGGACCTCTTACTTCTGAGGAGACCTATTCTGTCTTCATTGAAAACGTTCAGGAGCCTTCCGTCGGAGAAACGATAGACTTTTCGTACACGATAAACGGGCAATGCCACTGCGAGCCTGCGGCCCAGCCGGGAGACGGCTTCTGGGCCAAGTCAAGCGACGGAGGCGTGAACTTTGAGTACGTTCAGCCCGGTGAGACTTTCGAGTACGGATACTGCTACCGCTTCTTCTGCGAGGTGTCTCCTGAGCCCGGTTACAGATTCGGCGAGGGCCTCTACACCACCGTGAACGAACGTGACGCCAGGTATATGACAGCCTACGGCTCGGTGATCGGAAAGTATTACGCTGCTATCGTATACGACTTCGGCAGACTGGGCCAGGGCGGCATCACCATCAGGCCCGTTGACGGTTATGACGAGTTTTTCACCTACTATGCCGATAAACCTTTCGAGGCCGAGGTGGAGATCATAGGCGCCGGCGACAACGCGGTGATCAAATGGTACAGCTGCGATATTTTCGGCAATCATAACGATGGCGATCTTATCGGTGAAGGCAAGACAGTGATGCTCCCCGGCATCAGCAGCGACGATATGATGGTATTCAAGTACGTGACCGTCATCGTTGAAAATCCGGAGCTTGCGGGCAACGGCGGCGCTGCTATCATTCCCTCCGTCCTCTAACCCAGGGGCCTTGAATTCATGATGGGAGACGTTGACGACGACGGCGAGATCACCGACTGGGATTCCATACTGCTTGACCGCTACCTTGCGGGCTGGAAGGTGACGATCAATACCGACGCGGCCGACATTGACCACGACGGTGAGGTCACAGACTGGGATTCCATAATCCTGGGCCGCTACCTTGCAGGCTGGAAGATCGATACGGAACTGTATTTTTAAAGCTCCGATCCTTCGGTAACGGATCGATGCATACAAGTTTTTCAAAGCCTCACGGGACCGACCCGCGGGGCTTTTCCTTCGCTTAAGGCCCTGCATATCGTTGTAACATCCGGCCTTTAGTGATATCATGTTATCAATGAAAAAACTGTACGTTCAGGCTTCACGCCAATGAGACTTCCGAGCCAAAAATCATTTTTTTGTGATCGCGGGAAGCGCTGGAACGTATCGCCAATACAAGGAAAGGACTAAGGTCATATGTTCATTCTCCATGGAAAGCTCAAACCGGAAAAAGACGATTTCATACCAGCGCCGTATGCGGATCCTTACGCTGCGGGCTTTGCAATTGAGGCCCCTGAGGCACCAGCGGGAACGCCCTGGGACGATCCTGCGGTCGCCGCGGGAGAGGGGGTCCTCTCATTCAAACTCGGCGCCGTTGAGATCAGGCTCACGGACAGTATCCATTCAGGCTGGCTCCACGCAGCCAGCGGCGGTAACCTGAACGCGATGTTCAACGTGATCGAGGGCGATTTTGACTTTTTCAAAAAAGACTCTGTCATTAAGACCTTGAAGAATGACGGCCGTATGACTGTCGTCAGGGTGTCCACGCTTCTTAAAGAGCGTGAGTCAGGCGCGGAGCTTGGCGGAGCATACGTCCATACGGATCTGTATTTCTGGAAGGCCCTTAAGACGGTCACGGTCATGACCGTATTCGAGACCAAAGGTTACACCCCCGTGCGTGAGATATATCAGTGCAGGGCTGAGGCTGACGGCGAGGCGTATATGAATCCCGACGGCGGCTGGAGGAAGCTTTCAGACACTCCCCAGACCGGCAGCGGCGGGCTCTTGGTGTGCAGGGATCTTTCGGAATACGGAGCCGCGCATCCGATAGTGACTCACGTTTCCGTTGAAAAGGGCGAGCTGCCTCTTGTGCGGTTCGAGCCAAGAAATTGGCAAGGCTCTGTCATTGAAAGCGGAGACCTGACAATAAAGCTGGAAAAGACCGCCAACGGACTCGGAATAGGCTCAATTAACGACAAAAAAGGAATCGTAAAATATGACGGCACGGCTCCCGAGCCTCTTTTCAAGCTGCTTGTAAGAAGCCTTGACACAGGCAGGGAGGAGATGCTGAGCTCGTTGTCGGACTGGGATAACGTGATCCTTGAGACTACCTCGGAAGGGCCTGTCTTCAGATTCGAAAAGGGCCCTGTCAACGTGACGTTGGCGGCAGTGCTTGAACCTGAATTAAGCCGCATCGGCTGGGAGATATCCGCCCGTATCCGGGACAAAAACATTACAGCGCTGAGGCTCGATCCTCCCGCCGCCAGGATGAACGCAAATTACGGCGTCAACCTCTTCATGTCCTACGGCCCGGGAATGGACGTTCCCATTGGCGACAGGAGCGAGATACATTCCATGAGCCCATACCCTTCCATTGGCATGTGCATGCAGTATATGGCCATCTACGACGTCAGCAGACGCAGAGGTATATACAACGGCTACCACGACCCGGAGGGCTCCTACAAGTTCCTCCTGGGCGATACACACCTTGGCGTGTGCAAGACAGAGGCAATGATCCCGGCGGAGGGCATTGACGAACCCGCCAACGGCTTTTTCATGAAGGGTCAGGACGTTTGGCAGCTGTTTGACGGCGACTGGTACGACGCGACGGTCATTTTCAGAGACTGGGTCTGGGAATATGCCTGCTGGTTCACCGGAGAGCCTGCAGCGGAGCGTAAGGACGTGCCGGAGTGGCTTCTCAAAATGCCTGTCTGGATGAGGGCTGACTTTGACGAAAAAAGAGACTGGATCGGCGAACTGCTGAAGGCCCGGGAGGATTTCCGGGAAATGCCGATGGGCCTCCACCTTTACTGCTGGCACAAGATTCCCTTCGATACGAATTACCCGCATTATAACCCTGAAAAGGACACATTTCATGAGGCCCTTGAGGTGCTACGGAGTAACAATATAAAGGTCATGCCTTATATAAACGGCCGCCTCTGGGACACCCACGACAAGGGCGACGAGGACTACCAGTTTACCTCAGTGGCAAAGCCCGGCGCCGCGAAGGGGCGGAACGGAGAGGTCATCACGGAGCATTACGGCTCGAAAAACTCAAAGGGAGAGGATATTGAGCTGGCTGTGATGTGCCCTTCGTCGGCGATCTGGCAGGAAAAGCAACTGGAAATTAATAACTGGATACTTAACGATCTTGACGCGGACGCGGTCTACATCGATCAGATAGCGGCGGCACCCCCTGTGACCTGCATGGACAAGACCCATCCACACCGCCTTGGCGGCGGCTCCTGGTGGTATTACCATTACTACAACCTGATCGGCCACTTGAGGCTTCACGCCGGCAAGGACAAGTGCTTTACCACAGAATCAAACGCGGAGCCCTTTGCGGGTCACATTGGCGGCATGCTGGTGTGGCACTGGGTGGGTCCCCACCAGGTCCCGGCTTTCCCGGTGGTCTACGGTGAATATCAGCCCACGTTCGGCCGCAACTACGGTATCTGCAAGGAGGACGACACCGGCATCAGCTTCAGGATACTTACGGCGGAGTCTCTTTGCTTCGGAGACCAGCCGGGCTGGGTGACGCCGGACATTTACCTTGAAAGCCCTTATAGGGACCTTTTCAAGCAGGTCGCGAAGCTGCGCTTCAAGTACAATGATTTTTATTACGCGGGCACTTGCCAAAGGCCCCCGAAGCTTGAGGGCGACCTGGGAAGACTTACGGGCGCAGGGTTTGACAGCCTTGGCGTCAGAAGCGGTATGTGGAGAAGAAAAAGCGACGGGAAGAGGATCGTGACTTTGGTCAACGTAACAGAAGAGTCCCGCAGCTTCAGAGTCATCCCCGAAGATGCGGAACCCTTTGAAACGTCAATGGATCCTATTTCTGCAAAACTAATTGAGCTGTGACAGCTTAACGATTGACCGGGCTCTGCTCACTGGTATTTGGCCATGTCCGCCAGCTGGCGGCAGCTTTCAAACATGCAGTTGAACCAGAAATTCTTCCTGGCTTCTTCCGTGTTCATCCAGTGTGTCTCGATCCTTCCGTCAGGCCCTTGCATCAGCGTCAGCTGGTCTGTGAGGGCCTTTGCTTTGGCAAGATACAGCTCGCCGCAGCCTGCCTCGTAAAGGATCTGGAAGCCCTGGGCAATGGAAGCCGTGGAGGCGTCGATGGGAACGTTCCAGCCGTACTGCTCAAGTCCCGCCGGCGTGTGCCAGATGGAAGGATCGTAGAAACCGCCTTCCGGTGTGGGGTGAGGCCAGGGACAGGGCCGTTTCCAGACCACAAACTGATCTTCCACGAAGCGCATGAGCTCCTTGGCGAGCTCCAGGGACTCCGGATCATCCTTTTTGTGTTTGGCAAGATACACCGCAAGCTGGGCCGGCGCGTAGTGGGTGAGGTTCATGTAGTTTGTGGAAAGAGGACTGTCCTCAAACTGTCCTTCCCAGTTATAGGTGGAAAGCTGATTTCTTATTATGTAGCCAAGGGCTTTGTCAAGGCATTCCCTGAAGCGCTCGTCGCCGGTGCGGTCGTAAAGCTCCGAGAGCATGGGGACCGCCTCGCCAATGGGTGAAACGTAGTTCTGAGTGATGACCTCGCCTGTTTTGCAGGAACGGACCAGGAACCAGCTGCCGCAGGGCTCGATGGTGTCAACGTAATAATTTGCGATCTTGACGGCCTCGTCAAGGTATTTCGCGTCGCCGGTGGCTTTTTCCAGCCTTATAAACATATGCGCCGCCCTGGCAGGGTAGATCATCATCATTGTGCCGTTGTGCTCGGTGGCGGCCCGCCAGTTGGCGGTGAGCACGCCGTATTTTTCCGGATCGGGGCAGAAATCAAGGTAATACGTTGGCGGAAGATCCGCAAGAGGGCCGCTGCGGGGCGTGATACTGATGAGATAGTCGGCGGCGTTGGTGGCGACCTTCATTGCCTTTTCCGCGTCCTCCGGGCACAGGGAGGCATATGAAATCATTGCCTCGCCAAGGGCTCCTATCATTTTGCTGGGGTAGGAATTGAGGTCGTAGCTCGGGTCCGGGATCCCTTTCTCAAGCCAATACTTCGCAAAGCTTTGGGACATCGCATAGCGGTATGCCTTTATGGCGGCTTCCCTGTAGGAGCAGGCTGCTTTCGGGGTCTCCTCGGGGAAGGGTGCGGCCTTGAAAAACGTGCGGGCGCCGACAACTGCATAGTCGTTCCCGTCAGGGCCAATTGCAGTCACCGTAAGCTTTACGATGCCTTCGGGGAGCTCCGCCCAGATAGGCGTGAGGAGAACACAGCAGTCGTAGGATTCGAAGGTGTGAACCTTGCCGTTTTCGTCAGTTGCGTCAAAGCGATAGCGGTAAATGCCTCTTACGGCGGTGAAATGGAATGCGGGAACGTACATGAATTGGGTCGATTCCACGTTCCAGAAGGGACGCCCCCGCTTTACTCCGTAACGGACAGTGGTTTCCGCCGAGCAGCACTCGTCAAAGGCCTGCTTTGCCAGTTCTTTTCGGGTCATTTTATCTCCTTCCGGGCCCGGCCTGATTTAGCGAATGAGCCGCGTCCTTTTGCAAAAATCATCTGCGGGTATTGTAGCACATCCAAGGTCTTTGGGCAATGAATCAGAGGCTCAAACAGACCCAGTCCCGAGTTTGTCACTTCAATTAGCAAAAACGAGGCCGCTACATGCCATGTTTCTGCCTAAAAATAGACAAATTATCAATTTATGTTAATTGTGTGGGTTTTTTGATAATATATACCTACATCTAAGACCTGTATTATTAAATATCTCTATCCCTGTCTTTATCGATTTTAATTCGAATCTCCGGTACAGTTTTGGACGTATGCCGATTTCAAACGCTTTTAAGATCCTCTCAAAATCTGGATCGTCTGCGTCCATAAAACGGTAATAGTCCCAGCAGTATGTCAACTTTCCACTTGTTGAGCGCATTTTGTATCCTTTTCCTGCTCATCCCGACACTCCAGTGCGTGTGCTTGATTAGCTGCCGCAAATATGAGCAATAGTCGTGTTGGTATTTGGAAGCTTTTTTCGGCGTTCTTTACCTTAAATCAGCCTTAAAATAGCAAAAAATGACAATTTGTCTCTTTTTTGATTGCATTTATTTGATACAATATTTGACAGAGGTATTATTAACTTTAGTCGATGCTTCAATAATGGCGGGAGTAGATTGTGCCATAGGGTTTAAAGATGAAATCTTACCCAAGGACGCCAATGATTGGTTGGATGCTTTTTTGGAAGCACATTTTATCCAAGGGAAAAATATTGAGAAGTCGATAGATGCTGCGAATAAAGAGGTTGACATTCTTTCTGACATTGTTTATGTTGCTTATGGGAATTAATAAATGGAGGTAATAATCAAATGTTGAAGAAACTGCTGTTGCGATTCCTTTGTATTGTTTTCGTATTATGTTTATGCGCATGCAATAGTAACAATGGTGCGCTTTTGTATTCCGGGTACTCGGATTGCCCTTTCTCGGGCTCACATGAGCTTGAAATAGAGTTAAGGACGAAGGACTATGAATATTTTTGGCTTGCTAATACGTCCCATACAATAAACCTGTACGGGAAAAAGTACACGGGTAAATACTACAAAACAATTGTTTTTCCATATTACAGGTGTACTGTGGATTTTTATACATATCGTGAAAACGATAAGATAGCCTTAGAATTTGGTATCAATCGATTTACAAAGAACCTTACTTATTTCTTTTTACTTGGAGATTATCCCTGCGACACCGACAAAAACAGCGGAAAAACACGGGAGGAATGCCGACAGATCGCAATTCAGAAGTTATACGAATATGATAACGATATTACATTCACGGAAAAAGAAATTCAGGACGATTATCTGAATAATATGTATAATTTCATGTTCGTAAAAACGATAGAAGGGGTAGAGACCAGTGCCAGGTTTAGTGTTTCGGTAAATACCGATGGTGTGATAATTTTGATGAACTCGGACGATATGCCTTCCTTTGACAACCTTGGGTATAAAGAGCAGAAGCTTAAGAGTATTGATGAGACAAATTTAAATGAGCAGATCGAAGAAAAACTCTCTGATATTTTGGAAGAACCAAAATATGAAAAGTGGGAGCTGATCGGACGTACGTTGCATATATTGAAAGACGGTTCGCCTTGCATTGAGTACAAAATACGAGTTGTATTAGACACCTATGAGGTTGAAGTAGAAGGATCAATCGAAAAAGTGGTAGACGATGTCTACTTTTTATTCATAAAGATGTTGTAGGCTTTGATCGAATTCCGCACCCTCTACCGTTTGGGGTAAATGTCCGATTGTATCAGGACCGAAAATGTCGTATCATAGATATGAAAAAAGACAAATGGAACCCCGATGATCTTTATTGTTAACGGAGGCAAAAATGGATTACAAAGACAAATATTTTTCGGTGGTCGGAGATTCGATCAGTACGCTGAAGGATTTTATTCCCGAGGGTTACGCTCTTTACTACGACGAGCCCACGAAGCAGAATGCGGGCATTGAGAGTGAAAAAGACACCTGGTGGGGCAATATCATTTCCCGCCTTGGCGGCAGACTTCTCAAGAACGATTCCTGGTCCGGAAGCACTGTCAGCTACCACGAGGAGTTTACACCCGGCAGCTTCGCTCACCTTGACTCCAGAATGTCGCAGCTTGGCGACGGAGACAGGAAACCGGACGTGATCATGATCTACATGGGCGTCAACGACTGGGCTTCCGGAACTCCCATCGAGGCGACGGAGGGCATGGAAGAGAGACAGTCCTTCTGCGGGTCCTACAGAATAATGCTGGACCTGATAAAGAAGCACTACCCGGACGCGGAGGTGTGGTGCATTGCCCCGGCGGTATCCACCCACAGGGATGACCCCGCTTTTGAGTTTCCGTATTGTCTCGGCGGCAGACACCTGAAGGAGTACGTGGAGGCCATCGGCAAGGTGGCGGCGGAGAAAAAATGCATTTTTGTGGACGCCAGCAACAACAAGATCCCCGTTGAAGCACTGGACGGCATACATCCGGATAAGAAGGGGATGAAGACGTTGGCGGATGAAATACTCAGGGTTAGAGGGCTTATTTAATGATGGAAACGCATATATAATGACGGGAACGCTCATTATTACTCCTTAATTCGCGTTCCCTAATGAATAATTAATTAATTTAACTCTGAATCCCAAATTATTAATTAAAAAACCTAACGCTGCATTCATTATTAATTATAGCGCTTTATGCAGACTGACGGAATAAGTGATAGTTTAACGTAAAACAGCGAAAAAACAGGAGAACATCCAATGAAAAAGGTCAGGATCACAGTGAAGCGGATAGCATGCTACAGGGATCTTATTGAAGAGTACGAGAACCCTATCGAGCACGCCTGTGATATGAAAACGGGTCAGGTTTTCATCGCCAACGGTTGGCAGATGCCTGAGGGCTTTTGCGTCAGCGCCTGGGACACGGTTTCGCCTTTTGTGATGGCCCTTGCCCACGGCGCGGAGGATTTCTACGACGGATGGATGAAGAATAAAAAGTCCGCCATGATCTCCTGCAACGACGGCTTCCGCCCGGTAAGCTTCCTTCTCGAGACCATTGAAGAAAAAGCAGATTGACATATTATTGCCAATGAGAGGTGAATGCCTTGACTATCAGAACCGCAACGCCGGAGGACGCGGCGTGCCTGCTTGAAATTTATTCATATTACGTGACGGAAACCGCGATCACCTTTGAGTGTGAGGCTCCGTCTCTCAGCGAGTTCAGAAGCCGCATAGAAAACACTCTCAAGAAGTACCCTTATCTGGTGCTGGAGGAGGGCGGCGCGGTCATGGGCTACGCATACTCGGGAGTCTTTAATCCAAGGGCCGCTTACGGTCATTGCTGCGAGGTCACGATCTACGTTGACCGCATCGCCAAGGGCCGGGGCTACGGCAAGATCCTTTACAAGGCCCTGGAGGAGGCTCTGAAGCCACTTGGCATAACGAATCTGTATGCCTGCATCGCGGACCCGATAGAGGAAGACGAGTATCTGACAAGGGACAGCGAGAACTTCCACAGGCATATGGGCTACGTCAAGGTGGGAGAGTTCCACCGCTGCGGATATAAATTTAACAGATACTACAACATGATCTGGATGGAAAGAATATTACCGTAACGTTAATTCAAGGCTCTTTACGCATTTTGCACACATTTTTTAAGAATCATTGCGGTAAGAACAAACCGGACTTTATTTGATTACTGTGCAAAATGCTTTTCGCGAGCAGGACGCTCGCAGTACACTTAGGTTGATGGGGGCCCTGCAGCCACGCCTCATTTCGGAACGGTTCTTCGCGAAGCGAAGCTAGTGGAGAAATGCGGGGTGGTGCGGGACTTGCTTTACGACACGATTTGTGGGATAATACCGATATAAATTAACTTTTCGCAGGAGAAAATTATGAAGCGGATCGCTGCGTTTGTAATTACATTGGCAATGATGCTTTCGCTGGGAGTTTTCGGCGCTGCCGCCGGAGATGAGATACTCAGCGGCTCTGATTACATTGGCTTCATGACCGG
>JAGCZO010000152.1 GCA_017959965.1 Clostridia bacterium | reverse complement strand
TGAATGCTCAAAAGAACAGGCCGCGGCATGGCTGAAGAAGGCCGGCCTGAAGACAGGAGGAAGAGAAATATGCCGGAGAAGAAGAATCAGCCCGCCCCCATCATTCTGGCGGACTATCAGGAAAACGAGAATCATTTAGTCAACGTCCGGGACGCACAGCACACGCTGGAGGACCAACTGTGGTTTGGCTTTGAATACCGTTCCAAAAACGATATCATGCGCAACGCGGAAGGGGATTTTCAGCCCGAAGAAGCGGTAAAATACGGTTTTAACCCTGAATGTGCCGTCAATCAGGATGATGAGCAGATCCAGGGAGGCCTTCGGAGCACCTACCGCGACATGGTGAAAGCATACTCGATCGAGGATTACAAGAAGTATTTCAGTGCGCTCGGCTCCATGAAAGCCAAAACTGCCGTCATAAGCGGCAGGCATTATGAATCGATCGAAAAAGCACTCGACGAAAACACCCCGAACCGGGATGAAAAAGCCTTCTATCTGTACCGTTCAAGCGGCTTGACCGCCAGATCGAATGCCTGCAATGATTTCTGCTTAGATTGTCAGGAGGACGCCGAAAGATCTTTGGGCGAGGCCCTGGAGAAAAAATATGATTACAAAACGGTCACCATGCGGCAGTTTGCTCAGGATATGGGGATCGATATCGAGAAGCTGAATCTCCCTGAAGGCGCTGCCGACAAAACCGTCTATGATCTGCGCCGGCCGGACTTCCCGAAAGCAGATGAGAATACCATGAAGGAGCAGGTCTTTCAAATGCTCCAGGCCAACTTCGGCGAGTACTTCGTCAGGCAGGGAGTGGATGCCGCCGTCGAGAAAATGACGGAGGGACAGAAGAACCTGTACCGGAAAGCCCTGGAGGTCGGCGGAAGGGGCGAGAACGCGGATCTGAGCAAGATCGAGGAATGGATCCAGGACGAAGGCGAGGCGCTTGCGGCTGACCTTCGGACAGCCTCTGCGATCAGCAACATGAAGGATGCCCGCTACCGGACCCAGCTCTCAGGCACTTTCGGCTCCAACGACGAAGGCTTTCTGGACAAAGAGATCAAAAAAGAGACCGCCCGGACCCGCTTTATCAGCGATATCGTGGGCAAGAAGAAAGACATCGGGCAGGTAAAGGAAAGCATCGTCAGCAAGGCCAACCGGGATTTCTACGCGGAATCTTTACGGAAATACCCCGCCGAGACGCCGGCGAAGGCAAGCTATGAAAACTACGTGACCCTGCATACCGGCATCAAGGGCGGAAGCACGCCGGACGAGATGGTCGAAAATCTGTCCAAGGCCCTGTCTGCCAGCGCCTTACAGGAGCTCGACCGCAAGTTCAATCTGAAGGAGGCGCGGCAGATCGGCCAGCATTTCAAGGAGCTCTTCGCCCTTGACACCTTAAAGATGAAGCCGGAGCTTTTGAAGAGCGCGCTGCAGGACGGCAGCAGCGTGCTGAGAATGGGGCGGCAGCTGAGAAAGACGTTCTACGGCGTGGCGCCTGAGAAGCAGCAATCTTTCAGCGCGAAGATGCGTACGCTCCAGTCCCACCTTATGCCCCCGGAAAAGCGGAGCAAGGAATACCAGAAGTTCTACAAAGCGGTAAAGACCTGCGCGGAACTGGAGGAAAAAATGGAGGGGATGACGGCCGAGGAAAAGGAAAAGGCTTACTGCCAGGCCAATCTCGACGTCTTCGAGGCGGCACGCACATATATGGACGGGAAAGAGAGCGTCCGCAGCCGGGATACCGGCAAGCTGAGCTTTGACCACGCTCTCGACGCGCTGGCGATCTGCTCGGAAACCACGCCTGCCTTAAACGTGCGCACCGATAAGATCCTCGGCAACATCAACCGGGTCCGGAATCAGAACAATCCGCAAGCCGCGAATTATATCGACGCGGAAAGCTTCCATGAGCGTTACGGGGCTGCTCACAGTGACCGGAGCGTGGCGGATTATTCGCGCAGGAACCGGAACGTGAATATCGTCCATGATCCCGCGGAAGAAATAAAGGGACCCGCCAACGTATAACGAAAGGGAGTGTCGCATAATGATTCATTTCGAGTCATTATGCGGCACTTTTCTTGTAAAGGGAAATGAAAATCGTACCGAATCATTGAGAGCTCGGTGTGATTTTTCATTTATGACGTACTTTAATAAAGCCTGACTGTCAAGGAGGCTTGTTCAGGCAGTTCCTTTGATTTCGAAGAAATGACTTTGCAGTCGGTTGTCCTGAATCTTCGCATGCAGCTTGTTGATGTTATACCCCAAACAAAGCAAAAGAATCTCTGTTTTCACCTTGTTTTTCCCGCGAAGGAGAAATCTTTGAAACTCGTAGTCGTTC
>JAGCZO010000151.1 GCA_017959965.1 Clostridia bacterium | reverse complement strand
TGAAATAATGATAAATGAAGCAGACTCTGTTTACCAGTATCCAGGGAGCGTAAGCGCTGGCAAAGGCGACCGCCATGAAGCCCATTCTGAAGTCCTTGTTTCTCCAGGCCAGATAGCAGGAGCCGAACAGGCAGGGGATGCCGGGCCACCAGATGGCGGGGTTTCCGAAGGAGCTGATCGTGGATCTCATGCCCTCGGGGACACCGTAGCCCACGTAATACCATATAGGTCTGACCATTAACGGCCAAGTATACCACATTGAACTGTAGCTGTGTGTGGAGTCAAGCTTCGAGTGGTAGTTGTACATGTATTTTTGATTATCGATGACCACCTGCAGAAGCGACTTTCCGGGGTTGCTGGGCATATACGGCAGATATGACAGGCAGTAGACGGTCGCAGGAATTATCACGAAGAAAAGCACGCAGAGGCCCAGGGTGGGAAGAAGGTTCTTATTGACGTATTCACCGGTATAGATCCGGCGCCGCTTGTTTGTCCCGGCTGTGATCTCGTAAGCGCGGCCGGCTCTGACGTCAAGATATTCTCTGATCTTTGCGATGAAGAACACCACAGCAAGGCCTGCGCCCGTGTAGATACAGGTCCACTTTGAAGCGGCGCCCATACCGAACATCAGTCCGCTCAGGAAAAGCGGTATCAGCGACTTTTTAAAGCCTCTCTCGTAGGACTTGACCGAATAGTAATCGTACATGAAATACATCATGGCCACCGAGAAGAAGCAGGCGTAAGTGTCTATAGTGGCAAGCCTGGTCTGAGCCAGCCTCATGAAGTCAAACATCATCAGGAACGCCGCCACAAAGGCCCACTCGCTCTTCTTGAACAGCTTCAGTGCAAACGCGTAGATCAGCGGGACAAGGAGCGCACCGAACAGAACACCCGAGAACCTCCAGCCGAAGGAGTTCATGCCGAAGATCAGTATGCCGATCTCCATGATGATCTTGCCGAGAGGCGGGTGGGTACGCTCATAAATACTCAGTCCGTGGATCTGCTCGAAAGCCGTACGGGGGTGATAGATCTCGTCAAAATACGTCGAATCGTAATAAGAGCGCTCTGTTCTGAGCTCGCTTTGCTCGTCAAAGAGGAACTCGGGCTGACCCGAAGAATCGGATCTTGTGTAAGAGGACTCTACGGTGGACGTATCAAGCTCAATGGCCACGAACTCGCCGTTCTTCTTCTCGAAGAAGCCGACCTCATTCAGCCAAAGACCCGGTTTTTCGATATAGATCCTGATCTTATCGGTCTTGAAGTTAACGTTTTTGTAGCCCCAGCGGTAGAAGGGAACGTCGTCCTTCGTAATTGTTGCGGAATCGCTGACGAACTCGCCCTTCTCCGCATCATAATACTGAAGTCTTACGACGCCGCCGCTTTTTGAGATTCCGCCGTAGAAAACGAATCTGGAGACCTGCTTTGTCTCCTTGAAGGATATGGTAACGTATTCGTCATAGGATTCCGACTGCCAATATGTATTGGGCGTACCCGATGTGCTCCCCATTCCGATAAAGGATATCAGCATGGTCACAACGGTCATGGACAGAACTATGATAACGTCCCTTTTCTTGAATTTACCGGTTCCTTCCGGAGAAAGAAGCGGGCTGATCTCGCCGGACTTGTCGTTTCGGACGGATGATATGAAGCAAAACGCGATGGCCGAGAGGACCACAAGAACGAAGAGCAGCTTGAACCAGACGCTCACCTCCGGGGTCTTTTTGTCGGAGCCGCTGGGAGTGAGCTTCAGCGTAACGGTACCTTCCCCGACTTCGGACGCGGACACTTTTACTATAGACAGATTGTCGAAATAAGCCGTTCCGCTGGACTCGCTTCCGTAGCCGCCAAGGCCAAGGCTGAGATCGATGACCTTCTGATCTTCGCCTGTCTCAAGGAAAATGCTCCTCGTGGTCCAGTCCGTGGTGCCGGTGGTCTTAAGAGCCGTTCCGCTCATATTATAGCCGGAAAGGTTGGCTCCTGCTCCTTCGTTGACGTTCTCGGTCTTAATGGAAAGCGTGATCTTGTAAAACGACGAAGGCGACACCTTGAATTCCTTGTGTATTCTGGCGTCGTTGAGAGACTTGCTGTGTATCTTCAGGCACTTTCCGCTGCCCTCTTTCCCTTCAACCAGCGAGATCTCGGTTACGTCCGAGCTTTCATGCTCCGATCTGTAGTTATAGATCTGCCAGTCAAGCCCGGATTTAAGGTCCAGGATCTCAAAGCCGTTGCTGTAATTGACGACCGGAAGCACGCTGGACAGTACGATGACGGTAATAACGATCAGGACAGCGGCGGCAACGCCGATCCCGATGATCATATTGCGCGTTTTCTTCTTTTTATCCGTCAGACCTTTTTGACCGGCCTTATTATCAATCTTCTTTTTAACAGACATCACGATCTCCTGCAATAATGCTTTTTATATTTCCTGCAATAATTCTTCTTACGCCTCCGGGATCACCGGGGCCTGAAGTGAAGTACGGTATCTCGCCAAAGGCATCTGAGCCTCACGAGCCGCAGTCATTTTCTCTTTTTATTGTCTTTCACGGCTTTACTGTTATCTTTGCCGTCATTCTCATTGGCAGCAGCCGCAGGAGCCTGAGCTTTTACTTCAGTTCTGCCCGCCTGCGGCATGACCTCTCCGCCGGAGGCTATGACTCTTCCGGATTTTTCCAGCTCCGTCAGTTCGTGATCGAATTCGCCCTTTTCCAGCTGCCCGTTGGCGATAAGCAGACCGAAAGCAACAAGCGCGGCAATAACGGTGATCGCGGCAAGGAACCCCCTGTACTGATCCAGCTTCGGCCAGTAAAACACGCCGTATACCGAGGAATCGTTTTTGACCTCCTTAATGGAGCCTCCCACAAGAAGTCCCAGCATGATCTTATGGACAGTAATGAAGCCAATGCCGCTCATAAGTCCGCAGGCTCCCAGCATACCCTTTCTGTGGTAGCAGATCGCGGCAAGCAGAAGCAGCGGTACAGCCGGGAAGAAGTACCTTTCGTGCATTCTGGGACCGAAGCAGGATACCATCGCAAACATGGCGGCGCCGGCAAGAAATACCAGACCCGGATGGAACAGTTTCCTGAGCTCATCGGAGGAGCGCCTTCTCTGTTTTTTTATCGAAGGGATCTGCCTGAAAGCCTTGGCCAGATAAATGATCACAACAGTGAGACTTATTGCGACGATGGCAAGCATTCCCCAGGAATGAAGAGTCATGGACCCGGCTGTCTCCGAATCCTTGACCCAGTTCTTGCCGAGCAGGAACCAGAAATTGTAGTTATTTACGGTGGCGTACGAGTAATGGTCGACGGTTCCCATGAAGAGGCTGAATATCCAGGGCAGCTTCACCGGTTTTCCGAAAAGTCCAAGCTCGGCCGTACCCATTCCAAGGAACGGTATGCAAGGCACGAACAGTCCGGCGAACAGTCCTCCGACCAGTTTTCCGAGATATATAAATGCCGTCGAAGTCTTTCCCCGGACGCATTTGATGACAAAATCGGCAAAGAAAACAACGCCCAGCACAGGCAGGAATATGATCATCTGAGGCTTCAGCATGGTGCCGAGGCCGAAGAAGACACCTGCCGCAAGATAGTATCTGGAATTCAGAGCGATGCAGCAGAGTATCACGAAAAGCGCCAGGATAGAGTCCACCTGTCCCCAGCATGCCGCGTCAATGAGGACCACCGGGTTGAACAGCCAGATGGAAGCGAAGAAGATCGCGTTTCCGAAGGTGTAGCGTTTTTTGATCGCCGCAAAATAAACGATCACACCAATAGCTATATCGGCAAGGATCGAAGGAAGCTTGACCAGCACGGACATGCCCTCAGCGCTGACCTTCAGGAAGTTTCCGATGTGGGTCATGAAGGCAAGAACGTACATATAAAGCGGCGGATAGTCGCAGTTCGTGGCAATGACGTAAAGCTGACTCATTCCGTTTTCGGCGGCGACCCTGCCCCAGCTCTTGAACAGATTAACGTCTATCGAGCATTCGAAGTAGGCGAACGAGAGTACCATTCTCAGTATAAACGCCAAAGCAAAGACAATCACAAAGGCGCAGACGGGATTTGCCAGCGACTTCAAAGGCGAGTCTCCTTCAAAGGTATATCTCTTGGGAATGAAGCGGATGCCGGCGCCTGATGGAATGTATTCGGCGCCAATTTTGTCATAGACTCTTATGTAGAGTCCGTAAACGAGCAGAACGAAAAAGATCAGCGAAAGCAGCAGCCAGCTGACGACTCTCATGTTATAGTACACCGACTCGTTGTATTTGGCGTCGGCGGTGACTGTTCCGGAATTTGACGACTTGATCTCCGTGAGTCTGGCCCCCGCGGGAGCTGAGGCGACCTGTGTCACGCTGACGTTGTCAAACCAGGCGGTTCCTGAGACCTCGCTGCTGAAATAGCCAAGGCGCATGCAGAGGGTATAGCTGTCGGTCTTTCCCACTTTGACGTACTGGTCAACGTGAGTCCATGAGTCGGAGTTGCTTACGTAGACGTAATCTCCGTCCCTGGCCTCCAGAATGGAAACGTTGGCGGTCTTGGGAGCATCCGAGACTTCCGCTTTTACGTCTGCCCGGATGCGGTAGACCTTTCCTTCCGTGAGAACAATCGTTCTGGTAAGCCGGACGTCGTTCTGAGTCGGGCTGACTATCTTCAGACAAGAGGTGCCGTTCACGCCCTCTCCGGCAGCGGGAACAACCACGGTGGAGACGTCTTTTCTATAAGCGTCCACGCTGTACTGCATCCGGTTGTAGTTTTCAAAGCTCTCGTCCACAACGACCGTGCCCGCACCGCCGAGCTTGACGATGGCGAGGACCAGCAGGAAAACAAGTACCGCGGCCGCGATGATAACGGCCCAGACCTGTTTGACCTTTGTGTCAAACACGGTGTAAAACTTGTTTTTTAGTTTGGCAATAAGATCATTGCTCCAGCCCTTGCTTTTTCGAGACATAACAATTTTTCCTTCAGATCATCACTGTTTTTTCAACAACAGCGTTAATATCTATATCGGGTTCCTCCCGGCATTCCAGCAGTCTTATATGACAGCCGGGGCCTATGACAGCCTCCTCGCAGAGCACCCGGTCCGCGTCGCAGTATTCCAGTTTTATATAATCACAGAACAGAGAATCCGCAGTGAAAACAAAATCCGCGGGCTCCTTTTCCGTGCTTCTGACAAGAAGATTTTCGGAACGTACGGAGGTGGCCCGCACGGAGCCTGCCGTTCCGGATATTCTGATATCTATGGCGCGAAGGTTATTGTCGAAGGTCGCTTTGCCTTCAACTATAACGTTGTCAGCGGGGACCTTGCCGGATACGTGCAGCGACCCGGTGACCTCCACGTCTAATGCGTCGAGCCTTCCGCCGAGCTTAAGGGCTCCGGACACTCTTACGTCGCCGGAATGAAAATTACCGTAGCACTCGCAGGTGCCCGAAACGAAGGCCTCCTCGCACATGATCTTTCTTTTGATCAGTGC
>JAGCZO010000017.1 GCA_017959965.1 Clostridia bacterium | reverse complement strand
TTATTTATAGTCTACGTGCTTAAAGAACTGACGGAAAAGAAAGTAATGCCGAAATTCGTCAATTTCATTTACCTCGGCATAGTGGTCATTCTGTTTATCATCTTCTATCCGGTCCTTACGGGACTTCCGGTCTCGAAAACATATGTGGACGCTCTCAAGTGGTTCAGCACTTGGTCGTTCTGACGAAAGGAAACAAAATGCAGGTAAAAGATTTTGTTAATGCCATAGGTGCGGATTTCTACGCAGGAGTCCCGGACTCTCTCCTGGGAGCTCTTTGCGACTATTTATACGACAATTTCGGAATTTCGGAAAAACACATCGTTGCCGCCAACGAAGGCAATGCTGTGGCGCTTGCCGCGGGTCATTATATTGCCACCGGACGCAAGGGTCTGGTCTACATGCAGAACAGCGGCATTGGCAATGCTCTGAACCCGATCGCGTCTCTCACCAATGAGAAGATATACGGTATCCCCATGGTTTTTGTCGTGGGATGGAGGGGAGAACCGGACGTGCACGACGAGCCTCAGCACGTTTTCCAGGGAATGATCACCGTTCCGCTGCTGGACCTTCTGGGCATTAAAGTTAAGATCGTTGACAAGGACACAAAGCCCGAGGACGTGAAGGCCTTCCTTGACGGCTGCTCGGGGGATTTCGAAAAAGGCCTTTCCGCCGCTTTGGTCGTGAGAAAAGGGGCTCTTTGCTACGACAAAAAGCCCGACTATTACAGCTCCGGAGTCATGTCCAGGGAGAGGGCCATCGAGCTCATCTCGGAAAAGTTCCCCGGAGACGTTTTTGTCTCCACGACGGGTAAAGCCTCAAGAGAGCTCTTCGAGATCCGTGAAAGAAGACACGAGCCTCACGATTCCGATTTCCTCACAGTGGGCTCCATGGGACACGCGTCGTCCATAGCTCTTGAGCTTGCCATTGAAATGAAAAACAGAAGGATCGTACTGATCGACGGGGACGGCGCCTGCGTCATGCACATGGGCTCCCTTCTTGTGGCTGCGGAGCTCAGGCCGAATAATCTCGTCCATTTTGTGATCAACAACGGAGTCCACGATTCCGTTGGCGGCATGCCCACTCCGGCAAAGGGCAGGAGCCTTTCCGCCATTGCCGAAGCCTGCGGATACGACCGTGTGTTCGGCGCCGGGACCGAGGAGGAGCTTTGCGGACTTCTGGATAAGCTGGCAGGCGACAGTTCGGGCGGCATAACGTTTGCGGAGGTGTTTACCACCCGCGGCGCAAGAGCGGACCTTGGCAGACCCACGCTGTCCGCAAAAGAGAACATTGATAATTTTACTGCATTTTTGCGCAAATAATATTGGTATTTCCATTTCGGCGGCAGTATGCGGCCGCCCGGAGGCAGAAGAATGAAAGCATTGATTTTAAATTCGGGTATGGGCACCAGAATGGGTGTTCTGACAAGCGAGCAGCCTAAGTGCATGACTGAGATCGGCGGAGGCGATACGATCCTTTCGAGAGAGCTGAAGATGCTGGCGGATTTCGGCATCGAGGAAGCCGTCATCACCACAGGGTATCTTGACAACGTGCTCATGGAGTATGCTCTTTCCCTTGATCTCCCCGTAAAGCTCACATTTGTAAATAATCCCGATTACGCTAAGACGAATTACATTTACTCAATATATCTTGCCGAGAAAGAACTCAGGGGCGAGGATATCCTGCTTTTCCACGGAGACATGGTATTCGAAAACTCTGTTCTCCAGGCTGTTATGGAAGCCGAGACCTCCGTTATGTGCGTCTCCGGCAGCGTTCCGCTTCCCGAAAAAGACTTCAAGGCCGTCATTTCGGAGGACGGAAGGATAGTTAACGTGGGCGTGGCGATGCTTGACCAAAAGCAGGTCGCGGCGCAGCCTCTTTACAAATTAATGAAGGAAGATTTCGGAAAGTGGTTGGACGAGATATCCGTTTTCGTCGCCGGCAGCGACGTCAAATGCTATGCCGAGAACGCCTTCAACAAAATATCCGACAGGCTTGACCTCCGTCCATTCGACTACGGAGACATGCTTTGCTCTGAGATAGACACCGCCGAAGACCTTGCGGCCGTTTCCGCGCGCCTGAAGGAAGTACAGAACAGGACTGTTTACATGTGCTTCGCCAGCGATCTTCTCCACGGAGGTCATATCTCCATCATCAGAAAAGCCGCCAGGCTGGGAAAACTCATTATAGGTGTTCTCAGCGACCGTGCTGTGGTCAGCTACAGAAGATATCCGCTTGTTCCCGAAAGCGAAAGAATGAACCTTATCCGCAGCATAAACGGCGTCTGTAAGGTGGTTCTTCAGAAGGATCTCAGCTACCGGGAGAATCTTCTCCTTTACAAGCCGGATATCGTTGTCCACGGCGACGACTGGGTTACCGGATTCCAGAAACCCGTCCGTGATGAGGTCATAGAAGTCCTTGGCTCCTACGGCGGGATACTTGTGGAGTTTCCCTATTCTAAGGATGCAAAATACGCCAAGATCGAATCCTCCAGCCGCGAGACTCTCAGCATGCCTGATATGAGAAGAAAGAGGCTGAAGAGACTTCTTGAAATGAAGCCGCTGGTCACCGCCATCGAGGCCCACAGCGGCATCACGGGTCTTATTGCGGAGAATACGACTGTTTACGAAGACGGAAAAGCCTACCAGTTCGACGCAATGTGGGTCTCCTCCCTCTGCGATTCCACCGCCAAAGGCAAGCCGGACATCGAGCTTGTGGACATGACCAGCAGGCTTAGGACCGTTGACGATATCATGGAGGTCACTACAAAGCCTATCATTCTTGACGGCGACACCGGCGGACTTGCCGAGCACTTCGTGTATAACGTCAGAACGCTTGAGCGCCTAGGCGTTTCCGCTGTGATCATTGAAGACAAGACCGGTCTCAAACAGAATTCTCTGTTCGGTACTGAGGTCGTTC
>JAGCZO010000150.1 GCA_017959965.1 Clostridia bacterium | reverse complement strand
CGTCGGCAACTACGCCCCTTGTGGATTTTCACCACAGACCGACGGCATGCCCGTCGTACCAGAATGCGCGGCCGCTGTAAGTTTCCGGCCGCGCTTTTTTTCGTAAAATTGCGTTTTTTCAGAAATAGCCCTCTCCTCCGAGGCTTCTTATAACTCCGTCCCCGAGATATGCCGCATCGAACAGCTTCTTCGCGGCTCCGTCCCTGCCGTCAAGGCCGTCGTAGACCTCCTTCATCCTGCCCACCTTCGTTCTCATGAACGAGACAGCTCTGGGATCACCGTAGTCACGGACCATCATGAAATACAGCTTTATGTTGTCGTCAAAGATGTCCGTTCTTTTCACAAGGCTCCTCAACAGTACGTAAAGCCTGTCGTCCTTTTTGCCGGAAACGCAGGCCACCGCAAGCATTTTTATCCTGATGTCGTCGTGGGCCCCGCTCTGTTCCGCCTTTTCGGACAGGAGCTCCAAAGTTTTCTCAAAGCCGTTTTCGCAGCAGCAGACAGGAAGCGTGAGCAGTTCCGACGCGCATTCCCCGTTTACAGGCATCAGTTTTTCTGCCGTTGACAAAAACTTATTAAATATCTTTCCGGAATAATCGGAGGAAAGCTCGCTCAGCTTGTAAATAAGGATCAGCGTGGATTCGGAAGTATCCCCACTGTCGTTGCCGATGCGATCAAGACATTCCTCAAGAAGGCTCTCCCGCCAGCCTGCGGGATCATTGCAGCATCCGAAAAAGTCATCAAGCACAGATCCCGGAACCGAGCAGACCGGGTCCGAGAGCATTGACAGCACAAGATTCTCGTACCTGTTAAGATCAGGGGGCGCTCCGACGTATTTCTTTATGAACTCAAAGGGGGTAAGGTTCGACAGTCTCACGGAAGGACTGCCTGCCCATTTTTCGTAAACGTCGCCGGCATTGTCCTCCTCGGTCTCAAGCGCTCCGCAAAACTCTTTGAAATCGCTTTTAAGTCTTAAGATATCTTCGTCCGGCAAAGGCGCAGACCCTTCCGGCGTCAGTTTTGCGCCGATCTCTTCCGTCATCCCGATCACACCTTCTTCTTTTTGGGCCTGAAATCGACAACGACTCCCGCCGCCCCGAAAAGATATCCGAGGCCTGTGAACAGGGAGCAGAAAGGTATAACGAACAGCGACGTCAGAATATTAACTCTGGGGATGATCGCCTCTCCGGTGTGGATCAGCTTGTAGAACCAGAAGAAAGGCACGTACAGTATCATCCTGATATAGCTGTTGACATTGGCAATATCAAACTGGGGATGGCTGACGTAGAAATGCCTGTCCGCGATGGCGATCACGATCAATTCCGCAAGGAAGATCACAAGTCCCGCCGCCGCGCCGAGAACGAAGCCCTTGGCCTTGTAGCGGGCCCAGTTGTACGGTTTTCCGTCACGGAGACCGTACTCGTTTCCCTGTGACACCAGCATAGCGGCGTACACCAGGGACGCAATGACCGAGAATATGGCCATAGGAAGATCCACGGTCGTATATCTGGCAAGGAGAAGCAGTATCAGCGGATATGCCGCCCAGCCAAGCGCCACGGCAAGCAAATGGATAAGAAGGATCCTTCCGGTTCCTTTCGCGTGATTTTTTATGGTTTCGCGAAGCCAGTCACTCATTTTCCGGTCCTCATATTGCCCGCGGCAGCAGATTTGGCACGTCCCTGTGCGGAGCTCAGCCCTGCTTTAACTGTCTGTCTATTTCTCTTTTCGCGTCGCGTTCCGCGGCCTGATCCCGCTTGTCGTAAAGCTTTTTGCCTTTTCCGAGCCCGAGAAGCACCTTTACCCGGCCCTTTACGAGATATACCTCCAGGGGTACCAGGGTCATGCCCTGCTGCTTTACCTCTGCGAAAAGCTTTGATATCTCCTTTTTGTGGAGGAGCAGCTTCCTTTTCCTCAGCGGATCTCTGTTAAATATATTTCCGTGCTCGTAGGGGCTGATATGCATGCCGCTGACGAAGCACTCTCCGCCCTCAATTACCGCGTATGCCTGCTTGAGATTCACGTTGCCCTGTCTGACGGATTTAACTTCGGTCCCGAATAATTCAATGCCGCACTCGATCTTATCGTCTATAAAATAATCATGGTACGCGTTTCTGTTCTGTACTATCATCTTTTTATGTTCGCTTATGTTCGACATTGAAATCACCTCTTTTCAAAATCGCGAGAGCTTTAAACTCTGCCGCGGCCTTTCGCCAACGTCATTACGGATCCGACGAGGCGGCAGCGGAAACGGTTCTCTCAGTCAACGAAACGCTGATTAAATGCTCGATTTAACCAGCGTTTCTCATTTCTGCGTTTTCCCGCCGGTCTTGAGCCAAACGGAAGTACCGCGTTTTTACTTGGCCGTATCTGTAGTCCTGGTCTCTCTGATCAAAGTGACCTTGATCTGTCCCGGGTACTGCATCTCGGATTCGATCTTCTTGGCGATATTTCTTGAAAGAATAGTCATATCGTCGTCCGTGATCTCCTCCGGCTTTACCATAACTCTGACCTCACGGCCTGCCTGGATCGCGAAGGTCTTGGACGCGTCAACGCCTTCGAAGGAGTTACAGATGTTCTCGAGTTTTTCGATACGTTTTACGTAGGACTCAAGAGGCTCGTTTCTGGCGCCGGGTCTTGCGGCGGATATCGCGTCGGCCGCAGCCACTATCACGGATATCACCGAATTCGGCTCCACGTCCCCGTGGTGGGACATGATGGCGTTAATGACGACGTCGTTTTCCTTATACTTTTTAGCTATCTCGGCGCCGAGGTCGATATGCGTTCCCTCGGTCTCAAAGTCAACGGCCTTTCCGATATCGTGGAGAAGTCCTGCGCGTCTCGCAAGATCCACGTCCACGCCAAGCTCCGCAGCCATTATTCCCGACAGTTTGGAGACCTCGATGGAGTGAATGAGAACGCTTTGAGTGTAGCTGGTTCTGTATTTAAGTCTTCCCAGAAGCTTAATGATCTCCGGATTGAGTCCGAATACGCCCGCCTCAAAGGTGGCGTTCTCGCCCTCTCTTCTGATGGTGGCGTCAAGTTCCTTGCGGGCCTTTTCCACCGTTTCTTCGATCTTTCCGGGATGGATACGTCCGTCCGCGATAAGCTTCTCAAGAGCAAGTCTCGCAACCTCGCGTCTCACGGGGTTGTAGCTCGAAAGAATGACCGCCTCGGGAGTATCGTCTATCACCAGGTCAACGCCTGTGGCAGTTTCGATGGCGTTAATATTCCTTCCGGAACGTCCTATGATCCTGCCCTTCATTTCCTCATTGGGGATCGGAACGACTGTCACGGTGACGTCGGAAACATAATCCGCGGCGCACTGCTGAATGGCCGTGGCGATGATCTCTCTGGCCCGTTCCGCCTTTTCGTCGGCAAGGTCAGCCTCGTATTCACGTATGCGCGCGGCTTTATCGTGGACAAGCTCGGTGTCAAGCTGTGTAAGGAGCAGCTCTTTGGCCTGCTCCGCCGACATTCCGGCTATTTTTTCAAGCAATTCCTGCTGTTTTGCGTAGAAGCTTTCAGCCTCGGCGATCTTTTCGTTAGCCTTGGCTTCCTTTTCCCTTACGACGCCCTCTCTTTGTTCAAGAGCATCCAGCTTTTTATCAAGGGCCTCTTCTTTGGATGTAAGACGCTGCTCTTTGCGCTGCGCCTCCTGTTGATTTTCCCTGACTTCCTTCTCAAAAAGAGATCGCAACTGTCGGATCTCATCTTTTGCCTGGAGAACATATTCGCGTTTTTTAACTTCGCCCTCTCTGACGGCGGCTTGTACAATTCTCAGGCTCTCTTCCTCAGCGGTATTGATAGCCGCTTCAGCTTCGAGTTTTCTCTTTTCGTAACCGTAAGCTGCACCTTCTTCGTAGCCTTTTTCATGGGCTTCCTCAGAGGCGTTCTTAACTAATTCAGCGTTCTTGCGAGCTTTGATCCTGGCATAGATCACAAGGACCACGGCGCCGATCACGAGACCCGCAAGCAAGGAAATCAAGGAGAAAATAAGTTCTTTTGGCATGAAACTTCTCTCCCCTCACCATATATTTGATTTTAAAGTCTTATATCTTATGAATACCACAACATATGGTACTCAGCTTTGATCCTAAAATCAAAGCTATTCTATCACGTCCGCCCCCGAAAGTCAAACCTAATCATTCTGCCAGGGTTAAGCTTCTATCAAGGTCTTTTCAATGTTCGTCTGCGTAAAAGCTGAAAGAAGCCCCTTCGGCCGGAAAAGCTCCGGGAGACGAAAAAGAGACGCCTCGAAGGCAATGCTTTGAGGCGCCGTTTTTCATCTGTTCCCGAGCCGGTTTACCGGCCCGCTTTTTTGTCAGTCAAATCAGTCAAATTCTCTGTACTCGTCCTCAAGACTCTGGAGCTTAAGAGTGAATGTCTTGTATGTGCCGTGGGTCTTGTCGTTTTTATCGAAAACGTAAGCTTTAATAGTGACCTCGTCACCCACCTTGCACTTCATGATCTCGACTCTCAGCGAAACGAAATTGTAGACAGTGTTGCCGTTAAACTCGGTAATGATCATATCCGCGGTAAGTCCGGCCTTTGCAGCAGGGGCATTGGCTTCCACGGTGGCGATCCAGGCTCCGGCGGGAAGTCCCACGTCGCTTGCGTTTCTTATGTCATATCCGGTGTTTACCTGAATGCCGATGGCAGGTCTTACAACCTTTCCGTCCTTGATCAGCGTGTCGCACACATCCGTAACGGTATCCGATGCGATGGCAAAGCCCATGCCCTCGTAGCCTTCTTCAACGATCTTCATCTCGCAGATGCCGATCACCTTGCCGTTTCTGTTGACAAGAGCGCCTCCGCTGGCTCCGGGGTTGATAGCCGCGTCGGTCTGAATGAGGTCGTAGGCATAGCCGCTGCTGGTAACTATGTTTTTGTTAAGCCCGCCGACAATACCGCTGGTGATGGAATCCATAAACTCGATACCGCCGGGGCATCCCACTACAAAGATCGTATCTCCGATATTGACGGAGGAGGAAGACTCGAATTCAGCCGCTTTAAGCCCTGTCGCGTCGACCTTAAGCACCGCCAGGTCCGACGTGTAGTCAACGCCAACGATGGATGCGTCGTAGTACGAGCCAAGGTTGTCGCCGGCATAAACTCTCACGGAATAGCCGCTCTGAAGTTTGTTTTCCTTGTCCAAAGCCATGGATACCACGTGGCAGTTTGTAATGATGTATCCGTCTGATTTGTACACGACTCCCGATCCTTCGGCCAGAATAGTGTTCGTGGCTTCCGCCCAGGGAGACGACGAGGATCTGCTGTAAACTGCGATCCCCACAACGGAATCCTTGGCTTTTGCGTAGACCGCCGAGGCCAGCATCTCCTGATCGCCGGAAATATTTATCGTAACGTCGCTTCCGGAGGGTACCGTTTTATCGCCGACCTTCGCGTCCGACGTACTGTCCGAGGTCTTCGGCACCAGATCAATGGCTCTCTTGCCAAGATCCGAGACCGTATCAAGGACGGTCTTCACAACGGTGACCGATACGATAAAGAAGCCTATAATGACCAAAACTGCGCCGACAATGATGAGGGCCTTTGCCCAGCCCGGGAGCCCTTTTCTTTCCTTTACCGCACTCTGAGTCTGAGGCTGGGGCTGAGACTGGTACTGAGGCTGAGACTGGTACTGAGGCTGAGACGCTGCCCGTACGTTATCGTTACTGTAATCATACGAGGCATATCTGGTTCTGGACTCATTGTATCTGTTCACTTCACTCCGGAAGGCGTCCTGACTGTTTCCGCTGTCAACCGGAACACCGTACACGCGGCCCTGTACCGGCGGTACGTTTTCCGCAGCGGGAGCGGCTTCCGCTTCTTCGGCGGTAACGTTCTGAGCAACGGCTTCGGGCTGTGAAACGACTTCGGGCTGCACGTTTTCTGCAGGTTCGGAGGGTACGGCCTCGGTCGGCATCGAAACTGCCGCCAATGCCGCTTCGGGAACGTCGTTTCCGGGCGTGCCTGCAGCCGGCGCGGCGGGGATCTCAGCCTGAACGGCAGGTGTTATCTTTTTTCCGCATTTTATGCAGAATTTTCCGCCAGGAACAAGTTTTTCTCCGCAGTTTGAGCAAAATTTCACGTTATTGTTTTCACTGTTAAAATCCATTTTATCCCCTTCTTATCTGAATAGATCCGCCCCGTCCGCAAATTATATGACAGGGGAACTCATAATGACACATCTGTGCTGACTATATTGAAAAAGGTCGTGGACCGGCCTGTCTTTTCGCCGCAATCATAGCCCAAAAACTTTTAAAAAACCTAAAAACGGCCAACGGCGGAAGGAGGCAAAAACGCCGGGCTGGCGCCCGGCGTTTTTGCGCTAACGGTCAAGCTGACCCGAATATCATTCCACCTGCGAGGTGCAGTGCGGGCAGCGTGTAGCTTTGACGTTGATCTCGGTCAGGCAGTACGGGCAGATCTTGATCAGAGCCTTTGCGGCTTCTGCTTCTTCCGCCGCTATTCTCTCTTCCTCGGCCTTCTTTGCGGCAGCTTCCGCTTCTGCGGCAGCGGCGGCTTTCTTGGCTTTGAAATCAGCAGCCTTGATGAGCTTTACGAGAATGAAGATCACTATCGCGATCACCAGGAAGTTGATGATGGCCTGGATGAAGTTACCGTAAGTCATAACTGCTCTGCCGGCTTCCTTGGCGGCCTCGAGGCTCTGAACATCAGGTCCTACTCCGCCGTCCAGAGGAACGTAAAGCTGTTTGAAGTCGATCCCGCCTGTGAAAAGACCAATGACCGGAGTCAGAATATCGCCGACGAGGGACGTCACGATCGCCGTGAAGGCGCCGCCTATAATGACGCCGACTGCCATATCCATAACGTTGCCTTTTGTCACAAACTCCTTAAATTCCGTAAAAATCGATTTTTTTCCGTCTTTTTTACTCATAAAAACCCTTCCTCCGTTATATTGATAATTGACCGCGCCGTAACAGTTCAAAAACTCGGCGGCGAACTGTTGTCTATGCCGGTATTTTAGCAAATTGCCCGGGCGTTGTAAATATAAAAGAATGAACACTTACAGCTGTTCGTACATATCCGCAAGCTTTCTCGTGGCGGCGTACATTGCCTTCACTCCCGTCAGCGGATCTTCGGTATGCATATCCTCCATGGCGGCTCTGAGGCTCGACTCCAGGGTGAAAACCCCGTCATAGCCAATGTCCTTAAGAGCCCTCACAACGGGGACGAAGTCAATGTCCATGCTGAAGGGAAGTCTGTGCAGGTCCCGGCGTTTGTCGTTGTCGTGCAGGTGGAGCGCTTTGACCCTGGGGCCCAACTCCCTCAGCATAGACTCCGCGCCGGTGTCAAGGCCCTTCATTTCCGCGTGGCCGATGTCAACGCAGGCCACCAGATAGGGGTCGTTCACGATATCGATGTGTTTTTTGAAAGACGGGCCGTCCGAACATGCGGCCGGAGCGGCGCAGTCGCAGGTGCTGTTCCAGTTCCACATGTTCTCCGTCGCGATCTTCACGCCGAGCTTATGGGCAATAGGAAGCAGCTCCAGATACATCTCCGCGTTCTCCTCCGGTGTTTTGTTGTTGTCGGGATGGATGACGCAGATCTCGCCCCCCGCGATAGCGGTACATTCCAAAGCCAAAGGCAGCAAATCTTTTATTTCCTTGCAGCACACCGGAAAAGGCGCGTGAGACTGATTGCATTTAATGCCCAGTGCGTCAGCCTTTTTCCGCATTTTTTCGGCAAAAGGAATGGCCATTTTTCTCGTCTCCAGCGGGTGCCCGGTTATGACTCTCTCCCCGGTCTTCCAGTCATAGCTGCCCATCTTGAACAGGGAAAAATCCCAGCAGTCAAACCCGGCTTCCGCCACCAGTTCCAGTGTTCTGTCCCAGTCGGTCCTGTTGGCAATGGAATCTATCTCAGTAGAAGTTTTCAAATCCTTGTCCCCTCTTTACAATTCAAATGTCTTGTATAGCACTGTCTTCAAACCGGTTTAAGTATACCCGATACACAGTCTGTTTTCAATAAAAAACAAGCGGGACAGGCGCATGTTAAGCGGTGTCCCGCGGTAAAACCGTTGTCTTGTGAAATTACATGGCCTCGACCCGTTTCTTGAGTTTGGCCAGCTCGTCCGCAAGCTCCTTCGGAAGCCTGTCGAACCCTGCGTAATGGGTCTCGATCTCGGCAACCTCCTTCTGCCAGGAGGCCTTGTCGAGGCTTAGGAGTCCCTTCAGAGTCTCTTCGTCAATGCCTGAGTCCTCAAGGTCGATGTCCTCCGGAACGGGCTCGTAGCCTGCAGCCGTCTTCACAGCGCCCACCTTTCCGTCGCAGCGGGCAAGGATCCAGAGAAGTATCCTGAAGTTGTCGCCGAAGCCCGGCCAGATAAAGTGACCCTCGTCATCGGTGCGGAACCAGTTGACGTTGAATATCTTCGGCGGATCCGGTATCCTGCTGCCCATTTCAAGCCAATGAGCAAAGTAGTCGCCCATGTTGTATCCGCAGAAGGGCTTCATTGCCATCGGATCGCGTCTTACAACGCCGACAGCGCCCGCGGCGGCGGCAGTTGTCTCCGAAGCCATTGACGAGCCTACGAACACGCCGTGAGCCCAGTCAAAGGACTGATATACCAGCGGAGCCACCTTGGCGCGTCTTCCTCCGAATATGATAGCGGAGATCGGAACACCCTTGGGGTCCTCCCAGTTGGGGGCGATGCAGGGGCAGTTCTTCGCCGGCGCGGTAAATCTCGAATTCGGGTGAGCGGCCTTTATCGGCTTTCCTTCGGCGTCCGTCATGCCGGGCTTCCAGTCGTTGCCCTTCCAGTCTATGGCATCCTCGGGTGCCGGAGTGCCCATGCCCTCCCACCAGACCGTGTTGTCGGATTTGTCGATGGCAACGTTGGTGTAGATCGTGCCCTCTTTGCAGGTCAGAAGCGCATTGGGGTTAGATTTCATGCTGGTTCCGGGCGCAACGCCAAAGAATCCCGCCTCCGGGTTCACAGCGTAAAGCCGTCCGTCCTCGCCGATCCTCAGCCAGGCAATGTCGTCGCCAAGGGTAAACACTTTGTAACCCATATCCCTGAATTTTTTCGGGGGAATGATCATTGCGAGGTTTGTCTTGCCGCAGGCGCTGGGGAATGCCGCGCACACGTACTTAATGTCGCCCTTGGGGCTCTGAATGCCGACGATGAGCATATGCTCTGCCATCCAGCCCTCATGCTTTCCCAGCCAGCTTGCGATCCTGAGGGCAAAGCACTTTTTGCCAAGCAGCACGTTTCCGCCGTAAGCGGACCCGTATGACCAGATGGCGTTGTCCTCCGGGAACTGGCAGATAAACCTTCTCTCGGGATCCACCTCGCCCTTGGCGTGGAGTCCTTTAATGTAGTTGGGCGAATCCCCAAGCTGATCCATGGCGATCCTGCCCATCCTGGTCATGATCCTCATGTTGAGCACAACGTAGATACTGTCGGTTATCTCAATGCCGACCTTGCTGAACGACGACCCCGGAGTTCCCATAATATAGGGGATCACGTACATGGTCTCGCCCTTCATGGAGCCTGTGAAATACGTGCCGAGCTTCGCGTACGCATAACTTTTCTCCATCCAGTTGTTGCTGGGTCCGGCATCGTCCTTGTGCTCCGTGCAAATAAACGTGCAGTGCTCGACTCTCGCAACGTCGTTTTCCGCTGTTCTATGATAGTAGCAGCCGGGCAGCTTCTCCTGGTTGAGCTCGATCATCTCACCTGTCGCCACGGCTTCCTTGATCAGTCTGTCTTTTTCTTCCTCGGAACCGTCAAGCCAGACGATTTCCTTCGGCTGTGTCATGAGCGCCATCTGGGCGACCCATTCGTTAACGTACTTGTTGTTGTACACGTCAATTTCCCTCCTTTTCAGTCGGATCTGCCGGTTTACGCTGATATTACCGGCAACGTCCGTGTCCGCGCCAACGCACTTTAGTTGGGTAAACACGTTTTTATTATATCATTCCGGAAATGGGGGTGCAATAATAATTATGCGCTGCACGGTGAAAAATGATGCGCTTCGCGCGGTGGATAATTATGCGCTGACGCGCGGTGGATAATTATGCGCTGACGCGATCCCGCGCAGCGCATCACTGCGGCGCCAGCCGCGTCATTCTCAACT
>JAGCZO010000016.1 GCA_017959965.1 Clostridia bacterium | reverse complement strand
TGCCCTAAAAGTATAACATTGCGTAAATCCGCGCTTTGCATAATACAAAATCCTCCAAACTGAATAATAATGATGGTGGCGAATGCGGCCGCAGAATCGTGGATCCGCCTTCGGAAAAAGGCTCTACGCGGCCTGCTTCTCACCGCAACACACTTACAATGAGTATATAAAATACGCGCACACTTGTCAACATATTTTTAACGGCCCGGAGGCGCCCTGCACAGGCGCGAAACTTCGGACGGGCCGCAGACATCGGCAATTTCAAAAGGCTCCATAACCTGCTTGCGAAGGGACTTTTTATGTGTTAGAATTCCATTAATGGGAAGTCTTAAATCTATAACACGCACGGCTTTCCGGAGGGAAAAATGGGTCTAGTATCTATCAATGCAAACGCCAAAGTGAATTTTTCCATCGATTGCAAGGGATTTGCCGAGAACGGGTACCACCTTGTGGATATGATAATGCAGACTGTCAGCGTTTACGACAGAGTCATTCTGTACACTGCCGACGCGGTTGGATACCTCAGGGAGGATCTTATTGCCGAGATCGCCAGGTGCAAGAGACGTTACGACGAGCGCATCGCCTCGCTGATCGCCCGGGGCATCCCCATCAGGCAGACCGATCCCGAGGATAACATCATCTTCACCTGCACCAATCCGAGGCTGCCTGTGGACTCTAAAAATCTTGCTTATCAGGCCGCACTGATCATGAAAAAAATGGCAGGGTACACCGGAAAGCTCGGCGTTCATATTAAAAAGAACATTCCCGTCGGCGGCGGAATGGGCGGCGGAAGCGCGGACGCGGCGGCCACCCTCGTCGGACTGAATAAGCTCTTTAATTTGGGGCTTACCGATCAGCAGCTTATTGAGATCGGAACTCCCCTCGGCTCCGATATTCCCTTCCTCATTATGGGCGGTACCGCCTTCGCGACAGGCACCGGAACGGAGCTTCATCCCATATCCTCGCTTACAAACGGCTACCTTCTCATCGTTAACCCCGGCATATTCATTTCCACGGAAAAGGTTTATGAAAAGCTGGACCAGATGCGTTTCTCCCCGGAGAGCCATCCCGACACGGAGCTTCTTCTCGAAGCGATAAAAAACAACGACGTTTACACCTTCGCTCCCAACATGAAAAACGTGCTGGAAAAGCCCGCTTTTGAACTTGAGCCTCAGCTTATGCAGCTGAAAAAGCGGATTCTTGCCACGGAGCCCCTCGGGGCAATGATGTCCGGAAGCGGATCGACCATATTTGCGATATACGATTCAAGAGACGAGGCCCAGAGGGCCTACAGGCTCTTCAAATCGCCCCAGATGTTCGCTGTGGTGACCGATCTCAACGTAGTACCGAAGTTTTTCAGCGAATAAATCATTCTGCATAATAAAACCGCTCAGATGCCGGCGCCGCCCTTCTTTCGGAAAGCGGTCCCGCATTGGCGTGTCAGGTGAAAAAATGGACTGGACCGATCTTATCATTAAAGTAGCGCCGGAGGACGTTCCTCAGGCGGAGGCAATTGCGGGAATGTGCGTTTCCCGCGGTCTTTATATTGAGGACTACTCCACTCTGGAGGAGGATCTTAAGCTCTTCGGGCCCGTGGAGGTGATCGACGAGGAGCTTCTTGCCAAGGATAAAACAGTGGCGAAGATCCACGTTTACGTAAGTCCCGAGGAAAATCCCGCCGAGTTCGCTTCGTTTATAGAGGAACGGCTCAAAGCGGAAGGGATACCTTTTGAATTCGAGTCGGACAACGTGAAAGAAGAGGACTGGGCCAACAACTGGAAGCAGTACTTCAAACCCCGCAACATCGGAAAAAAGCTGAGGCTCGTGCCCACCTGGGAGGCGGAAGCCGACCTTCTCTCCGAAGAAGGCAAAGCCGCATACGCGGAGGGCCGGAAGAGACTTTTAATAGATCCCGGGATGGCCTTCGGCTCCGGCCAGCACGAGACCACAAAGCTCTGCATGAACCTGCTGGAGGATCACGTTGACTCTGAAACCAGCCTGCTTGACGTGGGTACCGGCAGCGGGATCTTAGGCATCGCGGCGCTTCTGCTGGGGGCCGGATCGGTCACGGGGGTCGACATCGACGCCCTTTCGGTCAAGGTCGCCGGCGAGAACGCTGAGCTCAACGGTGTCGGCGGCAAATTTAAGCTTATCTGCGGAGATCTGGCCGGTGACGTAAACGGAGCTTTTTCGGTAATTTGCGCCAATATCGTTGCCGACATCATTATAAGGCTTCTTCCCGACACAGGGAGGCTGCTTAAGCCGGGAGGAGTTATTATCGTGTCCGGCATTATCGACAAAAGACTTTCCGACGTTGAGGAAGAGTGCAGGCGGTGCGGTCTCGTTGTGAAAAAACTTCTCACCGAAAAAGGATGGTGCGCAGCCGTTCTCGCGAAAAGGAGCTGAGCTCCGGAGGCAGTTATGATCTATTCTGAAAAGCCCCATTTGTACGTTTTCACAGGGCATTTCGGCAGCGGCAAGACAGAAGTCGCCGTGAATTTTGCCATTGATTTAAAAAAGCAAAAGCCCGACGCCAAAGTCGCCCTCATCGACATGGATATCATCAATCCGTTTTTCAGAAGCGCCGACGCCCGGGACACGCTGGAAAGCTTTGGCATCAGAGTTGAGACTATGCTCTACGCCAACACCAACGTGGACGTCCCCGCCCTTACGGGACGTATGGGCTCCGTGATATCCGACAAGGATACCTACGTGATACTGGACGTGGGCGGCGATGACCTTGGCGCCAAAGCCTGCGGCTACTACGCATCTGATATTGCGGCCAGAGACCATACGATCTTCTTTGTTCTAAACCCTTACAGGCCCTTCACCAAAGAGATCTCCGACACTCTTAAGATATTCGGTGAGATAGAGGAGGCCACCCTTCTCAGGATCGACGCGGTGGCGGACAATTCCAATCTCCTCGAATATACCGACGCAGGCTGCGTGGCAAAAGGTGGTTCCAAAGCGGAGGCTTTTGCCTGTACGATCGGAAGACCCGTCGCCATGCGGTCCGTGATGTCCAAAAACAAAGAAGCTCTCGCCGCGGCAAAAGCCCTTTACCGCGGGGAAGAACTTCTTGTGCTTGACGAACACGTCAAACTTCTTTTTTCAAGAGACTATAACTGAGGCTGATCGGGCTGTCAGTTTATTCCCGGACCGGTTAATTTCCGGTCTTTTTCTTTTTTCACGATGATATTTTTCTGAGGTCTTAACGTGATCTCATTCACGCACATTCCGTCCCTGGCCTCGAGAGCGTTCACCGCCCACTCAGCCACGTCCTCCGAAAACAAAGTCGACTCAAAGTCCCCTGTTACCGTGAAATCCGCGTTCCTGTAAAGCTTTGTATCCGTGAGATCCGGGTGTATATTGATAACTCTTACGCCCTGCTTTCTCACCTCTTCGAAAAGACTGCGTCCGAATGAGGTCAGAGCCGCCTTGGTGGCGCCGTAGGCAGCGCCTCTTGGGTTCGCGCAGCTCAGTGCGGTAACTGACGAAATATTTATTACGGTGCCCCTGTTTTGCCTTATTTTAGGCATAAGCGCAGAAGTGATCACAAGCGGAGCCTTCACGTTTACGTCCACCATATCCGCAATGTCCGAGGGCCTGATACTCTCGGACACTCCGTAGAACGCGACCCCTGCGGCGTTTACAAGCACGTCAACGCCGTTTTCCTCCACGGCCCCGATAACCCGCTTGATCTCACCGTCGTTTCTGAGATCGCAGCAAATCCTTACCGCGATCCCGCGAGAGTTCTCTTCAGTCTCACCATCCCCGGGAAAGCCCTCGGGACCGCCGACACAGTATACCTTGCAGTCCTTTCGGAGCAGTTTCTCCGCCGCCGCCTTTCCGATTCCGGAATTTGCCCCTGTGACAACGCATATTTTCATCCTTTCGCAGCCTCCCTGTCTAAGATAAATATCCTTTCCCCGGGTACTCCCGCCGTTTTGACCAGATTCCCGGCGATAAGGTCTGTCAGCTTCTTTTCCCTTTCGGGAGCGTAGCAGGCCGTACCCTCCCTGACCTCGTAGCTGTCAAAGGCAATCGGCGATGACGGAGCGTTCTTCCTCATTATTTTGAGATAATCCGCTGGGATCCTGAAGCCTCCCAGCATCACTGCGTCGAGTTTTTCGCCAATGTTTCGTGCCCTTATCTCCTCGCAAAGCTTAACGTACCCGCCGGGTCCTTCCGAAACGTCAAGTACCGGATCCAGAGCAAGCCTCACCCTGAAGCCCTTCTTTACGGCGTATGCCGCAGCGTCAAGCCTTGCCTTCAGATCCGAGGTCATGGGCTCGTATTTTTTGATGTTTTCAGGCGAAGAGACAGACCAGGTGAAAACAAGGGAGCCATTTGAGGGCTTCGCGTGATCGACAAACTGTCTGGTCCCGCATTTTGTCCTTATTTCCACAGTGAGGCCTTCCCTTTGCTCCGCGTCAACGAAATCTGACCACATTCCGATATATCCGAACAGTCCCTCCAGGGCGTAGATGTCGTTGTCGTACGAGACCGCAAGAAGCAATTTCCGGTTTTCCGATATCCGCTCCCGTTCCAGCAGGCCTCTCACCTCTCCGAAGCAGTCCTCCATGTTCGCGAAGGCAAGCAGATTTCCGCTCCTCATCATACCCTGCAGATAACAGTAGCCGCAGCCGGCGATGCAGTTTTTGGCGAAGGAGCAGTAAGCAAAAACGTCAGCCCCGGTGCTTTGGCAATTGTCGGAGCCCTGCATAACGAAGCCGCCCCTGTTAATGCCCACGATAAGATTCTGATCCTTTTTCTGCAGCGCGAAATTCTGCTTTTTTCTGTAGAAAACGTCCTCCC
>JAGCZO010000149.1 GCA_017959965.1 Clostridia bacterium | reverse complement strand
GCATTCCCTCCGAAAACGGATCATATATTTTTCCGGCAAGCATTTTCTCATGTTCTGTCATATATCAAATTACCTCCGCAAATCCCGATTTGTCGATCTGACATTTTATTATACTTGAAAATGTGATTCTTTTTAATCTTTTAACGAAAGAAAGAAAACCCCTTTTGCCGTGGTAGACAAAAGAGGTTTCTTTTATGGTGGGGACGATAGGACTTGAACCTACGACCTCCCGGATGTCAACCGGACGCTCTAACCAAAGCTGAGCTACGCCCCCGGAAGTCTTTTTTTGGGCGAGTGTCATTATACATTGGCGGCAGACCCCGTGTCAAGCATTTTTTTACGACAAACCTGTTGAAAACGACAGGTCAAAAAAGTAAAATGATTTTCACTGACGTTGAACCTGAAACAGGCTATCACTAATATCGCGGTGAAGGCGCAGGTTTAAACAAGATGCGGACGGCTGCGCGGCGGATGTTATGCGCCGCTCAGATCGCCATAGGAGGCACTTATGAAAAAATACAGATTCGCGGCCGCCGCGGCAATACTGCTTACATTGGCGATGGTCTTCTCAGGCTGCGTAAACACTCCTTCTCACACTGATCCCGAGCCGACTCAGGAAGCGACTGCGGCTCCCACCGAAGAGCCCGAAGCGACTCATCCCCCCGCAAAGGAGAACCTTGCCAAGGTCATCCTCATCATGGGCCAGTCTAATGCGGTTGGCGCTTCGCTCTATTCTCCGCTGAAGGATATCCTTGAAAAGGAACGGTATGATAAGCTTCTCAAGAACGGTTTTGAGAACGTAAGGATCGTTTACTACGCCGGAGAGGATTCCGCCACGAACTACCCCTCGGAAAAGAGATTGGCGACCACCACCGTTGCGAAGCTTTTCGACAAGGTAAAATTCGGAAAATCTCTCACAGGAGCTCAGTTCGGACTTGAAGTCGGAATGGCGGAATACCTTGAAGAGCAGCATCCCGACGACACCTACTATATCATAAAGGTCGCCAGAGGCGGCGAGTCCCTCAATCCGAAATTCACAGAGGGCGGCGTTCTTTTTGAGAAAGCAATGACCATGATCGAAGGCTGCTTTTCCATTCTGAAGAAGGAAGGTCTGAACCCCGAGATCATTTCCATTTGCTGGATGCAGGGCGAAAACGAGGCCGGGACCAAAGCAACTGCGGAAAACTACATCAAAGATCTCGAAAAGATGGTGGAGGCCTTGAGAAGACGCCTTGCGGATTATGCTCCCTGGGGCGGCATTCCGTTTATCGACGGCGGTATATCCTCTCACTGGACCTACTACAAGACCGTGAACAATATCAAAAAGGACTTCGCGGAAAGATCTGATAACAACTACTTTATCGATTCCATCGCATTGGGACTGACCTTCGACAAGGAGCCCAAGGGGAACCCGGACCTTGCCCATTTCGATTCGGAAAGCATGCTGATCCTGGGCCGCGAGTTTGCGAAATCCGTTGATCTGGCATACGAAAAAGTTAAATAAGAACTTTTAAGAAAACGATCAAAAGCAGGGGCGGGCGAAAGTCCGCCTTTTTCTTAATGCAAACACGATGCCAAAGTGTTATAATCGGATGGAGCGCCCGGAGGGCGTGAAACGCATTTTTAATGATTTGAAACGAAAGGCGGTGCTCGGATGATACAGCTGATCGAACACGGTGTTTATTACGTTGACGGAAAGATACGCGAAACGGGACTTGCGGGAGAGAATAAAAGTGAAGCCGCAAAGAAAACCATCGCGGCGGGAATACTTAGTGATCACAACGAAAACGGCGGGGGCGACACCTTAAGACTGAAATTTGACGCTTTGGCGTCTCATGATATTACTTACGTTGGAATTATACAGACTGCAAGGGCCAGCGGACTCGAAAGCTTTCCCGTTCCCTACGTCCTGACGAACTGCCACAACAGTCTTTGCGCCGTCGGCGGCACCATCAACGAGGATGACCACGTGTTCGGACTTTCCGCCGCCATAAAATACGGAGGGATCTTCGTGCCTCCTCACCAGGCAGTTATACACCAGTATATGCGCGAAATGATGAGCGGCTGCGGGAAGATGATAATCGGCTCGGACAGCCACACAAGGTACGGCGCGCTGGGAACCTTAGCGGTAGGCGAGGGCGGCCCTGAGCTGGTGAAGCAGCTCCTGGGAAGAAAATATGAGATAAAGAAGCCTGACGTGGTGCTCGTCTACCTTGAAGGCAAGCCCCGCCGCGGCGTGGGCCCCCAGGATATCGCTCTTGCGATCATTGGCAAAGTCTTCAAAGCGGGTTTTGTTAAAAACTGCGTAATGGAGTTTGCGGGCCCCGGCGTTCACGGACTGTCGGTGGATTACAGGAACGGTATCGACGTCATGACCACCGAGACCGCCTGCCTCAGCTCTGTCTGGACCACCGACGAAAAAGTCAGGGAATATTACAAAGTACACGGCCGGGAGCAGGATTACAAGCTCCTGGAGCCCGGAAACGGCGCTTATTACGACAAGGCGATCGTCGTGGACCTTGCCAAGGCGGAGCCGATGATAGCACTTCCCTTCCATCCCGGAAACGCTTATAAGCTGAAGGATTTCATCGAGAATCCCGGCGACCTCCTCAGGGAGACGGAAAAACGGGCCGCTGAGGTGGTGGGAGAAAGAGTGAAGGACTACCCGCTTCTTGCCAAGATCAAAAACGGTAAGGTCACCGCGGACCAGGGCGTGATCGCCGGATGCTCTGGAGGTACTTATGAAAATATCGTCAAGGCTTCTCACATCCTAAAAGGAAAGTCCACAGGCTCAGGAAGCTACACCCTTAACGTTTACCCCGCCAGCCAGCCGGTCAACCTTGCCCTTATGAAGAACGGGGCGATGGCGGATCTTATGAGTGCCGGCGCAGCGATAAAAACGGCCTTCTGCGGACCCTGCTTCGGCGCGGGCGACGTGCCGCCCAACAACGGCTTTTCCATCAGGCATACTACCAGAAACTTCCCGAACAGGGAAGGCTCAAGGCCTCAGGACGGCCAGCTTTCATGGGTGGCTCTCATGGACGCCATGTCCATTGCCGCGACCTCCGCAAACGGCGGTGTGATCACATCCGCTGCGGATATTGATTTTGACGACTCTGTGCCGGCTTACGGCTTCGACGACTCCTGCTACAAGGCGAGAGTATACAACGGCTTTGGGCTTGCGGACAAAAACGCGCGCCTTGTATTCGGCCCTAACATCACGGACTGGCCTTCCATCCCTGCTATGGAGGAAAACCTCCTTCTTTCCGTTGCCTCAGTGATCGGAGACGAGGTCACCACCACCGACGAGCTTATTCCCAGCGGAGAAACATCCTCCTACAGGTCAAACCCGATGCGGCTTGCGGAGTTTGCGCTCTCAAGGAAAGACCCGGCGTACGTTTCCGAAGCCAAAAGGATAAAGGAACTAAACGCAAAACGCATTGCCGAAGGAGCTTCTGAGCTTTTCGACGGGATCGAGGGCGCTTTCTCCCGCAATACCGCGATAGCCAGCGTTGTTGCCGCGAGAAGACCCGGCGACGGCTCCGCCAGAGAACAGGCGGCTTCCTGCCAGAGAGTTCTGGGAGGCGGCGCCAATATCGCATCGGCGTATGCCACTAAACGTTACAGAAGCAATCTTTTGAACTGGGGCATGCTTCCCTTTGTCACCGACGACGAGTCGCTTTTTGACGGCGGGCTCGAAAGAGGCGACAGGATATTTATCAAAGATATAAGAGCGGCCGTTGCAGACGGAAAGAATTCAGTTAAGGCTGATATTTACGGAAAAGAAGGGAAAAAGAAGACCGTGACACTTTCGCTGGGCGACCTTACGGACAGCGAACGGGAGGTGCTTCTTGCCGGCTGCCTTATGAATTACTACAAAAAGCAGAACGCCGGTTAAGTCGGCGGATCAGTGAAACGTTGACGCGGACAGCCTGAGAGCAAAAGGTCCGCAAGTAAAGAAGGAGAGACGTTTATGAAAAAAACAGTTAAAGCATTGGCAATCATCATTTCGGCCGTTATGGCTTTGTGCATGTTTTCGGGATGCTCCGAAGGCGGCAGCAAGGACGATTACAGCAATACCCCTTATCCCGTCGCCACGATCGTCGTAAAGGACTACGGGACCATGGTGGCGGAGCTCTACCCGGCCATTGCTCCCGAGACCGTTAAGAACTTCATAAGCCTTGCCAACAGCGGCTTTTACAACGGATTGATCTTCCACCGGGTCATGAAAAACTTTATGATCCAAGGCGGCGATCCAAAAGGTAACGGCTCCGGAGGTCCGGGCTACACCATCAAAGGCGAATTTACCGCCAACGGCTTTGAGAACAATTTGAAGCATGAAAGAGGCGTTCTTTCCATGGCAAGGCGTTCGAACCCCTACGTCAGTCCCGATCCGCTGATGGACAGCGCCGGCTCTCAGTTCTTCATAATGCACGTGGACTACCCCTCTCTTAACGGGAATTACGCTTCCTTCGGAAAAGTGATAAACGGCCTTGAGGTGATCGACAAGATCGCCGCCGTTGAGACGAATCCCAGTAACAACAAACCGCTTAAGGACGTGGTGATCGAATCCATAACCGTTGACACAAAGGGCGTCGAGTACGGCGAACCCGTAAAACTCAAGGACAACTGACCAGCCGGGCAGCTCCGCGAGACTATGGACCATCAAAAGGAGAACGATATGAATCCTGTTGTAATATTTGAGATCAAAAATTTCGGCACAATTAAGGCTGAGCTTTACCCCGAAACAGCCCCCAACACAGTGAAAAACTTCATAAGCCTCGTAAACAAGGGCTTTTACGACGGTCTGACTTTCCACCGCGTTATCAGCGGTTTTATGATCCAGGGCGGCGTCCCCAAGGGCAACGGCACAGGCGGTCCCGGGTATTCCATCAAGGGCGAGTTTGACGCCAACGGCTTCCGCAATCCGCTGAAGCACGAGAGAGGCGTTCTCTCCATGGCAAGGGCAATGTCTCCCAACTCCGCAGGCTCCCAGTTTTTCATTATGCACAGGACTTCACCCCACCTTGACAGACAGTACGCCGCTTTTGGAAAAGTCATCGAGGGAATAGAAGTCGTGGACAAGATCGCCGCGGCTCCCACGGATCTCCGCGACGCGCCTCTCGAAAAGGTCGTGATCGAAAAAGCGACCTGCGACACTTTCGGCGAGACTTATGATGAGCCGCAAAGGATTTGAATCCCAAGTAGTTGACTGAAATGCAAACCTGAGTGATCGATGCTTTCAAAAAGACATCATTCGGGTTTGCTTTTTTTATGCCGGAAGGCAAAATACGGGGTGATTTCGGGGCGGAAGCAGTTGACACTGAATGCTCGGAATGATAGAATCTTTCAGATGAAAAACGGCGACGGAAGCCTAATTTTTATATTCAGGACGGGAAAAGATATTTTCCGTCTGTTTCATAGTTATTTAACGGGAGGAACTTAGATGAAAAAACTGTTTTCGGCAATAGTTGTTTTGGCAATAGTGTTATGCATGTGCATGAACTCCTTTGCTTTACATACTCTTGACCGTTTGTATGTCAACGCTAACGTTCTGGATGAGTCTGCAGATCTGTCAGCCAAAAGAACTGTGAATATCAACAGCGGAGACAAGATATACATCTTAGGTTGGACTACAAAGTATGGCACCAACGTTGACAAGGTCTTCTGGACACTTGACGGCGTGGAAAAAGAGTGCAGCGATCTGTACTATGAAAGACCGGATCTGGCAACGGTCGGTGTCATTTCCGATCCGGCTTACACGGAAAAATCAGGATTCGGCAATAACGATGACATGATGGAGCTCCTCGGAGTGGATACGCTGGAAGACGGATCTTACAAGGTCAAAATAATAGCCAGGTATCTTGACGGAAGTGAAGAAGAGATCCGGGCGATAGATCTTGTCGTTGGCGAATCTTCCGGAGGGGAATACGTTCTCGTTGAGGGTAGTAACGATCCGGGTTATATGGGCATATGGCTGGACCTCGACGGAGAATATGCGGCAGTCGAATTCCAGATCAATGTTCCCTTCAGCAGCATATCGGTGGACAGGACCTGGGCCAGCAGGGCTGACCATGGAATTCCCGCTACGGTGGTTCTCAACCTTTATGCCTATGACACTGACCTGGATATTACGCTTGCGGGTACCCCGTTGGAAACTTATACCTATCAAACCGTATATGACAATTCTCCCGGCTGCACCCTCGAGTTTTCACAGCAGATGCCTGCGGGAAGGTACGTATTCCAGATCATGACGGTGGGAGAAAATCTTTTCGGAGACCCGATGAACGGGAGCGCCTATTTGGTCCTTGACGGGGCCTGGGATTATGATGCGACACGTCTCCATTATATCAACTGTAATCCGTTTTCGCTGACGATCAACGCGCAGCATACCGAGGAAGAAAGTATTCTTGATGATATTTTCTGGCCGGGCTACCCGTACGTCGAACCGGATGAAACGGATGAACCGTACGTCGAACCGGATGAAACGGATGAACCGTATGTCGATCCGGGTGACTACTCCTTTTTCCATCAATCTTTTGACTCGATCATTATAGACGGCGTCTTGAATTTCGATGAAGGCGACGGAATGGCCTGGCAAAAGCTTGACAATCGCGGCAGAAGAGTCGGAGAAGGCGACGGTTCGATCCAGACCATAGTCTTGCGCGGCTGGACGGCCTTTGACGTTGCAATAGACTCATACGGATACAGGATCGGAAATAACGAGCCTGTCTTTGACGGCAGTTTCTTTGAAGAGACGCCGGATATTCTGAAGATTATTGGCGGACAGTATGCTGAAAGATATCAGATCGTTATCCCTGTTGCCGAAGTTGAAGGCGAGCAGGAGATAGTCGCTATGGTTAAACTGGCGAACGGGGCGAAGGTCCGCATTGAGGATACAGCTTTCAGTTTTCTGGGCATTGGCGCTTACCTGGATCCCCCGCATTACGGCCTCAACGATGAAGGGGCTTATATCGGCGAATGTTTTGATATTTATCTTTCGATCCATGATAATCCGGGCATCGTTTCCCTTAGAACGGCAGTCTATTTTGACGAGAATGATTTAGAACTTGTGAGCGTAGAGGACATGGGCCTTCTTGAAGGCTTTGTTACGCCTTCGGAGAATCTCACCGCCCCTTACATCCTTAAGTGGTCAGATGCTCTTGCAGAAGAAAACAATAGCGCCGACGGTGAAATTGCGAAATTGACCTTCAGATTCAAAAAAACGGCCTGGGATGGCCCGCATTCTCTTGATATCAGACACCTGGAAGCGAGAGATGTCGACGGAAACAGGATCGATTTTGAAGGATGCTCCAACTTTGTATACGCATTTAAAGTAGAAATTGGTGACGCCGACGAAAGCGGCACGGTCGATGACGTTGACGCGATGATCCTCAGACGTTGCCTGGCAAGCCTTGATTCGGAAGCTCTGCTCTGGGCTGACGTAGACCATCCTCTCGGACCGGAAATGGATATTGACGGCGACGGCGAGATCACAGTATTGGATGCGATCGTTCTGGAGCGTTACCTTGCCGGATGGGATGTGGTGACAGATATTAGTTACCCTGCGCATCCCGTATTTACGCCTGTTTATCAGGAACCCGACGGGAACAGCGGTGAAACGACCAGGCCGGCACTCAGCGTGACACAAAGCTCAGAAGCTATGCCGGGAGAGACCTTCGACGTTTACCTTTCGATTTTAAACAACCCCGGGATCCTTTCCAACAGGGTAACTTTGGAATATAATGAGGCGGTTCTGGAGCTTGTCAGTGTTTCCGACCTCGGAGTCCTGAACGGCTGGACGGCTCCTTCGCCCAACAAGAATTCTCCTTACATCCTGAGATGGGCTGATTCGCTGGCCGAGGAGAACAACTACAGCAACGGAGCCATAGCGAAGATCACGTTCAAGGTAAAAGAAAACGCGGATCCCGGAGTTTACTATTTCGGAGTCAATCACGTAGAATCAAGGAACGTGGATGGCAGTAAGATCTACCTCGATGGTTGTTACGGTACCGTCAAGGTCCCCGGACCGGAGTATATCATGAGCGACGTTGAAGGCGTGGCGGGCAGAGAAGTCGAAGTATTTCTCTCCATCAACAGGAACCCCGGCATAGTATCTCTCAGGAACATGATCTCCTATGATGTAAACGTGTTTGAGCTTGTAAACGTTGAGGATCTCGGCCTTCTTAACGGTTATACACCGCCGTCTCCTGACAAGAGTGCAGTACCTTACGTTTTGAGATGGGCCGACGCCCTTACGGAAAGCGATAACTTCGCAAACGGTGGTATCGTGAAGCTGACCTTCAGGATCAAGGACGATGCTGAAGAGGGCGATCATCTGATATTCATAAATCACATTGAAGCATATGACAAATTCTTTAATCCCGTGGAATTTGAAAATACATATGCAGTTGTAAAAATCAAGAACTATACCATTGGCGACGTCAATAGCGACGGCAGCATCAACGACGCCGACGCTATAGAATTTGAGCGCTGGCTGGCCGGCTGGGTCGTCGACGTTAAAGAAGATGCTATGGATATAGACCAGGACGGAGAGATCGACGAGTGGGATCCCATCCTCTTGAGACGGTTCCTGGCGGGCTGGAATGTGACCACCGCAATTTTAGATGACGCGCATCCTGAATTCGTGCCTGTTGACACCGGCGACGAGCTTCCCGACGAGCCTGTTGACCCCGCGTTTGACGTTAATAACGTTACGGTGCTTCCCGGAGAAGAGTTTGTTATTACCGTTTCGATGCACAACAACCCCGGCGTTGTTTCCAACAGATTCAAGGTGCATTTCGACGAAGATAATCTGGAACTTGTTTCGGTTGAGAACCTTGGCCTCATAGGCGGCTGGACGGCACCTTCGCCGAAAAAGACTTCGCCTTACACGATAAGGTGGGCGGATTCTCTCGCCATGGACAACTATACCGACAACGGTGATCTGGTGAGTCTGACCTTCAAGGTCAAAGACGGCGCACAGCCCGGATCGTATACCGTTGAGATCGAGCCCGTTGAGGCAAGAAACAGCAGCGGCTCTAAGGTCTATTTTGACGGCTGTGAAGCAACTGTCAAGGTTCCCGGACCGAAATACGTTTTGAGCGACGCGGAAGGCCTTGTTGGCAATACGGTCGACGTGTTCCTCTCCGTTGAGAAGAACCCCGGCATCATATCCCTCAGGAACATGATCTATTTCGACGAGAACGTGTTTGAACTCGTTGGCGTTGAGGATCTCGGACTTCTTGAAGGATTTACCGAAGCTTCTCCGGCAAAGGATGCGCCTTACGTTATAAGATGGGCTGACTCTCTCGCGGAAGTCAACAACTCCAAGAACGGAGCCATCGCGAAGCTGACCTTTAAGATCAAGGAAGGTGTTGAAGAGGGCCTCTACACGATATCCCTCAATCACATCGAGGCAAGAAACCGCGCCTTGGAAGCTTACGACTTCGACAATGCTTACGCGGTAATAGAAGTAACGGATTACGTTATAGGCGACGCTGACGGCGACGGCGAGGTCACAGACTGGGATGCCATCGTTCTGAATCGCTACCTGGCCAACTGGGATGTTGAGATCGCCAATATCAACGCACTGGATATCGACGGCGACAAGGAAGTAACAGACTGGGATGCCATCGTCCTTGACCGTTACCTTGCCAACTGGGACGTCACCATCGGAGGCTGACGCCAAAAGGACCCTGCGGGCCGTGACGTCACGGCCCGGCAGAGTGAATAATGTTTAATACCGGCCCGGCGCCCTGAAAAATGAGCGCCGGGCTTTTGCAAGAATTATTGCCTTGGCGGCAATAAAATGAAGCCAAAAAACAAACTGCCCGAGAACCGGGGAGAACCGGGGGAACCGGGGGATTTTCAAAAAATGCTTGAAATCGGCAAAAGAAGCTGATATAATGTACGCCGTTCCTTGCCCTTGACACGGTTTAAGGGCCGAAAGTCCAGAAGGAGGTGAAATCATGGTTAGATACGAGACAATGTTTATCGTTAACCCTGAAATCGGTGAAGAAGCGGTGGCTGCCGTTGCCGAGAAGTTTCAGGGACTGATCGCTGAGAACGGCGAGATCGAGAGCTTTGGCGAGTGGGGCGGAAAGAGGACCCTCAGATACCCCATCAACGACATTAAAGAAGGCTGCTATTATCTGTGCCTTTTTAAAGCCGCGCCCGAGTTTCCGGCTGAGCTGGAAAGACTCTACAGGATCAACGACTCCATTCTCAGATTCATCATCATTAACAAGGATGCTGAGTGATCGGATCCCTGCGTGAATTATTCGAACGCAAACAGAATTGGTTAATCAGTAGTACATTAAGAAAGACAGTTTAAAGAGGAGAGACATTATGAACAAAGTTATTCTAATGGGCCGTCTCACAAGAGACCCCGAAATCAGATACACGCAGACCACAAACACCGCACAGTGCACATTCGGTATCGCGGTGGACAGAGTGGGAAAACAGGCAGACGGGACCACTAAAGCAGATTTCTTCAACTGTGTGGCCTGGCGCCAGCTTGGCGAGTTTATCAACAAGTATTTCCGCAAGGGAAACAGAATACTTCTGGTAGGCTCCGTTCAGATCCGCGACTATATAGACAGAGACGGAAAGAAAGTTTACGTCACAGAGATCATTGTTGACAACGCGGAATTCTGCGAAAGCAAATCTCAGAGCGAGAATACAGGTTCATACGCCAATGCCGCTGCCCCGGCGGATTTCGGAGGAACACCGGAAACCACAGGCGGAGACGCAGGATATTTTCCTCTCGACAAAGACGAGTTCATGCCTTTCTGACACAGGTGTTGACTGATTTTTGCCCGCGAAATCGCTTACGGGCTTCATTGATTTAGGAGGAACTGAAATGCCTTACGCAAAAAAAGAAGGTAAAGGTGCCGATAAATTCGAAGGTAAGGGCCAGATGACTAAGAAACCCAGAAAAAAGGTTTGCCGTTTCTGCGCCGATAAGACCGAGCATATCGACTACAAGGAATTCCAGAAGCTCAGGAACTTTGTCACCGAGAGAGGAAAGATCCTTCCCAGAAGAATGACCGGAACCTGCGCTAAGCACCAGAGAGAGCTGACCACCGCCATTAAGAGGGCCAGACACGTTGCGTTGCTGCCGTTCACAGCTGAGTGACGCTTTGATATTTTCATAACACATTTATAAGCCCCGAATGACTGAGCAATGTTCACCGTCATTCAGGGCATATTTTGTTTTCGCTGATTTTTGTTCGCTCGCGGCGTAGCAGACTTATTTCCCGTCTGATTCCTCTTCCTCATTGCTTTCTGATTCTGCTTTACCGAACACAGCTTCGATGCTTTCCCGGACGATCTCAAATGTTGCATTGATCATCATATCCCATTGGCTGCAACGCATGGTTTTTGCGGGATCCTGGAACGCTTTTCTCCTGACGACAGGGCTGTAGCAGATCTCTGCCCGAGCATGTTTTCTTGCGCAGCATACGGTCACAAACATCGTAAACAATCCGAATTGCCGGAGCATGAGCACTGCGCTGTCGCCTTCGATGCCTTGCCAAGGCCCTGCGCCTTTTTGCATGGTTATGCCTATTCTCAGACCTGCATCATTGAATTTCCTTCCGATATCATCGGCCAGTGCATTGAGGTACAGCTTCTTCAGCGGGCAGGTGTAAGTAAACGTTTGTGTGTAAAAAAACTCTGAACGATGCCATATTAGTACCTCTTTCCTTGTCTGATATATAAATGACTAAAAGTGATTTTTAGCGGAGCTTTTATAACAGATAAGGCTGTTGCCTTCAATCGAAACCATTGGCGAACCCCGGTTTGTTTGTTAACGGGATTGACAACTTAAAAAGCAGAGACCAAGTTCTGTTCCGTTTTAGCGACATTAAAAAACCGCCAAACCCGGGTTTTAACCGGCGGTTTGGCGGCCTCACGATTATTTAAACGTCAAATTATCGATCCAAAAGCGCTGCCCGGCCCTCAGCCGAATTCAACGCTCCAGCCCGCAAGATACCTGGCCAGCGTGATGGCGTCCCAGTCGGAGATCTCTTCGTCGCCGTCAAGATCCATTGCCTCAAAATTCACTTCAACGTTCCAGCCGGCAAGGTAGCGCTCGAAGGTGATGGCGTCCCAGTCGGTGATCTCTTCATCGCCGTCAACGTCCCCCGGCAGGGCATTGGCGTCGTGGGAGCCTTCCAGCAAAGTGATGTCGGGAGCTCCGAGAGAATTGCTGTAGGCGTAATTGCCCGCCACCTCCACGTAGCCGTCGTCAAGGTCATCCCTCAGATAACCCGAGCCAAGCACAAAATGCTGATCCACGCCTTCGGGGTAGGCCGGGTTCTCGGCGTTGATGAAAACGATGGTGTACGTTCCGGGGGCGAAGGTCTTGTCGAAAATGACCTCGCGGTAGGCGTTGTCGTAACAAACTACCCTGCCGCTCCAGAGCTGCTGCCCAAGCTCGTTCTCGAGCTCTATGTCAAGGTAAAGGTCGGAGAGGGGGGCGAAGGCGAAGAACCGGAAGCCGCTGATCCAGACGGGAGAATCAAAGGTGACCTCGATCACGTCGCCAATGACGAACGGATGCATCCAGTAGCCTTCCGCAACGCCGGTCTCCGCGAAACTGACGCCTTCCGTGTCTGCCAGAGGAAATTCCTTGTATAAAGGCTCCGGAACATCTCCGGATTCGTCTCCTTCCAGAAGAATGATCTGGGGAGCTCCGAGAGAGTTATTGCCCTTGTAGTCGCCGTGAACTCTTACGTAACCGTCGTCAAGATCGGTTCTCAGCTTGCCTGAACCGAGAACGAAGTGCTGGCCTGTGCCGCCCGGATAATCCGGGTTCTCGGCGTTTATGAAGGTGAGCGTATAGGTTCCGGGCGGGTAAGATCTGTCAAAGCCCACTTCCTGAAGGTCATTGCCGTAGCAGGAGGTGCTTCCGGTCCAGACGACGCTGCCGTACTCATTGGCAAGCTCCAGGTCAAGGCAAACGTCACTGTATGAGCACCAGGCGTAAAAACGGAAACCGGTTATCCACAAAGGGGTCTCAAAAGTAACGTTGATCTTATCGCCAATGACAAAAGGATGCATCCAGTAGCCGGTGGCGTTTCCGTCGCCGTCAACGTTTCCTGCAGACGTGTCGGCAAGGGGATATTCGCTGTGATGCATGACTGCATCCGCAGGCTCGGCAAAACTGACTGCCGCGGGCATCAGCGTAAGCGCCAAAGCAATTATCACTAAGTAAACCAACAGTTTTTTCACAATATAGTCCTCCTAAACAAATTGAGGGTTTGATCTCCGCACAGGCGTTTATTTGGAAAGTGCGGACTGTATCGCGTTGATAATTCCCGATGCGCTGCCGATAAGGAACATAATGCCGATGAATATCAATATCACGATCAGGAAGCAGAAAAAGGATCTGGCAAAGTTCCTTTTGTTGATATTGACTGCTCCGATGGCGTGGCATATGAGAAAAATGAAACCGACTATCGGGATCGAGTAAAGAATTTCAAGACCAAAGTAAGCCCAAGGCGATAAAGGTTTGTTGTCCATAATTTCCTCCGTCATTAAAAAAGTATGAGCTGTTTTGCTGCTGCCTAAATTATAATGCCGCGTGAGGATTATTTCAAGCGTCCGGATCAAATACCGGACACCTCGAAGGGCGACGGGAGATATTGACATATGCTGCCGCTTGCTGTATATTACGCCCGTACTCATATATCAAAGGCAACGGCGTCTTTCACTTTTTCGTGGGAGACGCCTGTTTTTTTTTGAGTACTGAAGGTAAAAACGGTCACGGGCCGGCATCAAAAGCGGGAGCAGATACTTTCCGCAGCTATGGAAAAGGAAAACAGAAAATGAATATCCACGAAGAATGCGGCGTTTTCGGCGTCATGTCTGAAAAGCCTTTTGACGCGGCAGCCATGTGCTACTACGGCCTCTATGCGCTTCAGCACAGAGGGCAGGAAAGCTGCGGAATAGTTGTAAACGACGACGGCCTTTTTGTTTCACACAAAGATCTTGGCATCGTCAACGAGGTCTTTTCGAAAGAAATACTTGCCTCTTTTCCGGCCGCCAACATGGCGGTTGCCCATACGCGCTACGGGACGACGGGAGGCACCAACCGGAACAACTGCCAGCCCGTCGAGGTGAACCACATAAAGGGCAGGATGGCATTGGCCCACAACGGAAATCTTTCAAACGCCGCCGGCCTGCGCTCAGAGTTGGAGCTGTCCGGGGCGATATTCCACACGACGAGCGATACTGAAATAATTGCCTATATCGTCACAAAAGAACGCATCACGGCACCGTCCATCGAGGAAGCCCTCAGCAGGGCAATGAACGTGCTTGACGGCGCCTATTCGCTCGTGCTCATGTCCCCTCAGAAGCTGATCTGCTGCAGGGATCCCCACGGCTTCAGGCCCATTTGCTACGGAAAAACGAAGGACGGGACTTACGCGGTGGCCTCCGAAAGCTGTGCCCTTGCCGCCGTCGGCGCGGAATTTGTGCGGGACGTGGAGCCCGGAGAGATCATCATATTCAGCAGGGAGGGCGTCGTATCCCGGAGGGAGCACTGGAACAAAAAAGAGAAGAAGCTCTGCATTTTTGAGTATATCTATTTTTCACGGCCGGATTCCGTCATTGACGGCGTATCCGTCCACGAGGCCCGGATCAGAGCAGGAAGGGTGCTTGCGAAGGCTCATCCCGTGGAGGCGGACGTTGTCATTGGCGTGCCGGATTCCGGGATAGACGCTGCCCTCGGCTACAGCAGGGAGTCAAACATCCCCTATGACACAGGCCTTGTGAAGAACAAGTACGTCGGAAGGACTTTTATCGCGCCTTCCGACAGGTCTACGCAGGTGAATATAAAGCTTTCGGCGCTGAAGGACGTGGTCGACGGCAAGAGGATCGTGCTGATCGACGACTCCATCGTAAGAGGAACCACGTCGGGGCACATCGTGTCGCTTCTGCGGGAAGCAGGCGCAAAGGAGATACATATGAGGGTCTCTGCGCCGCCGTTCCTTTTTCCGTGCTTCTACGGCACTGACATAGATTCAAAGGACGATCTCATTGCCAATCACCATTCTGTAAAGGAGATCGCGGATATGATCGGCGTCGATTCCCTCGGTTATTTACCCGTAGAAAGCCTTTCCGAGCTTTGCCGCTCGGACTGCTACTGCAGTGCCTGCTTTGAGGGCAATTATCCTACGGAAATACCTGAAAGCAAAGGCAAGAGCCGTTTCGAGCTGCATCTCTCCGAGAAGGGCAAAAACAAAACCGCTGACGAGCCTACGTGAGCAGGGCTGCCGCAGTGCCTGCCTCTGCCGGACACAGCCGTTTTCAACTTTCCATTGCTTTTATACGCAAAAAATGGTACAAATACTGGTAATCACTTAATGCGTGAGAGGTCCTGATACTGACTTCTGAAAAGCAATGCGGGGCCTGTGAATGACCGGAAAGGACGGCTGTGAAATTGGATCGCGCCGGAAAAGTATTGGTGAATATCATTTCCTGCTTCCTGGCGGTTCTTCTCGCGGGCTGTTCTTTTTTTGCGCCGTCAAATCCCTACGATCCTGCCGAAAACGCCAAAGTCCGCGTCCTCCTTCAAAAAACGGAAGGTCTTTCCGTGTTGTCGGAATATTATGCCGACGTTGAGCCCGGTGAGACCGTCGCGTTCCCTGTAGAGGTGATGGAGGGTTACGAGATCGGCGAAGTGGAAAACGGTTTTTACGACCCCGCGTCGGGCTCGATAACGGTTGCCGGGACCAGATACCCGACTACGGTCAGGGTCAAAATGATAAAAACAGGCGGAAGCGGCACGGAATCATCCGCGGAGACCGCAGAACCATCTTCAACTCCTTCGAACACGCCTGAGGTCACAGCCACGGAGCTTCCTTCGGAGTTCCCCGAAACCTCCTTCACTCCCGCGCCTTCAAACACCTCCGGACCCACAGACACGCCGGATCCCGCGGAAACACCGGAACCTCAGGACACCGCAACGCCTGTTCCCACAGACACGCCGGATCCCGCCAATGAGACCCCCGGACTTCCCGCAGGCACCATCCCGATCGTATGGAAGGATCCTGTTCTCAACGAGAAGCTTTACCCTACGTTCCCCGCAGACCCCGGCGAGACCCCCGGGCCCTCGAAGGATCCCAAACTGTCCACTGATTTCAAGATCGTATACCACGCCAACGGAGGAACGGTGACCGTTGCCGACGCTCCAGCGGCTTATATGTATTTCCCGAAAAAAACTTACTTGCTCCCGAACGCGCTGCCGGACACGGGATATTTTTTGCGCGAAGGCTATATCCTTGGCGGTTATACCACAGAGCCTGACGGGAAGGGCGATTTTTACGCTCCGGGCTGGAATATAATTACCGACGGGGAGGATGAGATAAACCTTTACTGCCTCTGGAAAAAGGCGGAGCCCGAGAATATGTTCGTGTGCGAGATAACGGACAAATACGCGGTCATCAAGTCCTACAAGGGAGATTCCGGGGAGCTCGTAATACCCGAGAGGATATCCGGGAAAAAGGTGCTGCAGATAAACAGCGGAGCCTTTTCCGGGAAAAATATGTCCACCGTCTATATCCCCAAATACGTTGAGACCGTTGAATGGGGAGCCTTCAGCAATTGCAAAAAACTGACGTCGGCCCATATTTCCGACAGCGTTATCTCCATGAGCGACGGCGCTTTCACAGGCTGCGCCGATCTGAAGACCGTGTACATGAACGCAGTCAGAAATCCTGCCTACATGAACGCTCTTATAGGGACAGGGTCGATCAAATATGAACGCCTCCAGCTTGTTAAAGGCAAAAAGGTGATCATTATCTCCGGCTCCGGCAGCCTTTACGGCATTGACTCGCAGATCATGGAACAGCAGCTTCCGGGTTACAGCGTTGTCAACATGGGCATTATCGTAAACGTCGGCGCAGTCTTTTACGCGGAGGTCGCCGCGAGCTACACCGAAGTGG
>JAGCZO010000148.1 GCA_017959965.1 Clostridia bacterium | reverse complement strand
CTTTTGATCAGTGCCGAGCCCTCGCAGATAAAAGCGTCACAGGAAACGGTCTCCGCGCATACAGCAGTTCCTTCTATGTCGAACTTCGCCGCGTCGATCTCATCACGGAAGACCGCGTCACCGGTTACAGTCAGTCTCTCGGTGGCTACCTTTTCGTAAAACTCCCGTTCCTCCGAGACAAGGATCTCGCCGTAAAAGGAACCGGTCTCTTCCTCATAACCGTCAACGGGAAGAAATTCTCTCTTGGGTATTATCTTCGGAAATGATGAGTCAGACAACCAAACGTTCCTCCGGGAAGTTCTCAACAGCGTAATTATACGCCAAAGAAAAATATAATTCAACAAACTAAACCGCCCATTCAGCCCTGCGGAAGCATTCCCGAAAACCTTAAAAAACGCTTGCCCTTTCTCAAAAAAGTTGATTTACGGTTTCCGTTGTGGTACCCTATGGCTTGCCGGTCTCCGGACCGGACCCATATTTTCCTTTATTTTATTCAAATAATACGGGAAAACAGGATAAGGACAGCAAAGTAATTTATGAAAAAGAATTCAGAAGAAAAAAACAGTTCGTTTATAAGCTCCGCGGCAGAGGCTCTCAGCAGCCGGAAGAATGCCATTGCCGTTGCCCTCTTTGTGCTGACGGCGGCGGCTCTTGTTATGGTCACCGCAGGTTTTTGCGCAGTCAGCGACAGGCAGGCGCAGGATCTTAACAACGCCAATTCCGAAAAATACAGCGTCGAAAAGGAGCTGGACGAAACCGAGGAAAAACTGAAAAAGGCTTACACGGAGCTTGCGGAAGCTCTCGAAAAGCTTGAGAGCTACGATGAAGTTATGAGCGGAACAAACGAGGAGCTCCGCAGTCTTAAGGAAGAAAGCGAGAAGGCCAGGCAGCTGATAGACGAGCAGCTGCAGACCATCGCCTCCCAGAAATCCGTGATAGCGGATCAGCGTCAGACCATCGACTCCCAGCAGGAGACCATTGATAAGACCGACGAGCTTATAAGCGAGATCAACGAGATCATCGGCACAAATATCGAGCCCATCTCCGGCGACTCGATGTACGAAGGTATTTCGGATATAGAAGAGACACAGGAGGTCATCGTCAAGGCCTTCAACAACTCCGCCAAGGCAAAGGAATACGTTGCCCTGCTGGATGAGACAAAGGCAGAGATCAACGAGAGCCTCAAATATTATCCCGATCACAACCCTGCCGTGGGCAGGATCAGTTATACCTTCGGAGACCATTCCGTTACGAAGGACGGAAAAACGGTCTACAAATTCCACAAGGGTCTTGACATTTTCAACCATGACGGCGGAGCGATCTACGCCGCAGCGGCAGGTACCGTCACGGAGGTCCACTCCAAAGACGACTGCGCCCTGGGTATTTACGTGAGGATCAATCACGGCAACGGCTACATGACAGTCTACGGCCACCTTTCAAGCGCTTCAGTAAAAGTCGGGCAGAAAGTCGAAAAGGGTCAGCAGATAGCCAAAATGGGCAAGACCGGAGCCGCCACCGGGATCCACCTCCACTTCGAGGTATACCTGCACGGGGAGCTCAAGGATCCGCTGGATTACGTTGACTATCAATGATCGCTCATTGGCGTTGGGGACAAATAAGTCCCCTTTTATTTTACTTCCCGCCGTCTGTCCGGCGGTCTGCAGGCGATACGCGGGGTTCAAAATCAAAAATCAATTATTAAAGGTATTTTCATTTTTTATATGCTATAATGTTTTAGTCGATACAGATATCACGTATTTCCGGCGATATTTCATAAAATAACAGCCGGTATCCGTTGAAAGGAAAAAGATTTTGGGAAACAAAAAATCCGAAAAATCAAATACCGAAAAAACAAGATCCGGGAAGAAGCTCAGTCCGAAGGAAAAAGCCGAAAGGAAAGAGCGTGCCAAAAAGCGCGCGAAAGTCGCTTTTTCAAATACGTTTCTGATCATCTTCCTGGTCATTATGCTTGCCGTAGGCGCGGTGGCGGGCCTTCTCGGAGGCATTGCCGTCGGCTGCGTCATCACCTCAAAACCTCTTACTCTTAACGATCTTTACACCACCGAAAAGCAGACCGTCATATTTGACAAGGACGATAACACGATGACGGTGCTTAAGAGCACCATGGTAGAGAACTCCATCTGGGCAGGCATCGACGAGATCCCCGAGGATCTTAAGAACGCCTTCGTGGCCATTGAGGACGAAAGATTCTATACTCACAACGGCGTTGACCTGAAGAGATCCGTCAGCGCGGTGGTTGGCTTTTTCATTCCCGGGATGGGTTCCCACGGCGGCAGCACCATCACACAGCAGCTGGTGAAGAACGTCACCGGTGACGACGCCCACTCGGTCCCCCGTAAGATTCGTGAACAGTGGCGCGCCATTCAGCTGGAAAATCTCGTAAAGGACAAAAACAAGATCCTCGAGCTCTATCTCAACAAGATATACTTCGCCAATAACTGCTACGGAGTGCAGATCGCCGCCAATAAGTATTTCGGCTGCTCCGTTTCCGAGCTTTCACTGGCCCAGTGCGCGTTTCTCGCGGGCATACCCAACAACCCCAGCAAATACAACCCCGCCACCACCACGGGACGCATAAACGAATATAAGCGCCAGGTCATCATTCTCGACAAGATGCTGGAGCTCGGCTTCATAACCGAGGATCAGTACATAGAAGCCATCCAGACCGAGCTTAAATTCAAGATCGACGAAGAGACCGAGCAGGTGAGCAAGACCTCCAGCGTCTACTCATATTTCGTGGATATGACGATCAAATCGGTGCGCGAGGACCTTGTGTCCTCCGGATACACTGTCTCCCAGGCAAACAACCTGATCTTCAACGGCGGCCTCAACATCCACACCACCCAGGATACCCGCATCCAGAACATACTTGACGAGATCTTCTGCAATGAAGCCAACTTCAGGATGAACGTCGGCCGGGATCCCGAGGACTGCAGCCAATGCGCCATTGCCGTCATAAATCACGAGACAGGCGAAGTCGTTGGGATCTACGGGGGCTACGGGGAAAAGACGCAGAGCCTCACCTACAACAGGGCAACGGATATGAAGCGGCAGCCCGGCTCCACCATAAAGCCTATACTTGTTTACGGTCCGCTTATCGACAACGGTATAATTACTGCCGGCACCGCCCTTGACGAGGAGCCCGAGCATCTTGACGCCTCCAACGCCGACAGGATCTGGCCCAGCAACTGGGACAACAAGATCCACGGCCTTATCGACGCCAGATACGCCCTTCTCATGAGTTTCAACATTCCCGCGGCTCATTTCTTCGTCAGAAACATGCCGCTCTGTCTTGACTACCTCAAACGCCAGGGCATCGACAATTTCGACGAGCCCTACGCCTCCACCGCACTAGGCGGCTTCAGGAACGGTGTCTCGCCTCTCGATATGGCAGCGGGATACAGCACCATTGCCAACGGCGGCATATACTACAAGCCCGTCTGTTATACGAAGGTCTACACCTCCGGCGGAGAGCTGCTGCTTGACAATACCCACCGCACCGGCGAGATCGTATACCAGAATCCCGACACCACAGCGGTCCTCAGCTCGATGCTTGAAAGTGTCGCTTACGACTCAAGATCCACGGGCCGTTTCGTGGGCATCACTTACGGCGACACAAGGCTGCCCCTTGGCGGCAAGACAGGCTCCACCACCGATCTGGTTGATTACTGGTTCGTAGGCTTCACGGCCTACTACACGGCGGCATGCTGGTACGGCTACGACGACAGCTCACCCTGCGACAGCTCCATCGAAGGCGGCTGGGCCACCACCATATGGCGTCTTGTAATGAGCGCTGTCCACAAGGATCTTCCCATAAAGGATCTCCAGAGAAGCAATAACCTTGTGAAGGTCGAGATCTGCACCTGCTCCGGAAAGCGGGCCACCGAATACTGCAAGAACGACCGCAGAGCGAGCCACTGGGTCTATGAAGAGGTCTTCATAAAAGGAACCGAGCCCGGACCTACGGACTACTGCGAATACCATAAGGCTGTCGAGGTGTGCACAGCCTCCAGGGATCAGTACGGTAAATACTGCCTTGCCACAGACTGGTGCAAGCTGGTTGGAAGCAAGGTCGTGACCAGCTACGGAACCTTCAGGAGCGACGAGGCCGTTGCGCTGATAGAGAACAACGTTGCGGAGCACACCGACGAGAACGGCGAAGGAGGAGACGCGTTCCTGCCCACGGACTGGGGCTACGAGCTTTCTCATCATTACTGCGAGGTATGCTACGAGAAGGCAAAGGCAATGGGACTTGTGCCCGAGGAGACCGAAGAGCCCGGACCGGAAACGGAATATCCCGAGGAAACAGGTATGACGGAAGGCCCTGCTCCGGAGCCCACGCCCTCACCCCGTTAAGCTTCAGACAGCTTTCTCTGATATAACCTTTACTACACAAGCGCCCTGCGGTCCTTTTATCAGCTGCGTCAGGGCGCCTTTTTTGACGAATCGTTTGCGATTTAAGCTTCTTCCGACGTCATTTACCTGTTCAAACCGCTTTCCTGACGTGATATAATGACTTATATGATATACAAAACGTTCCGGAGGATATTATGAGATCATTAATAAACGGAAAAATAATACTTAAAGACAGGATCATTACGGGCAAGAGTCTCGTTATAAGCGATAAGATAGTCTCCATCGTCGACATTGGCAGCGAGCCTGAGGGATCCGAGCTCATCGACTGCGGAGGAAATTATATTGCCCCGGGTCTTATCGATCTTCACATACACGGATATCTTGGGAAGGACGTCTGCGACTGCTCTGAGGATTCCATCAGGACCATTGCGGGCGGTATAGTCGCAAACGGTGTCACAGGCTTTTTGCCGACTACCATGACCGTGTCAATGGATACCATTGAAGCTGCGATCAAAGTCTGCGGAAAGCTGATGGAGGAGAGCAGGCGCTGGAAGGGATCAGCCATTCTGGGTGTACACGCCGAAGGCCCCTTCATCAATCCCTCGAAAAAAGGCGCTCAGAACGAAGCTTACATAAAGAAGCCCGACGCCTCCTTTGTTGAAAAGTATAAAGACATAATCAGAATAATAACTCTCGCCCCGGAAATGGATCCGGGCTTCGGAGAGATCGCAAAGATCAGGCGCAGCACCGACGTGGTGGTCTCCATGGGCCACACCGACGCGGATTATGACACGGCTCTTTCGTCAACTGCCTGCGGAGTGAGGCACGCCACACACCTTTATAACGCGATGAGCGGCCCCAATTCCAGAAAGCCCGGCGTCGTGACGGCCGCCCTTAATTCCGACGTTACCTGCGAGATGATCGTCGACACCTTCCACGTGAACCCCGCAAACTACAAAATGGTCTATAAAATGAAAGGCCGCAAGCTTTGCTTCATAACAGACTGTCTCCCCGCCGGCGGACTCCCCGAAGGAGAGTATACACTTGGCGGTCAGAAGTTCATCTCCAAGGGTATCGAATGCAGACTTCCCGACGGCACCATTGCGGGCTCTGTCCTCAGACTCAACAAGGGCATTATGAACTTCTACAAAAACACGGACGTGCCCCTTTGGGAATGCGTCAACTGCGCATCCCTCAACCCCGCGGCAGCCATTGGCATCGATAAGCAGAAGGGTTCCATCGAACCGGGCAAAGACGCTGATATAATTATAGTTAATGATGATTTTGACGTTCTCAAAACAATAATCGGAGGTGAGATCAGATATGAAGCTTAAAGTAGAAATGCCCCTGGACAAGGGATTCCGCCCTCTTGCCCTCGAGGTCCGCAGAATGAAAGCGGAAACGAAGGGAAGTAAAGGCCAGGACCTGATAATCGGGGTCGAAAGAACAGGCGGCGCCACCTTTGTCTACAAGACCAGAATTTTCAAGGACGGCTCAGGGCATGACAGAAGAAACGCAAAATACGCCGAAAGGATCGCCAAGAGCATACTCTGGGTGGCCGGAGGCTTCAGGATCATTGTGGCGGGGTCCGAAAAAGTTGGCAATTATATCAAGAAAGCCTATACGAAGAAGGGTCTCAGATCTTTTGACGTGGGCTTCTTTGAGACGGTCTATGAAAGACCCTTTGAAGTTGTATCGGTCTCTCTTAAAGACGCTCCGAAGGAGAAAAAGGTAGCCGGAAGCATCGGCCGTCACCTTGACGGGTGCAGGATAGGCTTCGACGCCGGCGGTTCGGACAGGAAGGTCTCCGCAGTGGTCAACGGTGAATCCGTTTATTCAGAGGAAGTCGTCTGGCATCCGAAGCTGCAGGAGGATCCCGCATATCATTTTGACGGAATATACGACGCGTTCAAGACCGCCGCTTCGAAAATGCCCCGTGTGGACGCCATAGGAATCTCTACCGCAGGTGTTATCATTGACAATAAGCCGATGGTCTCCTCTCTCTTCATCAAGGTCCCCGAAGAGCTGAAAAAGAAATACGTTCAGCCGATATATATCGAATGCGCTAAGAAGCTTTCGGCGGAGCTGGGCCACGATATTCCGGTGGAGGTCGCCAATGACGGCGACGTCACCGCCCTCGCCGGATCCATGGATCTTGGCGCCGAAGGCGTCCTTGGCGTGGCAATGGGCACCTCCGAGGCAGGCGGCTACGTCGACACAGACGGAAACGTCACAGGCCAGATCAACGAGCTTGCCTTCGTTCCCGTTGACTACAACGGAAAGTCAATGGTGGACGAGTGGTCAGGAGATTACGGCTGCGGCGTAAAGTATTTTTCCCAGGACGCGGTCATCAAGCTCGCTCCGGAGGCAGGCATTACCCTTGACCCCTCCAAGACTCCCGCCGAGAAGCTCAACGCGGTCCAGAAGCTCATGTCGGAAAACGACCCCGCCGCCGCCAAGATATTCGAGACAATAGGCATTTACTTCGGCTATTCCATCGGATATTACGCCGAGTTTTACGATATCAACCACGTACTGATCATGGGACGCGTCACCTCCGGAAAAGGAGGGGAGCTGATCCTTGCCAAGGCGGGAGAAGTCCTTAAGAAGGAATTTCCGAAGCTTTATAAAAAAATAACTCTCCATATACCTGACGAAAAATCAAGGAGAGTTGGACAGAGCGCAGCAGCGGCGTCATTGCCTTTGATCAAAAACTGAAGGCACGCCTGACAAACCAATATCATTATAGCAGAACTGCCGTGAAGCTGGTAAAAAAAACAGTTTCACGGCAGCTTCTTTCAGCATTCCGCAAGCTCCGTCTCGCTTCTGGTAATGTCCTTGACCCATTTATATTTTCTGAAATGGGCCATTACCCAGGGGATCTTTCCCACCTCGTCAAGGCAGGTGCAGGCGTAGACCACCAGCGGATGCCAGCCGAAAGCAAAGGTGCCGAGTGCCGCAAGGGGAACTGCAACGCCCCAGGTGACGATGGCAAGACTGTACATATCGAATTTAGTGTCTCCTCCCGCGGAGAAGATTCCGTTGATTATGATGGTATTCACCGCCCTCCCCACCATGTAAACAGACATGATGAGCATCATGCCCACGAGCAGCCCCCTTGCCTCGTCGGTGAGCCTGACGATGTTCAAGAGGAAGGGAGTCGACGCCAGCATAAGTCCCGCGGAGACGAACCCGCATATAAAAGCTATCTTCATAAGCCTTATGCCGTAGGTCTTTCCCCGGTCCAGGTTCCCGTCACCAAGCTCATTTCCGACTATGATGCCCGCAGCTCCGGCAATACCGTTGCACATGCAGCACACAAGATCCCTGACGATGGCAGACACGGAGTTGGCCGCGGCGGCATCCTTGCCAAGGTGACCCATAAAAGCGGAATAGGACGTGAAGCTTATACCCCAAAGAAGTCCGGCGGCAAGGAGAGGCAGCAGAAGAAGGTAGAAATCCTTTGACAGTATCCTGTTGCGCCTGAACATGCCCTTGAGAGAAGGCCTGATGTATTTTTTACCAAAGGTGGAAAGAAGAAATGCCCAGGAAAACTCAACGATCCTGGCGATGAGAGTCGATATTGCGGCCCCCTCTACGCCAAGAGGAGTCACTCCGAAAAGTCCCAGTATCAGGACTGCGTTGCCCATTATATTAAGCAGCACCGCCGTGCCCGAGACCGCCGCCGCCATAGTGGCGTGGCCTGAAAGCTTCATAACTCTCAGATAGCACTGGGTGATACCGGTGAGCAGATATGAAAACGAAGCTATCTTAAGATAATCGGCGCCCAGGGCAATAAGGACCGGCTGGTCCGTGAATATCTGCATCAGGGTCTCCGGAATAAAGAAGCAAAGGAGAAAACAGACGATCGAAAGAGCCCCGGACAGCCTAAGAGTAAGACAGAATATATCGTTGAGAGACTTTTTGTCGCCCTTCCCCAGATACTGCGCTCCCAGCACCGCCAGTGCGGAGGTTATGGTATACAGTATCATGTTCTGGACGAACTGGATCTGCGTGGCAAGAGAAACGGCGGACATCATATCCTGCTCAACGTTTCCCAGCATAAGGGCGTCCGCAACAGCCACCATGGCAAGCATCAGCTCCTGGAAAGCCATGGGCAGCGTCAGTGATATAAGCTTTTTGTAGAAAAATCTGTCTTTCAAAACGGCAGCAACAAAATATCAGTCGACCCAGGCGGTGTCAAGAAGAACGTTCTTCTCGCAGGCTCTCAGAGGAACCGCGTTGAGCTCCTCCATCCAGGCTCTGACCTCAAGAGTTTTAAACGGGCCCTGTCCGGGCTTTTGGGGATCTATAGTATTGTACCAGAGCCAGTCCGGCGTCGCAAAAAAGGCGAATCTGGGTGCGATCTTCTCGTAGACCTCTCTCGACACGCCGTTCTGACCGTGATGGGCCATCTGAACAGCGTCGGCCTTTATACCCTCCGGGCACTTTTCGATAAGCTGCAGGCCGCCCTCGATACCGAGGTCACCCAGGAAAATAAATACGAAATCCTTTTTCAGGCCCCTTTTCTCGGTAAACTTCAGGACCGCGGAGGAATTGTTGAAGGCATTGGCGGTGATACCGGGATCCCAGGTTCTCAGGACCTCCACCGTAAGGCTTCCGAAGTCAAAGACCTCTTTTTCCTTGAAATAGTGGACGGGATAGCTCGTGTTTCTGACCGCCGCGTTGAATTCAACGATCTGATTCGCAAATATAGTTTCGTTCTTTCCGAATTCATCAGGCTGCTTTGTGCAGCAGAAAACGCCGCACTCAGGTATTTCCAGCCCTCTTCCTGCCCTTTCGGTAAGCTCTTTGAAAACGCCAAAGTGATCGTCGTGGGGATGGGTCATGAACCAGCAGTCTATCCTGTGGCTCTTTTCGCCGGTATATTCCTCAAGAGCCTCAAGGAATCCGTCGGTGTCGGAGGCGTTCCCGCCGTCAACGGCAATGACCTTGCCTTCGTTGGTAAGAATGAAGAAACCCGTCATCTGGACGGGTGTAAAGTTTCTCAATTGAATTATTTTCATGTTTCAGATCCTTCCGGTATCATTTGATGGCGGTCATCATCGTCTCGGGACTGAATTCCACGTCGCCGAATTCGTTGCAGCAGGTGAGCACCTTAAAGCCGATGCTCTTTCCGGTGTATGACGCAGCCGAATCGTACTTGAATTTTACATTTATGAGCCTGCCGGTCCCGCAGAGATCTCCGGCCATCTTCCAGCTTATGACCTCGGTGGCATCGCCGGCGTAAAGGCCTCCCAGCACCACGCCGTTTTCAATGGATTCGATCTTAAGCCCTTCCGGAACGTCGAGGACTATCTCAAGATATGAGCAGCCGGGATTGTCTTTGACGTCAATTGTATAATTGACGTAGCCTCCCGACACCGAGCACGCGGAGGTGAAGGTGATAGGCGCGTCGGGTCTGGCAGTGGGAGGAGCCGTCCATTCCGCAACAAAATTCACAGACTGTCCGTCTCTCAGATGAGTGCCCGACGAATAATAGAAGTATGAGTTGAAATTGATAACGCTGTCGGCCTTGAAGATCCGCTTTCTGGCCTTGCCGGAGGCGATCTCATCGGGGGTGGACCAGCCGCCCGCGGTATTGGCGATAAGGCCGCTGTCAGGTCTCTGGCAATACCAGCCCGCGAAAATGTCGGAGCCGCAGCTGAGATCTCCCGGACCCGGGAGAGTTATATCCTGTCTGTACTTGATCTTCTTGGAGACGGGAACGGTACCGCTTTTTGAGGCGCCCTTCTGATAGCTAACGGTTATATAGGAATTGCCGTAAAGGGAATCGTAATACGAAGCCACCGGCTGTGTGACGTGGCAGATGACTCTGTTCCTGCCTGTCAGCATTCTTGTGTTGAAATCGTCCCAGGTCATTATGCCTGCTCTTACGAGGCCCTTGCCGTCGCCGTTGCCCTCAATAAAGGTGATGGTGTCCTTATCGTAGGTGAGAATGATCAGGGAGTGGCCCTTGCTTCCGCTGTAGGAGCCGTCTGCGTTTTCTGTGGTCCTCATGTAGGCGCCGCACCTGACGCCGACGGAGGTGAACAGAGCATATGAGGCCGTTGGTTTGTTCTCGATGACGTTGACGGAATTTAAAAGTCCCGTTCCGTGGCTGACGTATTCACCGAAGAGCTTATTGTAGACCGCATTGGCGTATATAAAACACTGGTAGCCTCTGACGGAGCTGCCCTTGTTTGAAGTGACCGTAAACATTTTCGAGTTGTTCATCACGGAGCCAACCGGATAAATGTATTCGGTGCCGCTGGCCATAAGATCTATATCTCCGGCGAAGATCCCGTTTAGGGCGTCCGCCAGCTTCGGCGAGTCGGTGTAATCTCCCGCGATAAGCTCCGAGGGATCGACAACGTAGACTACTTTAGCATTGGAATTGATGACGGTGATCACCAGAACGAGAGCGAAAATAAGACAAAAGGCAGCAGCACCCGAGATATACACCCAGGCACGTCTACCCTTGAATGATTTCTTTATGTTCTCCATCCCGTTTTTCATCTTTTGTGTCTCAAGCTTACACGGACCGGAGGTTCCGGTACCTGCTCAATGATCCTTACAAACTCAGGTTCCGAAGCATGGCGAGGTACTGCCGGTGGTCCGGATCCCCGTTGACGCCAAAGCGTCGGTCATACCGCCTGCCCCTCAGCCGGAGGCTCAGCGCCTTTCCCTTTGGAAACAGGTTCTTTCCTCAGGATCAACACCGTAAGAAGTATCCCCAGGGCAACTATACCGGCTATGCCGAGCACGACCTTAAGGATACGTGTGCCGGAGCTTCGTTCATAATCTGCGGCAGGCTTTTCATTGCCCTCTGTACCGCCCTGTGAAGAGATAAGTTTAACGTCTGAGGAATCGGCAAACACTTCATATGCGGAACAGACCGTACCGGCAAACGAGCAGATCACTACCGCCGCAAGAATTATCGCCAATATATTACGCAAACCATCACCCCCGCCTCGTCATTATATCACAGCGGAAAATAAAAATGAACAGGAAAACAAGTATTTTCAGGTCCCGGAGATCATATGCACGGCAATAACGCGTCAGTAATCCAGATCCAGGAAAATATCGTATTTCTTTGCCCTGATCGATTTTACTTTATATAAAGCGATATCCGCTTTTTTGAATATTTCGGAATAGTTCTTTTCAACGCCCTTGTAGATCGAAATGCCTATGCTGACGCTGATTTCGGTACCCGGTGAAGGAAGCTTCACGTGCTCCGCCGCGCCGTTAATGACCTTTTCAGCCATATTTTTCGCAATTTCCGGATCATCCGTATTCTTGATGAATACGATAAACTCATCGCCGCCGAATCTTCCGACTATATCTTCCGAGCCAAAAGTCTCGCCAAGGAAAACACCCAGCTGATTGATCACACTGTCGCCGACGTCGTGGCCGTAGGTGTCATTAACGCTCTTAAAGTGGTCAATGTCAAGGAGAAACATAATGCCCTTGGTCCCGGTCTCGTCGGAAAGGAAATTGTTGATCTCTCTGGTCATGGCGCCCTTGTTCATAAGACCTGTCATGTCGTCAAGATCCTTCTGGATATTGATGGTCCTGTTCAGCACAAATTCCTTAACACGTATAGAATTAAGGATCACGTGGATAATGAAGCCGATAAGTGCAAAAATGATAACGTTTACCACGTCCATTTTCCAGACGTAATCGGGTTTTATTCCGTGCATCCAAACAAGATATATCGCCGAGGCGGCCGTGAGCTCTATCGCCATGAAGTAAGGCTTGTCCACCATGAACATCGGAGCGATGATCAGGAAAACAAGGAAGGTCGCGGCGGGATACTCCGGTTTTTTTGACGTAATAAAGGCGGCGACCAAAAGCAGCAGCGAGATCGAAAGATATATAACAAGCTGGGCAATGAGGGACTCCTTCTTGAAAACGAAAAGAAACAGACATGACACGACCATGGAATACAAAAAGGCCACCAGATAGAAGATCATGTTGTCATGCATCACGTCTACCGAAAATGACAGGATGAACAACGCGGCGAAAGCCACCGTCATCAGACAGTGAAGCAAACGCCAAATCTGGAAGTTAGAGATATAGGCGTCGATCTTGAGCTCTTTGTATTCGTCTTTTTCAATTCCGCAATAGCATAAATAGTTGCGTAAAGTCTTTAAAATAAACATCAGACCTGATCCCTGTTATAAATATTTTACAAGTAAATGGTACCATACAAATGCATGAAGTGCAACCGAAAAATACCGTTTAAAGAATAATTAAAATGTTGAATAATTG
>JAGCZO010000147.1 GCA_017959965.1 Clostridia bacterium | reverse complement strand
CGGCGAGCTTTTCGAGGACGAGATCGTGTCCGAGACATCTATCCCAAGCCAGGAGATCAAGAGAGCTCTTTCGGCGTTGGAGATATTCGGGTTCATAAAAAAGGACTTTAACGGCGGATTTTACGCGGTTTGAGTATTTATTCGCTTGACAAGAGAAGTAATTTTATTTATATATTTAGCATTGTGCGTTTCGGACCACAAAATGAAGCGCCCCGACCCGGGGAAGGCTTCGCGGAAGGAAGAATTGTTTGATGAAATTAGTTATCTTGGAATCACCCACAAAGGCGGGTACAGTCGGAAGAATTCTCGGAAGCGATTACAAAGTTGCGGCGTCAAAGGGCCACGTCAGGGATCTGCCGGAAACAATGCTGGGAGTTAAAATAAACGGCGGCGTTTTCGAACCCGTATACGTAAATTTACGGGACAAGATCTCGATCATAAACACTCTCAAAAAACAGGCCAAGGAAGCCGACTGCGTCTATCTTGCTTCGGACCCCGACCGCGAGGGAGAGGCCATAGCCTGGCACCTTGCGTACGTTTTAAAGATCACCGACGTTCCCGTGTACCGCGTGACTTTCAACGAGATCACTGAAAAAGGCATAAAGGAAGGTATGAGCGCGCCAAGGGCGATAGACCGTCAGCTTGTGGATTCCTATCAGGCAAGGCGCGTGCTTGACAGACTTGTGGGCTACCAGATAAGCCCGATCCTCTGGAAAAAATTCAAGAACAACCTGAGTGCCGGCCGTGTACAGTCGGTGGCCACAAGACTCATCTGCGACAGGGAAGAAGAGATCGCCAATTTCGTTCCGAAGGAGTACTGGAGCGTCGACGCTCTGCTTTACCCCGAAGGAAATCCGGACGTAAAATTCAAAGCCGGTTACTACGGAAAGAACGGCAAAAAGGTCGAACTGAAGAACGAGGAGGAGGCCCTGGAGGTCCTGAAGGCAGTTAAAGGCAAAAAGTTCACTGTCACGGAGGTCCGCAAAAACGACAAGAAACAGTCTCCGTACCCCGCTTTCACCACCAGTACTCTGCAGCAGGACTGCGCCCATAAACTGGGCTACGCCCCCAGCAGGACCATGCAGCTGGCACAGACGCTCTACGAGGGCGTGAATATAGAAGGCGCCGGTCTCACGGGTCTTATCACTTACATAAGAACAGACTCCGTGCGTGTGTCTGACAGCGCGGTGGACGCCGCAAGAGATTATATCCTGAAGAAGTTCGGCCAGAAGTATCTTCCGGCGAAAAAAAGATATTACAGAAACAAGAGCAGCGCCCAGGACGCCCATGAGGCCATAAGACCCGCTCACATTGAGATGACTCCCGAGATGCTGAAAGGGTCCCTCAAACCTGAACTATACAAGCTCTACAAACTGATATACGACAGGTTTATCGCTTCCCAGATGGCTGACATGGTCCTTGCCCAGACAAGCGTTACCCTTGACTGCGAGGGTCACACCTTCAAGTCCGCAGGCTCTGTGGTGAAATTCAAGGGCTTCGGCGCTGAATACGATTCGGGAGCCGCCAAGGATGAGGACGGTAAAGCCGAACCGGGAATTCCTGACCTGAACACAGGAGAAAAAGTCCTGTCGGATTCGGTAACTCCGGAGCAGCACTTCACACAGCCGCCTCCGAGATACAACGAAGGCTCTCTTGTCAAGGCCCTCGAAGACCTTGGCATCGGAAGGCCCAGCACCTACGCCACCATCATTTCGACGATAGTAAGCAGAGAGTACGTCAGAATCGAGAAAAAAACGCTCTATCCCACGGAAGTCGGTACCATCGTTACGGGAATAATGAAAAACGCTTTTCCCGAGATCGTTGACGTGAAGTTCACCGCAGGCATGGAGGACAACCTTGACGCCATAGCCGCGGGAGAGAAGGACTGGCAGACGGTGTTGGCGGATTTCTACGGTCCCTTCTCGAAGGAACTGGAAGAGGCCGACAGCAAGATCGAAAAGATCAAGCAGCCCGTAAAGATGAGCGACAGGATCTGCGAAAAATGCGGCAAGCCGATGGTTTACAGAAAGAGCAAATTCGGAGAATTCCTCGGCTGCTCGGGATACCCCTCCTGCAAAAACATCATTTCGATACCCAAAGAAGTTGGAAAGGTGTGCCCGGAGTGCGGAAAACCGCTGGTATACAAGAAATCCGCCAAGGGAAGACAGTTCATATCCTGCTCGGGCTACCCGGAGTGCAAATTCGCTTCGACCTTTGAACCCACGGGAAAGAACTGCCCGAAGTGCGGCAAGTATCTGGTATACAAGACCCGCCGCGGAGGACGCAGATACATAGCCTGCAGCGATCAGAACTGCGGCTACGTGCCTTCGTCCGCTAAGAATGACGGAGAGAAGGCCGAAAATGTCTGACGTTTGTGTCATTGGCGCCGGTCTTGCGGGATGCGAGGCCGCAGTCAGGCTCGCCGCCAAGAGTTTAAGCGTATCCTTGTACGAAATGAAGCCTGTGAGATTTTCTCGCGCCCATAAAAACCCGGGACTGGCGGAACTCGTATGCTCGAATTCGCTTAAAGCCGCCAATATAGAGAACGCATCCGGCCTCCTGAAGGAGGAGATGCGGATGCTGGGCTCCGTTTGCGTGGAGGCTGCGTACAAGTCAAGAGTGCCCGCAGGGCAGGCATTGGCGGTAGACAGAGACATTTTCTCGAAAACGGTCACGGAAAAGGTGACCTCTTTCGGAAACATAAAAATCATAAGGGAAGAGGTCGGAAGCCTTTCGGAGCTTCCGGATTGCGGCGCGGTGATCATTGCCACGGGACCGCTCACTTCGGAAAAGCTCGCAGAGGAGATAGCCTCCCTGACGGGCAAGGAAGGCCTGAGGTTCTTTGACGCCGCAGCGCCTATCGTATACGCGGAATCCGTGGACGCGGGAAAAACCTTCAGGGCCGCGAGGTACGGAAAGGGCACCGCGGATTATATCAACTGCCCGATGACAAGAGACGAGTATTACGCCTTTTATGAGGCGCTGGTTTCCGCGGAAACGGCTGACGTTGAGGAATTCGACTCGTTACATCTCTACGAAGGGTGCATGCCCGTAGAGGAAATGGCCAAAAGAGGCCGGGATACGCTGAAATTCGGGCCCCTCAAGCCCGTGGGACTTACGAATCCGGACGGAACGAGGCCTTACGCCGTTGTCCAGCTTAGACAGGATGACGCGGAAGGAACGCTGTACAACATCGTCGGTTTCCAGACAAGACTTAAATTCAGTGAACAGAGACGGGTGTTCGGTATGATCCCGGGTCTGGAAAATGCGGAATATGCGAGATACGGCGTGATGCACCGCAATACGTATATAAGATCTCCCGGGCTTCTCGGAGCAGATTACAGGATGAAGGGAACCGCGGATCCGGCTGTTTTCTTCGCCGGACAGATAACGGGAGTGGAAGGGTATATGGAATCCGCGTCGTCGGGAATAGTTGCCGGCGTCAACTGCGGAAGGTATCTGAAGGGCGAAGAGCCCGCCGTTTTTCCGTTGTCGACGGTCATCGGCGCATTGGCAAATTACGTTGCCAACTACGGCGGCAAGGATTTCCAGCCCATGGGCGCCAATTTCGGAATAGTTGACTCTTCCGCCGCTCTAGGCGCGGGAATAAGGGATAAGACAGCCAGAAAAAGATTTGCCGCGGAGAACTCCCTGAAGGTCTTAGGTGAGTTCATAAAGGAAAACAATATCTGATCAGACCGGACGTGTTTGGAGGTTTTATGAGATACAAGATAATGACGATAACTGTTGTGGCGCTGCTCTGCGTGGCTGTCATATTGGGATTCATGATCTTTATAGTCTCGACAAATCAGGGAGGGATTGCGGGCAATAACACCCCCGTTCCCACTTCTGAAGCGACTCCTGACGGCGGAATCGAGACCTCCGTGCCAACGGAGCCCCCGACGGAGGAACCGACTCCCACACCGGAGCCTCCTTTGGCAGGTATGATCATCGGCATCGACCCGGGACACCAGAAAAAAATGAACGGCGGCAAAGAACCCTGCGCGCCGTGGGGACCCGAAGCGAATTCGAAGGCCAACAATACCGTGATGAAGACCAAGACCAGTTCCGGCACCCAGGGAAAATTCACGAACCAGCCCGAATATATAGTTACGCTTGACATTTCGCTTAAATTAAAGGCGAAGCTTGAAGCTCTCGGGGCAACGGTGGTGATGACGAGAGAAACCCACGACGTGGACCTTTCGAACATAGACAGGGCAAATATCTGCAACGAAGCAGGCTGCGACGTCACCCTGAGGATCCACTGCAACGGCGCCGATAAAGAATCGGTAAACGGAGTGGAGGCCTGGATAAGAGGCGTCGGCGACGGTACGAAGGAGTACAAGGAGCTTGGCGAGTATGAGAAACAGCTGGCTGAGGAGCTCCTGAGATATTACGTAAACTCCACGGGTGCTGTAAACAGAGGGGTGAAGACCTCCGACGACTACACGGGACTTAACTGGTCCACGGTGCCTTCAATTATCATTGAATGCGGATTTATGTCCAACGAGGAGGAGGACAACAAGCTGGCAAGCGCCGAATACCAGCAGCAGATCGCTGACGGCATCGCAAACTGGCTTTTGAATACAAAGGTCCTGAAACAGGCTGAACAGGAATGAGAAGGGCGAAAGAGGATGCTATGAACATGAACACAGACAGGAGCGCTATCAAGGATGCCAAAAGGATCATAATAAAGATCGGCACGACCAGCCTCACGTATGAGAACGGACACGTGAATCTGAACCGTATCGGCCATTTGACAAGAGTTATATGCGACCTTATGAACAGAGGCAAAGAGGTGGTTCTTGTGACCTCCGGAGCCATAGGCATCGGCGTTGACAAACTGAAGCTCCAGAAAAGACCCTCCACGCTCTCCGGCAAGCAGGCGGCCGCCGCTGTCGGGCAGCTAATGCTCATGAACATTTACGAGAGATTCTTTTCCGAATTCTCCCAGACAGTGGCCCAGGTACTTCTCACGAAAAACGTGACGGACGGCGCCGAGTCCAGACAGAACGCCATAAACACCTTCAACGAGCTCCTGTCCATGGGCGTGGTCCCCATAGTAAACGAAAACGATACCGTGGCGGTCGACGAGATCAAGTACGGCGACAACGACTTTCTATCCTACATCGTCGCGGATCTGACGAAGGCCGATCTGCTCGTGATCCTTTCCGATATCGACGGCTATTACGACAAAAACCCCCAGGAGAACAAGGACGCCATCCTTCTCCACACTATCACTGATCTGTCGGAAAAGATCGAGAAAAACGCCGGCGGAAGCGGTACGGCTCTCGGGACCGGAGGAATGCTTACAAAGGTCCACGCGTCAAGGCTTGCCGCCGCTTCGGGCATATGGGCCGTGATCGCCAACGGCGAAAAGCCGGAGGTAATATATGATATCCTTGACGGCAAAGAGGTCGGGACAGTGTTTGTGCCCGAGACCCGGAAAGAAAAAAGGTGACTGACCGTTATGAGTACTGATATTATTGCCAATGAAACAAAGTCCGAAGGACGTATATACATCGAAAACATCTGCAAAAGAGCTAAGGCGGCCTCTTCCGTCATTGCCTGCGCGGGAAGCGCCGAGAAGAACGAGGCTCTGATAAGAGCCGCGGAAAAGCTTGTTACGAATACCGACGCCATCCTGGAGGCAAACGCGATGGACGTGAGCCGCGCCGCAGAGACCGGTGTGAGACCACAGATGGTGGACAGGCTCAGACTGACAGCTGCCAGGATCAGGGACATGGCCGAGGGAATGAAGGAAGTGGCGGGTCTTGCGGATCCTGTTGGCGAGATACTCTGGGGAACTGTGAGGCCCAACGGCATGGAGATCGTTAAGAAGAAGGTGCCTCTGGGAGTCATTGGCGTCATATTCGAGGCCAGGCCAAACGTCACCTGCGACTGCTCTGCGCTCACTCTCAAATCCGGAAACGCGGTGATCTTAAGAGGCGGAAAGGAAGCTCTTTACTCGAACAAGGCCATTGCAGACTGCATAAGAGAAGCCCTTAAAGAGACCGGCCTGCCGGAGGACGCGGTGATACTTATCGACCGTACGGAAAGAGAGCTTGTAAGCGAGCTTTTCCTCATGCGCGATTACGTTGACGTGCTCATCCCCAGGGGAGGCAAAGGCCTTATCAACAACGTGACCGAGAACTCCAAGATCCCCGTCATCAGAACGGGAGAGGGAAACTGCCACACCTACATTGACGACACCTACGACCCGGAGAAGGCTCTTAACATTGCCCTCAACGCCAAGGTCCAGAGACCTTCCGTGTGCAACGCAATGGAGACACTGCTGGTCTCGGAAGCTGCTGCCGGATCGTTCCTTCCCGTGGTATGCAAGGCCATGAGAGAAAAGGGAGTGACGCTGAGATGCTGCCCGAAAACTATCGCTATTGTAGGTAAAAACGACGTGGAAGAGGCAACGGAGCTGGACTACGAGACAGAATACAACGACCTGATACTCGCAGTTAAAGTGGTGAAGGACGTTGACGAAGCCATCGCCCACATCAATAAGTACGGAACGGGACATTCCGAGGCCATCGTGACCGAAAGCATCGAAAACGCGGAAAAATTCAAAAAGAGGGTGGACGCCGCCTGCGTGTACGTGAACTGCTCCACACGCTTTACGGACGGTTACCAGTTCGGCTTCGGCGCGGAAATCGGAATATCAAACCAGAAGCTCCACGCAAGAGGACCCATGGGTCTGCCGGAGCTGACCTCCATAAAATACGTGGTATCCGGCAACGGCCAGGTGAGAACGTAAGCACCGCCAAAGCTGTAACGATAAATATTATAAAAAAGACGGCGCGCATTTCAAGCCTGCGAGCGCGCCGTCTTTTTTATGTTTGCCTGTGCAGGCAGCTTTCATTTCATAATTTTAGTTCTGAAGAATTTTTTGACGTCTTCGGAGAGCTTTTCGACCGACGAAGCCTTGTTTACAAAGGTGTAATCGTAATCGTAGTCGTAAACGTTGTCATCGGAGGCGTTGCCCAGCTCCTTGTCGGAATAATCGTCGGTGATCCTTTTCACCAGAAGAGTGACCGTACGGCACTTCAGGGATGAGGCCTTCACGAACTTCTCTATCTCCGAAGCCTCACGGATATGGACGAACATTATATCGCTGCCGCCGAGGAGGAATTTGTCCAGCTCCGAAAGAACGTACCTGGTGGGAAGATCGTTATACTCGGTGAAAAGCTCCTTCAGGTCTGCCAGCATTTTGCGGGACTTCGGGTCCTTCTCGCCGTTCCAGCCCGCCGCGGCCGCGATCTCCTTTATGGGCGTTATACTGGACACGTTGACCACTGAATAAAGACCTGAGCAAATATCGCAAATAGTGTCCTTACCGCAGCCTCCGCGGCCGTTGATCACGATGACGGTTTTTTCCATCACTGTCTCCTTATCTCAATTCATTGCGTTTGATCTTGCCGCTGATAGTCTTGGGCAGCTCGTTCACAAAATCAACTATCCTGGGGTACTTGTAGGGCGCGGTCTGCTTCTTCACGTAGTTCTGGATCTCCTTCTTGAGGTCCTCCGTGGGCTCGGTTCCTTTGGTGAGGACCACGGTAGCCTTGACGACCTGCCCTCTGATGGGGTCGGGGACGCCCGTCACGGCGCACTCCAGCACGTAAGGCAGTTCCATGATGACGCTTTCGATCTCGAAGGGGCCGATGCGGTATCCGGAGGATTTGATAAGGTCGTCCGTGCGTCCCACGTACCAGAAATATCCGTCCTCGTCTTTCCAGGCTGTGTCGCCGGTGTGGTAGTACCCGTCGTGCCAGACCTTATCGGTGTTCTCCTGATCCCTGAAATAGCCAAGGAAAAGACCCACCTGAGAGTTCCTGCCGGGAGCCTTGATGACGATCTCGCCGACGTCGCCGGTCTTCGAGGGCTTGCCGTCGGGGTCAACGATCTCAACGTCGTACATTGGCGAGGGCTTACCCATGGAGCCGACCTTAGGATTCATGCCCGAAAGATTTCCCACGGTAAGAGTTGTCTCCGTCTGGCCGAAGGCTTCCATGATCTTAAGACCCGTGAGCTTGAGGAACACGTTGAACACCTCGGGGTTGAGTGCCTCGCCTGCCACAGTGGCGTGCTTGATGCTGGAAAGGTCATATTTGTAAAGATCGTCCTTTATAAAGAAACGGTACATGGTCGGGGGAGCGCAGAAAGTGGTGATGTTGTACTTTTTGAACATCGGGAGTATCTCCTCCGACTTGAAGCGGTCGAAATCATATACGAAAACCGCGCCTCCGCAGAGCCATTGGCCGTAAAGCTTACCCCAGAGAGCCTTGCCCCAGCCTGTGTCCGATATCGTCAGGTGGATGCCGTCGGGCCTCACCTTGTGCCAATACCTGGCGGTGATGAAATGTCCGAGAGCGTAGGTGTGGGCGTGGACCGCGATCTTCGGATATCCGGTGGTGCCGGAGGTGAAGAACATGATGGCGGGTTCCCAGCCGCAGGGCTTTTCGGACTCTTCACCGTACGAATAGTGAGAACTGAAAAGCTCGATGTCGTCGTCAAATGAGCGCCAGCCGTCCCTTTTTCCGCCGACGAGCACTTTTTCTGCCAGCTCGGGGCACTGGGGAGCGGCCTTGTCGATCTGATTGGCAACGTCTCCGTCAGCGGTGGCAATGACCATTTTCACGCCGGCTGCGTTGAAGCGGTAAACGAAATCGTGCTCCACCAGCTGGTTCGTGGCGGGGATCGCGATTGCTCCAAGCTTGTGGAGGGCGATGATGGAGAACCAGAACTGATAGTGGCGCTTGAGAACGAGAAGGACTCTGTCGCCTTTCTTCACGCCAATGGACTTCAGATAGTTCGCAGTTTTGTTCGTGTAGCGGCGGATATCGTCGAAGGTGAAACGCCTTTCCTCGCCTTTGCCGCTGATGTGGAGCATGGCAAGCCTGCCGGGCTCCATGGCCGCGATCCTGTCCACAACGTCAAAGCCGAAGTTGAACCGTTCGGTGTTTTTGAAGCTGATATTTTTGAGATTGCCTTCGCTGTCCTCGTCAAGGTCGATAAAATCCTCGTAGATATACGCGGGGTATATGATCCTGCCGCCCTGGGAGGGCTCTTTTTCCGCTGTGTCCCCGGAGGGAACCTCCGTGACTGCCGGCTGCTCGTAGAAAAGGGCGTCGCCTTTGTCATCCGTCAGTATTGCCAGAAACTCGCAGGGCTTTCCGTCAATGGCGATCATGCCGTGGGGCGTTTCGCTGTTATAATAGACGCTGTCGCCTTCCCGCAGTATCTCGACGTGGTCGCCTATCCGGACCTTGAGAGTGCCGCTGAGCACGTAGTCGAACTCGACGCCTCTGTGGGACGAGAGCTTTATGGGTTCGCTGAGAGCCTCTTCTTTGAAGGGCGCCGTCACCAGAAAGGGCTCCGTCTGCTTTTCTTTGAAGTTTACCGCAAGGTGGTTGTAGGAAAAGCCCTTGCGGCGTGCAAGAGGAAAGCCTGCGCCGTTTCTCACCACCTGGTACGTGGAAAGCTTCGTGCTCTCGCCGGTGAGCAGATCGTAAACGTCTATACCAAATATTTTTGCGCATTTATAGAGAAAAGTGAAGGAATAATCCGCGTCGCCGCGTTCGTATTCCTCATACTGCTCCGGAGTTATGCCGATTATCTCGGCCATCTCCGCCGCGGACTTTCCCAATATCCTTCTTGACTCGATTATACGCTGAGCGATCAATTTTATCTGATTATCCATTTTAACTCCTTCTTTGCTTTAAACAATATTGATCAGTGTGTCCCGGTACGTACAAAGTCAAATATGCCGTACGCCAATAACTTCCGGGAAATAATTAACGGAAACAAAGCTTTGGCGGCGTTATTCTATAACCTCCACCTTCACGTTTTTTTTAAGCATTGAAATAACTTCGTCGATGAAGATCGAATTGCAGATGTTTTCGACTCCCGCCTCCGATATGAGCTCCTGAGCCGAGTCGTAGCCGTAATTCGCCGCAATGACCGCAGCCTTCTCGTCAAACTCAGCCTGGGTGATCTTCATTTTTTCTCTCTGAATGATAGCCGCAAAGATTCCTCTTGCGCAGACCTGGAACCTGGCCAGCTCGTCAAACTGCTCCCCCACAGAGACTCCGCCGTAAGCGTAGTAAAGATATGCCTCCGTGGATATGCCGTACATGGCGGCGGCGTCCTCGACGCTTTTCTTGAAGGAGTCGATCTTGTCCTGAGGTATCCCGGAATACTCGCTTCCCTTGTAGAGAGCTTCCATTATGAGTCCTTCCTCGTTCTGGGCCCAGGAGGCCTCCTTGTTCTCGCGTATCTGCTTCTTCATCAGGGCAACGTAGCTCTCCGCGTCTGTGTAGGAGGGCTCGAAGACCGCGCTCTCATCAACCTTTGTCTCTTCGAAGGATCTCTCCGCGAACTCAAGCAGCACCTTGACGGAGTCGTCGGTGATCCGGGGGAATATATACCTAAGGTTGATGACGAACACCGCCTCCTTGTTCTCAAGGTCCGTGTTCTGGGGGTACGGGGAGGGGAACGTTACGGTTATCGGAAATTCGGTCCCCGCTTCGTGGCCGATGATGGATTCATCAAAGCCGGGAATGAAATTGCCGGAGCCCAGCCAGGT
>JAGCZO010000146.1 GCA_017959965.1 Clostridia bacterium | reverse complement strand
CATCCTGTTCTGTTTACGATACTAATAAGGGAGATAACGCAACCTATACGATAAACCCGGCAGAGCCTACGGAAGGAGATTCGGATATGGAGATATATGACGGTCCCTGTTTTTTTGACGACAAAAACATAGCGGAATTCAAGATCGTTTACGGAAAATGCAGTAATAAGACACTGCTCAATGCCGCCAAAGATCTCGCGGATTATCTTAACAAGGCTTATTAATGTGACATACCATATATTGAGGCAGAGGATTTCGAAGGTTCACCCGAGAACATAATATTTGTCGGAAGTACCTCATACGACACTGATAAGGTCAGAAGTTCTTGCGAAGGTCTTTACAACAACGGTCTGGCGATAGTATGCGACGGAAGTAATCTTTATCTCACAGGCGAGAACGAGACCGGCGCGATCTATGCGGTCTATACTTTTCTTGAGGATTATATCGGCTGGCGTTTCTATTCCTCTTCCTGCGAAAGACTTTTAAAACAGGAAAGGATAAATCTTCCCCTTGACGCTGATATCACGTATTCACCCAAGCTTTTCAACAGGGACACCTACTGGCTCGACAGTTTTGACCCTCATTTTGCCGCAAAGCTTAAGATCAACGGCGGTATTTCGAGAAATTCGAATCAGTACGGTCAAATGATAAGGTATGCGGGAGATTTTGTTCATTCGCTTCCGGGCCTTGCCGGCACCTCAAGAGAACCTAACGTTCAGCCTTGTCTGACTGACCCCGCAGTTTATGAAAAAGTTTTAAAAAAGGTCCGCAGCACACTTAAATCACATCCAAAAGCCACTATCATATCCGTTTCCCAGAACGACTCCTATGCCGACGGACTCGGCTGCCAGTGCGAGAACTGCAGAGCCATTGACGAGAGGGAAGGGACGCCGATGGGCTCGCTTCTTACCTTTGTAAATAAGATCGCAGATGCGATAAAAGATGAATACCCGAACGTTTACGTTGACACTTTGGCGTACAGATATACCAGAAAAGCTCCGAAAACCGTCAAGCCCGCGGATAACGTGATCATAAGGCTTTGCTCTATTGAGTGCTGCTTTTCCCACGACCTGGATTCAGACTGCCCACAAAACGAGGAATTCAAAAGGGATATCGAGGACTGGGCCAAAATATCCAAAAATCTTTTCGTATGGGACTACACCACGGATTTCCTCTACTACATAATCCCGTTCCCGAATCTTAAGGTCCTATACGACAACGTCAGATTCTTTGTCGATCACAACGTTACAGGTCTCTTTGAGCAGGGCAACTACCAGTCCGTATCCGGCGAATTCGGCGAGCTCAGAGCTTATATGCTTGCAAAGATCATGTGGAATCCTGATATGAGCGAGCGTCAGTATGAGAGGATCATGGACGATTTTCTCGAAGGTTATTACGGCGCCGGCTGGCAGTACATCAAGGAATACATAAACAAAACCTCCGAGCTTTCCGCCGGTTCACATATGGGTATCTACGATTCCGTCAAGCAGAATCTTTCCCTTGAAGGCAAGGATATCCTTGGCGTCATCGGAGAACTTGAAGCTCTTTGGCGGTCGGCGCTTGAAGCGGCAGACGAAGAGCATTACGCCAATGTGGAAAGATCCTCCCTTCAGATCAGATACGCAAAGCTTCTTCTCCTCTGGGATGACGACACGTCTCCCGCAGAGTTGGAAGAGCTGTACGGACTGTTAAAAAAATACAATATCACCCGTTTCAGAGAGGGTGTTTCCGTTCCGGAAGATCCCTACTTTACGACTCCGCTGGCAGAGTGGAGATAACTGCAGAAAGGGTATGATCATGGTTAAATTTGACGAAAAATACTGCATAGATGTGTTTGAAAAGCTTATCGCGGTTGACAGCACCACCGGTCAGTTTGAAAAGATCCAGAAGACCGTTTGCGATTTGATCGGGGAGATCGGGTATAAATATACCGTTACAAATAAAGGCGGCGTTATCGCCGACCTGGGAGGAGAGGGCGATCCTCTTCTGATCTCCGCTCATTTAGATGACATCGGCCTGATGGTAAGGCACATAAACAAGGACGGCACTCTTAACGTCTGTCCTGTGGGAGGACTTTATCCCTTTTACTGCGTTACTGAAAACGTCAGGATCGAGACACGTGACGGTAAGACCTATACCGGCTCCGTCTGCAGGATACCCAATTCCATTCACGTAACCGAGGAGGAACTGAGAGCTCAGCTTCCGGATTTCAGAACAAACGTTTGCGTAGTCCTCGACAATGACGTCAGATCTGACGAAGACGTGAGAAAGCTCGGCATCGATACCGGCGACATGATCGCGCTTGAGCCCAGATTCAGGATGGAAAACGGTTACCTGAAATCAAGATTTGTTGACGACAAGGCCTGCGCCGCAGTCGTGTTATCTCTGATGAAGCAAATGAAGGACAAAGTCTTCGTCCCATCAAGGAAGATCTACGTTTATTTTGCAATGTATGAGGAAATAGGGCACGGAACGGTATTCATGCCTGATGACGTCAAGGATTATATCGCTGTGGATATTGCGCCTCTGGGCCCCAATCAGAACTCTGACGAGCATAAAGTATCTATATTTGCCAAGGATTCAAGATTTCCTTACCACTGGACCCTTACCAACGAACTTAGGAGTGCCGCGGTCAAAGCAGGCGTTGACTACGTTATGGACATATTCACGCCTCATTACGGTACAGACGGTGACGCGTCGGTTGTTGCCGGGTACGATATAAGACATGCGGCCATCGGCCCCGGGACTCTCAACAGCCACGGCTACGAAAGAACACATATTGACGGTCTCAAAAATACGTATCAGCTTCTGGCTGCTTACATTGGCTTATAATTACGGGCGCAGTACCGTGATCACGGACAAGTCTGTTTATAAGGTAACCGTTATGAAAAAAATCGTTATTATCTTTATATTGGTTTTAATTATATTTTCTGCCGCAAGTTTGTCTGCTTTGATTTACACTCATAGCAGTACAGGCTTGTGTCTTGCCGCAGTTTCGGGAGATGCGGACGGCGACGGAGAAGTAACAGACTGGGATGCCATCCTTTTTGAAAGGATGCTTGCGGGCTGGAACGTAACTGTAATGACCGCAAACCTCGATCTTGACGGCGACGGCGAGATCACCGACTGGGACGCTATAATGCTCGGCAGATATCTTGCGGGCTGGCCCGTAGAGCTTACTGAGCCCGGCCTTCGGACTGCTTCCGGAGTCTTGTACGAAACTTCAGGCGGAACCTCGCTTGAAGACGGTTATTTCAAGATCAATCAGGATTTCACCGTCACTTTTAAAGAATCTGCCGTATCCGGCTCCTTCAACAGGATTAATCTGTCATATTCATCCACAACGCCTCTTAAAGTAACAGTTAATTACTCCGGCGCAGGCAGCGGAGATTCCGACAGCTTTTTCCTTGACAAAGGAACAGAGATGTCTTTCCGGGGGGTTATTTCCGGTTATCTCGTCGGCAATACAGAAAATTCGGTTTACTCACTGACCTTCAGTACCTGCACAAAGAAAAACTCCACCTTCAAACTTATAGACCTTGATTCGTCCCTGATCGAAGTATATAACAGCAACACTTATTATATTGAGAACTCCAGATTCAAGGTGGGCGTCAAGCTCAGCTGGGGCGGCGGCATTAACTATATAGAGGATAAACACGCAATCTCCAACGGACTTACGAATCTTATCAATCAGGCCGACACCGGAAGACTCGTGCAGCAGTCTTATTACGGAACTGCCGGCAACAGCGAATATACTCCCGGAGACTTTAACGGCACATCTTGGACCTACAATCCCGTACAGGGCGGCGACAAATACGGAAATCAGAGCAGACTCATTGACGTTGAAGTAACAGATAATTCGATATATGTGAAAGCACAGCCGCAGGACTGGTCACTTGACGGTCAGATAACACCAAGCTACATGGAAAACACATATACTCTTGACGGCGACGTTATCAGAGTCGACAACAGATTTACGGACTATTCCGGCTGGGAGCACAGGTACTCCCATCAGGAGCTGCCCGCATTCTACACTGTGAGCTACCTTGATACTTTTACCTGGTATGACGGGATAGATTCCTGGAACGACGCTCCGCTTTCCGCAAGATCCAACCTGAATTTCTGGGGAGATCCCGCTTATGCCGAATCCTGTCAGTTCTATATGAAGGACAATAATACCGAGACTTGGTGTGCCTGGTACAACAGGAGTCTTGATTACGGCATCGGACTTTACGTTCCAAATGTGGATATGCTCTACGCCGGACGTTTTTCCTACAACGGCTCCAAGGATCCCTACAACGGCGCCACAAACTACGTCGCACCTCTTAATATGATCAAGATGGTCTCCTACAAGCCCATCGAATACAGTTATCTGATCACTGCCGGCTCCGTGTCCGAGATCCGTTCCGTATTTAAAGCCAATAAGGATTTTGCCGACAACGCCTCGCTTCACACAGATTACATATCCATGCGTGTCCCGTACACTGAGGAAAAGCCTCTTGATTATACAGATATTGATTTTTCATACAGCAACGCGCTTGAAGCAGTGACCTCTCCCTACAATACCGAGGTCAAATATGACTTAAACGAAAAAGCATTGCGGCTCACGGTCACAAACGCCTTCGATCCTCAGGTAATGCTGGAATTCGAAAACGCTCCGGAGACCGTTCATACAGATGCTTACACGACGGTTTCAATAACCTATATGATACCGGAGAATGATCCCGCCAATAACTTCGTGTGTGATCTGTTCATATGCGCAGGAGCAGATACGTCACCCAAAGGCGAAAACAGGATCAGGTTTTCACTGATAAGTGACGGAGAGTATCATACAGCGATTGTAGACCTCAGTAATTCGTCCTTCTGGAACGGAGATCTTCACCGGATAAGAATGGACTATTTTGACTCCTGCAGTATTGGCAACGTGATGTACGTGAAATCTGTAAAGCTGAGTTAAACTGTCACAAAATAACAGCTCCGGTTAACGTCCCGGGGCTCAAAATTGACTATAAAGGACGTTTTTGCTAAAATATGCGGGTACTGATATCAGGCGCTTTTTGCCTATATTCAGTGCCGATCCACTTACGGAAGGAATTGATGATCCTACATTATGGAAATACCTTTACGATTGCTGCTGCTTATACTGCTGACACTTTG
>JAGCZO010000145.1 GCA_017959965.1 Clostridia bacterium | reverse complement strand
GTTGATATGGTGTATCATAGGTCTGTGATATGTGTTTCATAGTAGTTATATTATATCACAAAAAAGCTTAAAGTCACCTATATTTAGGAGATTTTAAGCTTTTCTATTGTTGGAACAAAAACCACCAAACTATGTCTCTGCACTCTTTTGAAAAGAAAAAGAAAGCAGTTACGGCTGTTCAAATACGAACAACTCGTAACTGTTTTCTTTAAGGGACTTTTTTTACAGCCCCTTTAACAATTCTTATTGTGATGCTTTGGCAGGTTTATGCCATTTTCCAGCCTTCCGGCAGGCTGATCTTCGCTTCCGGCTCTCCGTTTTCATTCACCCAGGAGACCGAAATGAGACCGTCGGGGGTCATGACCGAGCCTCTTGCCCATCTCAGTCCGCAGGGGTGCGGAGCGACCGTTACGGTCTTGTTTACCGCGTCCGGTATGCCTATTCCGACTACGTCGCGGAGAAGCTGGACCGCGGCGTAGGAGGTGAACCCGTGGCAGTAGCTGGTGGCCCTGATCTCGGGACTCTCCCAAAGGGTCCCGGGGCCTTCACGAAGCTGGGCTCCGTAGAACGAGTTCAGCTCCCTGAACAACGTTCCGTATTCGCCAAGCTTTGCCAGCATGTCGAACCTGTACTGGAGGCCGATGAACAGGCCGGCCCGGCCCACTCTGGAGTTGGGATTGAATTCGGGGCAGGGGCCCATTGCCTTTACGGCGTTGAATACGGTCAGCGGCGCTGCCTCCCGGTCTATGATGCCTGACCAGAGGGTGAGGTAGGTGCAGCTTTCGGTGTGAAGATCCTTGGGGATCAGCTTTCCGCCGTCAACGTTGAACGCGTCCGGTATGAGGGCGGGGCCTTTGCCGGGTGTGCCGCAGGAAAGGATCGCATTCCGCAGGATCGAGCGTATTTTTTCACCTGCAGCGGACCAGTCTCCCCGTCCGCAGATCCTTCCAAGCTTTGTCAGCATGTCTGAGAAGAGCGCGTTGGCGGCGGTGGATACGGGTGTGTTGAAGGCCGCGTCGTTTGAATAGGACCAGTCGACGAAAAGCCAGGGCAGGTTTTCGAGAATGCCCGTGGGGCCGCAAAGGGTCATTGCCCCTGCGACGAAGGCTTCGATCCTTTCACGGTATTTTTCTATAAATTCCCGGTCGCCTGTTTCTTTGAAATATTCGCAGAGCTCTTCCATCAGCCAGAAGGACCAGGTGGTGATCCCGGCGCACTCCTTGTAGTTTTGTTTGTTTCCGGGGTAGCACTCCGGGAAGAAGCCCCGCCACATTTCACCCGCGTCGGTCATGAGGAAGTTTTCCAGGAGATCCTTTTCGACCCGGTGGCCGCCAAGGAGCATTCTTTCGGCCCTGCCTGTCCAGTACGAGTCGCAAAGCCAGCCGCCCCGTTCCCTTTCGGGGCAGTCCATGAAGATGTCAAGGGTGTTGAGTCTGAAGGTGAGCGCCGCGGCGTTGAAAAGACGGTTTACGTTGTCGTCGCTGCAGAGGAAGCCGCAGCCCCGGACGTCGGGCACGGTGTATTGGCGTATGGCAAGCCGCAAGATCCTGAATGAGCCGCAGCCCCGGAAGTACAGCTTGAAATATCTGCCGAGAGCGGGTTCCATGGAAGTGAACGAAACGCTGCCGCCCTGCACGTGAAGTCTTGTGACGGGGTTTGCGCCGCCCCCGGTCTCGTCCTTGCAGCCGTACACGCAGTACGATTCGAGATGAATTATGTCAACTATACCCGGGCCTTCCGTTTCGAAAGCGATATCGATGAAGCCAAGCTCCATGCTGCCAAGGTCATATTCCACGTAATACGAGGCGCCCCTTTCGCCCCGGATCGATACCTCCCCCGTATCCGCAAACACACATTTATCGGTCGGTGCCAACGGTTCTTCAACGGTCTGCAGATAGTCGCGGCGGGGCCTCTCGCCAAGGTCTTTGTAATAGCCGATCGGTCTCTCAAACCATGAGTCTCTGAAGGGTATCGACCTGTCGGTCACGATTCTTCCCGCGGCAACCGGGCGTGTCACCGGTTTCGGTTCGAGAGTCGGAAGAAGCGTTCCCCTTTCAATGAGAGTTGAACCGTCGTCGACCACACAAAGTTTCGCGCCGCAGAGAGACTTGTCCGTGCGCCAGAGACAGTAGTCCTCGTCAAGTGTATAGTTTTCCGCCATTGCCCGGCAATGGGAGATCCGTTCCGCAAGGCGGGCTCTTTGGGTCAGCCTTATCCCGGAGAAGGTCTTTGGAGACGAGTATATTTCTTTTCCGCCTGCGATCACCGCCGCCCTGAGAAGCCCCTTCCCAAGGACAGTATCGTTGGAGTAGCCGTCAAAGGGATCTCCGTAAGACGAGACCTCGAAGGCAAAGGTGTTTTTCCCTTCTTTAAGGAAATCTGTGACATCTATAGGGTCGACCCGGAGGAATCCTTCAGCCGCCCTGGCGGGGCCGTGGGCGCAGAATATGCCGTTGACGTAAAGTCTGTAGAAGCTCCGGGCGGCAACGTACACGTTGGCGTATTTCCCGGAAATACTATCTTTCGAAAGTTCGTCCTTCGTGAGGAACATTTCGCAGACGAAGCCAGCCTGTATATTGGCTTCGTTTTCAAGCCCTTCAAGGAATATGGGCTGAGCCTTTTTTTGCAGCAGTTCAAAGCCTTTTTCCATAGTCAGCTCCCTTCATAAACAGAGATCTCGTATATCGAGCACCAGCTTGCGTCTTTCGGCGCTGTTATCTTAATAAACCTCACGTCGGCGTTCAAAGTTATCCTGTCCAGATCCCAGTCGGTCATCCGGATCTCCGGATAGTCCGTCCAGCCGATGCCCGTGGGAAGAGAAGAGGTGCCCGGTTTTCCCCCGGTCTCCGGGACGTCGGAGGAGACCGACAGAGTGTACCTGTAGGCGTTGTTCGATTCCCAGAGTATAGTGATCTCGCTCACTTTTTTGACCTCTCCCAGATCGATCACCACC
>JAGCZO010000015.1 GCA_017959965.1 Clostridia bacterium | reverse complement strand
TCCGAAAATCAAAAAATGAAAAATACGAACTTGAGCAAAACCAAGTTATATGGACGCCTTTCTTTCCTTCCCAGAGCTGATATTCAAACTATAATCGAATGGCTGATAGACCAGCACTATATTCTAAAGACAAAGGGGCTCTACCCGGTTCTGCATCCGACTTACGAAGGTCAGCACTACAGTGAAACGATAACTGTTGGAAAAATCAGAAATCTGGCAAAAACCTTGGAGAGCAGTCAGTATAATAAGCAGAATACGAGCAATCCTGAAGGCAGTACGTAGTCTTTGCGGCCCCGGGAAGAAGAACAACACCCAAAAACCAACAATTCTTTTTAAAAAGGTGATTAACTATGCTAGACAACATCCAAGTTTTCAAACAAAACCACGTCCGCGTTGACGTTGGCGAGAAGGTCCTTCACGTTGACCCCTTTGCGGTCGACCGGGCATCCCACGACGCGGATTTCATACTGATCACCCACGATCATTACGACCACTTTTCCCCTAAGGAGATCGAAAAAGTTGCCGGGAAGAACGCGGTGCTCATCGTGCCGGAGAACATGAAAAAGAAGGCCGCGGAGGCAGCGAAGTTTGTAAAGAAAACCGTGACCGTGGAGCCAAACGGCAGCTATAACGTTGACGGCCTGGAGTTTGAAACGGTTCCAGCGTACAACGTTGGAAAGCTTTTCCATCCAAAGAGCGCCGGCTGGGTCGGGTATATTCTGAACGTTGGCGGTAAGCGGATCTACGTTGCCGGCGACACCGACGCCACGCCCGAGGCTAAAGCGGTGAAGTGCGATATTGCGCTGGTTCCCATTGGCGGTACCTACACCATGAATGCTAAGCAGGCGCAAGAACTTGTCAATACCATCAGGCCGGAGGTCGCGGTGCCTGTGCATTACGGGGGCATTGTCGGCAGGGAAGAGGACGGCAGAGTGTTTGCGAGCGCCGTTGACAAAGATATAAAAGTTGTTTTTAAGATCAAATTTTGAAGAAGTGCGGACAGGAGAAAACGGTTATGAGTGAGAAAAGAATAGAGATTACTTTTAAACAAATGAAGGCGATCGCGCGGTACGAGTTGGACTTCATTCAGCTCATGAAGGATTTGGGTAATAGAGTTGCGAACGCCCGGCTCCAGGGGAAATACCGGTTTACCCTGGAGGATCTGTACGTGGCTCTCAAGAACATTGTAAAGAAGGATCCGACGATATTTGATTTTCACGAAAACTGGTACTTCCCGCTGACGAGGCTTGAGGATGCTTTTGGCATAGATGAAGCCGGCGGATGGGATGTCGATGATGAAGAAGACGATCTTGATGTGGAGGGCCACGAGCTGTTTTCCGGACTTCCTTTGAACGAAGAGACTTTATTTGCGGAAACATGGACTGCGCTTGAGGATATTTGTGACAAATACGACGGGAACGAGCACGTTTGTGATCTGGAGGAGATCCACAGCTGCCTTCACAAGATCGAGCTTTTCTTTGCCAACAAAGGAAAACCGGTGGAGGAAATGGAATTCACGGACGGTCAGAAGTCGAACTTCATCACGGAGTTTGAAGACGACAGCTACCTCAATGAAGCAGACGTGCGTGAAATACAATTATGCCGCAAATTTACGGAAGAACTGTGCGCGAAGGATTCCCTCTGCGCACTCCATCTCAAGGGGTATGCCTGTTACGGCGGCAACCGTCTTTATGACTGCGACTGGCATGCCTCCCGTGACTGCGTGACCAGGCTTTATGAGTTGACGGATGATCCTGTATACGCCAATACCCTTGGCTACATCTACTACTACGGCAGGTGTACGGGCGGTGTTCCTGAATACGAAAAGGCCTTCAGCATGTTTTCGGTTTCTGCCGCCAACGGCCTCCACGAGGGAATGTATAAGCTGGCGGATATGTACCTCCACGGTTATGCCTGCAAGAAGAGCGAGCGCACGGCAGGGGCTCTCTACGGCATGGTCTACGACGATTGTTACGAACAGCTTGTTGAGGGTCGGGACTGTGCCTTTGCTGATGCAGCGCTTCGAATGGGCAACGTTTACGCGAAGGGCATTGACGTCGACAAAGATTACGAAGCCGCATACTGTTATTACCTGGAGGCGGAATTTGCCGCCAAAAAAAGAGCAGAGCACAGCAGTTTCTTTGGCGACGCCAACGTTTTGCTGAGCATCAGGAACGCCCTTGACGAGACCAGGGTGCAATTGCCAAATGACTATTTTGAGAAGGTCATAAAGATAGATCGCCCGTGGACTTATCGGGGGCTGGTCGAGAAGGGATACCGGGCCAAAACCACCATCAAAAGGCTGAAAAGCGGAAAGACCTTCGTTACCGTTAAAAGGCTTCCGAGAAGAGATCAGACCGTGCCGCAACCTGTTATGATAACTGTTCCGCAGCTCGATTATTGCGAGCTCATCACGGAAATAAAAATCGAAGCTGTTGGCTTGAGAACCTCTTTTGGGGACGGGCAGGAGATCTCCTTCAAATACGACTATTGCGAATGGGACAACGACAAAAGAATACTCGATTTTTACTTTGACGAATACTTCCTGGGCTGGATCGCTTGCGACGCATACCTGTTTTACAACGATAAGAAAACCAAACCCACAGGCAAGCTGCTGAAGCTGGTCAGCGTCGCGTTTCAGCCGGGCGGCAGGACCTACGACTACCTCTGCGATATTGAAGGCGTTGAGGTGGGCAACAAGGTGATCGTTGGCGGCTACGACGGAGAGACCGTTGTCGAGGTCCTTAAGGTCTACACAAGGTACGAGTCTGAGCTCGTGTTGCCTTTGAGCACGTACAAGAAGGTCATAAGAAAGGCTCCTTCTCGCTGATCGGGAAATCACATAGGAAACCGGTTTCGATGGACTGTTTTTGTCGCTTTTTGCGGATTCTATTTCGCATTTTTCGTTTTTTCTTTATTTTGCGAAATAGATGTGCTAAATCTTTCGGCTTTACGGGCCGCTGTTTAACGGGAGGATCTGATCATGGCACTTGGCATCATAGCTGCGTATATAAAGAACAATAACACGGTAGCGTGGGGGCGGGCCCGGCGCATCCGCAAGTACAAGCTGCTGGTCGGCCTCGTCATTGGCGAGAAGGAGCTCATTGACATCGCCAATAACACCTGGGGCGAGGATGAGCCCATGACCTACGCCATCTTAAGGATGAGGAATCAGGAGTCCCTCCAGACCGTTCTGGAATACTACAACACCCACGAGCGGCTCTACGCATTTCTGTACGGCGCCGGCAAGAACAACGCCACTATCTACCGCAACACCTCAGGCTGCACCACCTGGACCGGGGCAAGATCCCTGTGGGCGCTGCTCAACAAGATCGACAAGGAACACTTTGACGCCGCGATCCCAAAAACCGGCGAGCCGAAGTGGCTGAAAACGCTGCAAAAGGACGGCCTCAGGACCTCGTCTTTTGTTCCCTTGGAGAAGGGCGGACGTTCCGGCAACAAAAGGGAATACCGGGAGATCGTTTCGCTCTATAACAAGAAAATGGCCGAGTGAGACGGCTTGAAATACTGAAAAGGACATTCCGATATGGACATTGACGCAAAATTAAGACCCTGGCTCATCGCCAAAATACTGTTCGAGCGCACCGACGGGGAGCATTTCCTGACCACGGCGCAGCTGATGCGCATCCTGGAGAAGGAGTTCAACATGCCGACCCACCGGACGACTATTGGCGCCGACATCGAGATGCTGAAAGGCCTTGGCATGGACATCCGGATGACCAAATCCACTCAAAACCGCTACTATTTCGGCAAGCGCTACTTCGAGGACGCGGAGATGAAGCTGCTCATCGACTCATTGGCGTCCTGCAAGTTCATCCCGGCGTTCCAGAGCAAGAAGCTGATCGCTAAGATCGGGGCCCTTGCCGGCTGCCACGCCTCCGACAAGCTGGTCCGCAACGTCTCCGTGGAGCGCCGCATAAAGGGCACCAACAAGAAGGTCCTGGGGATAGTCGACGCGGTCAACGAGGCCATCAACGCCAAAAAGCAGATCGCTTTTCAGTATTTCCAATACAACGAAAAGAAGCAGCGGAAGCCGAGGCGCGACGGTGCGCTGTACAGGCTGAGCCCCTACAGACTCGTCTGGAACGGGGACTATTACTACGTGATCGGCTGGTACGAGGAGAGCGGAGAACTGAGGAGCTTCCGTGTGGACAGGATGGTGGCAGCCCCGGAGATCCTGGAGACTGACGCGATCCCGCCGGAGAAGGGGTTTGACCTGGACCGCCACCTGAACACAATGTACCACATGTTCAGCTCGGAGCGCCAGCACGTACATCTGATTTGCGACAATTCCGTGATGGACGCCATCGTGGACCGTTTTGGAGAAAAAGTAGACACTTTCCTGCGGGGTGACGGCACCTTTGAGGCTGACGTTGAGGTGGCGGTGAACAGCGTGCTTTTCTCATGGATCGTTGGCTTCAGCGGCAAGGTGAAGGTGGCCGCGCCGGACGAGGTGGTGAAGGAGTACAGGGAGTTCGTGAGGAAGGCCTGGGAGGCGGTGGAGTGAGCTCCGCGGCTGTCATTGGCGTGATATTTCCGGGAAATATTTTTTTGTAAGATTTGGCGGTTCGGCAATAAAATTCTCGTAATGCTTGACTATTCTCTCATTTTCGTATATGATTTACGAGAAAGGAGCAGGGATTATGAGAATTTTTGATTATTCAGGCTATAAGAATAAAACGTGGAACTGCACAATAATCAATCAGATCGGCAAGATCCACGAGGCCAAGGGCAGGCAGGAATCATACCTTTCTCAGAAACCGGAGGAACTAAACAGGCTGGTTGAACTTGCCAAGGTACAAAGCACTGAGGCAAGCAATGCGATAGAAGGCATCAGAACCACCGATACAAGGCTTAAGAAGATCGTAAACGAAAAAACGACTCCAAAAAACAGAAGCGAAAAGGAGATCGCCGGCTACAGAGATGCTTTAAACACGATCCATGAAAGCTTTGAATATATTCCCATCACGCCAAACTATATCCTTCAGCTGCACAGGATCATGTGCAAAAGAAACGACGAAGTATCGTATGGCGGAAAATTCAAAAATACGCAAAATTATATAAACGCAACTGACGAAAAGGGTAATTCCTATACCTTATTCACTCCTGTCTCTCCCTTTGAAACGCCGGCGGCAATGGAAGCCCTGTGCGATGAATTCAATAAAGCTGTGGAAAGCAATGAGCTCGACCCGCTTATACTGATCCCGATCTTTATACATGATTTTTTGTGTATCCACCCCTTCAACGACGGCAACGGCAGAATGAGCAGACTCCTGACAACGCTGCTTCTGTACCGCTCGGGATATTACGTTGGCAAGTACATATCGTTGGAGCTCAAGATCGCCGAATCGAAGGATCTGTATTACGACTCACTGTATGAATCGCAGGTCGGTTGGCATGAGGGAACAGATGATCCAACGCCTTTTATCAGCTATTTGCTGGGCATTATCGAAATGGCGTATGATGATTTTGAAAGCAGAACAGAGGTCGTATCCAAAAAGCTGAGCGCATACGACGCGGTTAAGAACGCTTTGGATATGAAGCTGGGAAAAGTAACAAAATCTGAAGTGTCAGAGCTGTGTCCGCTGTTATCCGCAAGCTCCGTCGAGAAGGTGTTGGCAAGGATGGTAGAAGAGGGAAAACTTGAAAAGAGCGGCGCAGGGAAAAGCACGTTTTATGTTATAAAATTGTAACTCGCTATGACAATTTGTCCATGTTGTGGTAGTAAGCTTGTTGAACGAATTGGCGCTTATGGAATGTTCGTTGGATGTTCAGGTTATCCTAACTGCCGATACAAACGGCCTAACTGGAATAAATAAAATAATTAAAAGAGGTTTGTGTACTGTTTTACCTCTTATAGCGCCCAAATTACGAATTATGTGATGGTCATCACACTTTTTTGCGGAATTATGTGATAAAAATCACACTTTTTTGCAAAATTGTGTGATTTTCGTTGACAATGGACGTTTGGCGAGGTATCATTGGCGTCGAGGGACGGTGAGTTTTTATGGAACGCTACGCAATGAAAGACCTGATAAATTGGAGAGATTCAAAGAGGAGAAAGCCTCTTGTGCTTCTTGGCGCCAGGCAGGTCGGCAAGACCTGGCTGCTCGAGGAGTTCGGCAAGTCTTTCCCGGACGGTTTTGTTAAGATCAACTTTGAAAAGCAGCCGGAATACCACCAGTTTTTTAAGTCAACGAAGGACGTCAGAAGAATAATCCAAAACATTTCTTTTGCGGCGGGGCGGCCTGTCACAAAGGATACGCTCATTATTTTTGACGAGATCCAGGAGTGCGATGAGGCGCTGAACACGTTGAAATATTTCTGCGAGGACGCGCCGGAGTACTTTGTTGCAAGCGCCGGGTCCCTGCTTGGGCTGATGCTTTCGAAAGGCTTTCCCGTCGGCAAGGTCGATTGTCTGCACCTTGGCCCCATGAGCTTTGAGGAGTTCCTTGAAGCAGGCGGCGACGCCAATCTCGTGCAGTATATGAGAAGTATTGACGCCGTGGAAAACGTGCCGGATATTTTTGCCGGGCCTCTTACCGAGAAGCTCAAAATGTATTTTGCCATCGGCGGCATGCCGGAAGTTGTCAAGGCCTGGACGGAGGAGGGCGACATTGGCGAGGCTGACAGGATACAGAGCGAGATACTTGAGGCGTATGAGTATGACTTCGGAAAACACGCCAATCCCACCGACGTTCCGAAGATCAGACTCATCTGGCGCTCGCTTCCTTCTCAATTGGCAAGAGAGAACAAGAAATTTCTGTACAGTGCAGTGAAAACAGGCGCCAGGGCCAGGGAGTATGAAAATGCTTTGAATTGGCTTGTAAACGCAAATACTGTTGCGAAAATTGTGCGCATATCAAAACCGGGCATTCCGCTGTCTGCGTACGAGGATCTTGACGCGTTTAAAATTTTCATGGTCGACGTCGGACTGCTCAGAAAACATTCCTACCTGGCTGCGTCTGCGATAACTGAGGGGAACAGGCTGTTCGAGGAATTCAAGGGAGCCTTGTCGGAAAACTATGTTCTGGAAAGTCTTAAGAACATACCCGGCGCAAGTATTTACTACTGGTCCGAGATCCCGTATGAGGTGGACTTCGTAATTCAGCTTGAGAATGAAATAATTCCGGTGGAGGTCAAGGCAGGGAAGAACGTCAAAGCCGCGAGCATCAAGAATTACGCCAATGACTATTCCTCGCAGACGAAGCTGTGCGTCAGGTTTTCAATGAGAAACCTTTCCTACGACGGCAATATCCTCAACGTTCCGCTGTATCTTGCAGATGAGCTGGAGAATTTGGTGAAAATAGTTCTCAGAGGCGGCTGATCGGCGCAGATCGCCCGGAGACCGGGCATAGATCGCAATATGTTTTTAGTCTTGATTTTTGCCTTTCTTTACTTCGTAAACGACGCCTCTTTCCGCAGAAAAGGTCCTTTCCAAAGCATTTGTTTTGTATAGGTTGCTTACCGCATTGCTCAGTTTTTTGGTAATACCCTTGTAGCCCATCTCTTTGGCAATTTCTGTCAAATTCAGTTCCCTGCTGCCTACAGCGGACAGTATTTTACGATCGTACTCACTGTTGTTTGCGTCTGTTTTCTTCAAAAAGTATTGATGGACAGGTATTATTACGGTGAGATATCCGCGGTCAGCATCCATTTCAAACGAAGGCATGTCGGAACCGTTTTCTCTGAGTGCGTTGAAGGCGGTGGGAAAACCCGTGTTTCGTCCTTCAGTCAGTTTCAGTTCCTTCAAGAAATCTCCGATCCGTCTGTTTCTGTATACCATCGAGCGAATATCGAGAGACTTGATCTTTTCGTCCGTGATGCTGCGGTCAAAGCCGGGAAAGCTGGTGATCTCGATGGCGGCAGGAGTGATCCTGACGGTTATAGGCTCGTTTATCCGGTACGACCTGTGGTAAACTGCATTGGAGAGGATCTCCTCGACCGCCGCATACGGATAGTTCATGATCCTTTCGGCTTCCGCCTTGTCGCCGCTTTTGATCACGGCTTCTTTAAGGATATAGTTTTTGATATACATAAGAGCTTCGGAAAGCTGCCTCTGGATCGGGCCGGTAAAGATCTTTTCGGTCATATTCCTTCCGGTGGGATCGGGTACGTCAACCACGTCAATTCTGGCGTATCTGAAGTATTTTTCGGGATGTTCTGAGAACATGAGAAGGCCGACGTTCTTTGGCTTCCGGAATTCGGAGGGGCCCGATACCAGCTGCATATCCTCCGCAAGACTGTTCAGATCCCGGCCAAGAGAATAAGCGTAAAGATCACTGCCGACCTTTTTCAGATGCTCACGAATCAGTCCCAGATCAAGATCGGTTATATCGGCGGCTAGATTGGCTCTGTCATCAAACGGAATGTCCGAAGAAACGTAATAGAGCTGTTTTTCTTCTTCAGGAGATGCAACGACTGTGCTGCTCGCTTTTCGTATGTAGTATCTTTTATCGGAACGGCGGTCCGACAAGGAAACTGATGCTTTGTAAGGCCGTGAATACCCGCCGGAGACCCAGATGACAAGAACGTGCTTACCTTCAAAAAGGAAGGGTTCTGCAACAGGCTGGTAGAAGGGCTCGATATAATGGCAGCATTCTCGGAGTTTCTTCTCAATACTGTCGATCCTGTTCTTTTCAATACCTTTAACAGGTATCACAGGCGCTCCGTCCTCCTCTTCGACGCCAATGACAATATACCCGCCGCCCATGTTATCAATATCATTTGCAAAAGCGCAGATAGTATGGAGGATAGGTTCGGGATTCCAGTCGGATTTGAATTCGATCCTGGTAGATTCAACAACTGTCCGGTTTATCAGATCGTTTATGTTAACGGGTATGGCCATGAAATTATCCTCCTTCTATCGGGTCTGCATGAGATATTATACCATTGTTGTTTTGATTTTGTCAAGTCACTCGACGCGGTTTCATCGAGTCACTCGACGTAATTTTGTCGATTCTGTCGAGCCGTTCGACGAAGATTTATCGAGCAACTCGACAAACGCTTGTCGAGGGCGTCGAGTCGCTGCGCAGATCCGGGGCGCTTTCATTGGAAATAACAAGGCTTTTTACGTTTTGTTGTCGGTCGGGTGCGACACCTTGGCGGGAAACCTCATTTTTGATATTGACAGCGGCTTCGGGCCCATATAAACTGTCGGCAGAAAGGCTTGTATTTTTAGAAAGCTGCAGGTGGGAAATATGAAAAGCGACAAAAAAGCCCCTTTTGAGCCTGTTCTCAACTGGTCAACGGGCGAAATCGAATATGAATTCAAGGACGGTATTATTCTCGGAAATAAAGGAAAAACCAAGGTCAAGGTCACGGATGACGTTGCCGTTGACATCGGCTCCGGCGGGGCAGAGCTCGTGAGGCCTCTTTTCGGCAGGAAAAGGAAAAAGAGTTGACCGAAAGGCCGGGTTTGTTGACTTTCAGAGGCGCCGAAAGTTATAATTAGCTATAAAAAAACGGAGGTAAAGACCATGCCAGGGAAAAAACACATGCCTGAGTTCGAACACCGGGAGCCCACGGCGGTTCTTGCCGTTGAAGCTCCGGAGATGAAGCTTTATACGTCCATTGCCGACAACGAATCCGCCGCCGCTTTCAGAAAGCAGCTTTCCAAACTTGAGCTTGAGCTTAAGGACGACGGCAGCTTTTCGAAGACCGGGGTGCTTCCTTTCAGCCTTCCCTTTGACGCCAAAGAGCTGGATGCGGAGCCGGGAGACGTTCTCCTTACAGGGGAAAACACGTTGGCGATATGCTACGACAATAAAACCCTGAAGGCCGTCCGGTTAGGCGGAAAGACCTACAAGTCAAAAGAGCAGATACTTAAGATATTCGGAGAGGGAGACGTTAGCGTCAGTTTTTATCTTGAATGGAGCGAGTGAGCTGACTGCGTTTTTTAGATCAGACAGACCCGTACCTCACACTGGGTGATCTCGAAGGGCGTGCGCCCGTTGACGGCCAGCCGGCAGGTATCCAGGGTCTGCTGCATTTTTACGATCATTTTGAAGATCAGTTCGTCGACGACGGGGTCGCTGCCGTCAACCATCAGCGTGAAAGCCTCGTCCTCGATCTTCAGTTCCTTTACCGCCCGGTGCCTCTTGTGATGAAGCAGCTGTACGCCGTCGGTGATGGCTTCCAGATCATAGAGCATCTTGGGATTTCTTTCAGCGGACACGTCGATCTCGTCCGCCAACCTCAGCAGAGACGCCAAATAAGGCAGGCAGACCGTTTCACCGTCTGGCATTGGCAATGCCAGAGGATAACTGCTTTCGTCCATCAGATCCGTTTTCCTGTGGCCTCTGGAGACCTGAAAGATCGCGTTCTGATGAGCCTCGCTGGGGAACTCAAAAAGCTCCGCGTATTTTTTGACAAACATCCCGGAATACTCGTTGTGAAAGTCGCGGATCTGCTCGGCTTTTGTGGCACCCGGGTGTTTTTCGAAATAATCGCCAAAATCGATCCGTTTTGAAAACGCCTCGAAATCCTTGGCGGTGATCCCCATTCCCGTGTCGTGAAAATAACAGCCAAGCAAAAGAACGTAGATCTCGTTCTTGTTGAGCAGGTGCAGCCTGTCGCCAATGAGCTCGCTGCAGAACTCAATAACCGTGAGGGAATGGAGCTCGGAGTGATCGGTGTATCCGGGAAATATCAGTTTGTAATTGGAAAGAATTCTTTGGAGGGCAAAGACACAGTCGGTAAATCTTTTATGAAGATCGCTGTCCAGCTCATGAAGCCTGAACTCGAGAGCAAAGTTGTTTGAATCGTCTGCCACTGTTTTTACCCTGCCTTGTCGGTTGATCTAACTATGCGGAGTGTATCAAAACGGGGCAAGGTTGTCAATGCGGATGAGGGGGAAGGCGGGCTTTTGCCGCATGAAAAATCATTTTAAGTGTTGTTGACCGGAGGCCGATAATCGGGTACAATTTGGTTGAAATACCGGTCATATCATAATTGCCTTACATGTTGTCTGAAATGACTTCTTTTTGCGTATAAGAAGGAGAAAAGTATATATGGCTGATGCTGTCAATCAGAATGAAAACGCAGATGAATTAATAAAACTGGGCTTCGACCGTCTGGCCGCAGGAGATTTCAACTATGCGACGGAATGCTTTGAGCGTTCAACGACCTTCGAAGGGAAATGTTACGAAGCATACTGGGGCCTGATCTTGTCTGAAAGACTCTGCAGGTACAGGGACGGCCGCGACCTTATCGAAAAGGGATTTTGTATAGATAAAGACTTGAATTACACATTGGCACTTATACATGCTGATGAAACCTCTAAGGAAACCCTGTACAACGTGGCGAAGAAGTGTGCTTTTGCGTGCCATTTGAAGGTCTTGTCGCTGCTTGATGAGAATAAACGGCGGGCGGCAAAGCTGAGGGCGGATTCTTATGCCAAGTCTTCCTTTGCCGAAGAAAGTATCGTTGAAGCACATAAGACCCTGCTCAAAGAAGAAGCTTTTACCGATTTCAGCAATGAGGTCCCGGATACTTTGCTTTTTTTGCTGGCCAAATATTCAGGGGATGATCAATATGATTATAAACAACACAATTCCGTTTTACTAGCCTTGTACACGAAATACATGGACAAGCTCTTGGATGCCATTATC
>JAGCZO010000144.1 GCA_017959965.1 Clostridia bacterium | reverse complement strand
GGTGGAATTTCAGAACTTTATTCAGAGTGATGCTTCATCCCAATCTTATGAGGAAATCCTACTGGGTCGAGTGGGGCGCCGATCTTTACAACTGGCGCAGGGAGCAGAAGGGCCTCAGACACCGGATAGTGAATAAGATCAACGAAGACTGGCGCAAAAAGGTCCGGGGCGTCATTGTGATCTTCCCCGCCGACGAAGAAGTCTTTGTCAAACAGTTCGGAGATCAGATCCCGGTGCTTCACGCCTGCTACGTGGCATTCCCCTGCGAAAAAACAGAGTCTTTAAGATCGGATGCTAAAAAAGACGGTCCCGTGAACATTCTTCTGGGCCATTCGGCGACGCCTAACTGCAACCACATCAGAATGCTGGAAAAGCTCGCTGCATATAAAAACGAAAATATCGTCGTCCATATTCCCCTTTCTTACGGTGATGAGGATTACGCGAAGGAGGTCACCGCCAAAGCCTCTTCTTTACTCCCTGCGGAAAAGCTTAATATCATCAGGGATGCGGTGACACTTCCGGAATACATAAGCTTCCTGTGGAAGATGGACATTGGCGTTTTTGACGTTTACAGGCAGATAGCTCTCGGCAACATCGAGCAGCTGATGTACATGAGGAAAAAGGTATATCTTGCGCCGGACGGCGTTCTTGGCAAGTACTATTCCGAAAACGGAGCGGAGTATTCTGACGTAAACGAAATCGGCGACATTTCCTTTGAAGAATTCACACGGAACGATCTTCCGAAGGAGCCTCCGGAGTGCATCCTCAAACATCTTTCTCAGAGATCATTTATTGCCCAGTGGAAGGTTGTTTTCGCCGCGGCTGAGGCCATCAAGGAATAAGGAGATCACGGTTTGGCTCTTAACATAGTGCTTGTTGAACCCGAAATACCCGCCAACACGGGAAATATAGCAAGGACCTGCGGCAGCGTGGGCGCAAGGCTTCATCTTGTGAAGCCTCTCGGCTTTTCCATTGACGATAAGCACGTCAAAAGGGCGGGCCTTGACTATTGGCATTTTGTGGACATTACCGTTCACGAAGGTCTTGCCGCCTTCCTGGAGTACAAAAAGCTTAACTTTCCGGATATCGCCATGTACTACTGCACCACCAAGGCCGCTAAACGCCACACTGACGTTACGTTTCATGACGGTGATTTTCTTCTGTTCGGAAAGGAGACTAAGGGTCTTCCCGAAGCCCTGATCTTTTCGGATTACGCCAATGCCATCAGGATCCCCATGCTTGACGATCCTGAATTCAGATCGCTGAATCTGTCAAATTCCGTGGCTGTCGTGATCTACGAAGCTATGCGTCAGCTGGGCTTCCCCATGATGAGGTGAGCTTAAATATAACATTTTTTCCGCACTAGACGGATCAAACGCAATGCTACCGCTTTTAAATTATATTTGATTTATTAATATAAAAGTGTTATCATTCGTAATCATTTTCTCGAAAGGGTCCATTTATGCCTTCAGAATTTGTTGAGAATAATATAGCTAAGATCTCCGGCGTAGTCGAAGACGAGCCTTCTCTTTCCTATTCCATATACGGAGAGGGCTTCTACGCTTTCAGCGTCAGGATCAAACGCACGAGCGGTTCGTTTGACGTGATCCCTGCGGTGGTTTCGGACAGGCTTGTGGACGAGAAATACATTTTGCCCGGACGTTTTATTTATATCGAGGGTCAGTTCAGGTCCCACAACGTTCAGGGTGAGACCCGTTCGCAGCTCAAGCTGATGGTCTTTGCCAGGAAGGTGGTCCTTTTTGACGAGAAGGGCGAGCCTGTGGAATTTGCCAATTCCTTCGCTGACGAATCGGGAGATTATTACAACGCCGCCGCAGGCGGCGCTGCCGAGCGTGAGGATCCGCTTCTTTCCATCGTTCCCGATATGAACGAGATATATCTTGACGGATTTATCTGCAAGCAGCCTGTCTTCAGGATCACTCCTTTAAAAAGGGAGATCTCCGACATACTTCTGGCCGTGAACAGACCTTATAACAAGTCCGACTACATTCCCTGCATCTGCTGGGGACGCAACGCCAGATTCTGCGGCAAAAGATCTGTAGGCGAGCACGTGAAAATAAGAGGCCGCATACAGAGCAGAGCCTACGTCAAGAGACTTCCTGACGGCACCGAGGAGAACCGTGTCGCATTTGAGGTCTCCATCTCCGGCATAGAAGTCGAGGCGTAATTACTCTTAACCGAAAAAATGCAGCCGTCTTCACATCCTTGCCGGTGTGCTGGCGGTTCTTTTTGATTTTTTAGGGATTTTTAATAAATCTTTTGTACAATATTCCCCGGCAAGACGGCTCTTTCCGGGCCTGTGATTTCTGAAAAGACAGATTATTTCAGCTATGGACAAGGATAAGAAAAAGAACGGATTCAGGATCCCCGTCATAATTTACTACGTTGTAATTTTGCTTGTCATATTCCTCATATGGCTCTGGCTTGTTCCCAACGCAAACAAACCGACCTATGAAACCGTTTACTACAATGAGTTTATCCGGATGGTAAATGAGGACAAGGTGGATAAGGTTGAGATCACGTCCACTGTTATAACCATACAGCTCAAGGATTTTGACTCGAAAAAACCCGTGTATTACAGGACGGGCATGCCTGTGATCCCAGACGAGAATCTGCTGCCCACTTTGCTTGAGAAGGGTGTTGATTTCAGCTCGCCTATCGAGAAGTCCACCTTCTGGCTTTCCATCATTCAGCTGGTTGTGATGCTCGTCGTCGGCGTTCTCGGCATGTTTATCGTTATGAGGATCATCTCCAAGCGCATGGGCGCGGGCGTGATGTCCTTCGGCAAGAGCACTTCCAGGATCGTTGGCGAAAAGTCCACCGGAAAGACCTTTGAGGACGTTGCGGGTCAGGATGAAGCCAAACAGCAGCTTCGGGAGATAGTTGATTTCCTCGAGAACCCTGGGAAATATACTTCCATCGGCGCAAAACTCCCCAAAGGTGCGCTCCTGGTGGGACCTCCCGGAACAGGAAAGACGCTTCTTGCGAAGGCCGTTGCGGGTGAAGCCAAAGTGCCTTTCTTTTCTCTTTCGGGAAGTGAATTCGTGGAGATGTTCGTCGGCGTAGGCGCCTCGAGAGTCAGAGACCTTTTCAAACAGGCGGTGGAGCAGGCACCCTGCATAGTTTTCATTGATGAGATCGACGCAATAGGTAAAACAAGGGATACCGTCTTTGGCGGCAACGACGAAAGAGAACAGACCTTAAATCAGCTTCTCGCGGAGATGGACGGCTTTGACTCTTCAAAGGGCGTCGTGATCCTTGCCGCAACCAACAGACCCGAGGTGCTGGATAAGGCGCTTCTGAGGCCGGGCAGGTTCGACAGGCGCATCATCGTCGATCTTCCCGATCTGGAGGGAAGAAAAGCTATCCTTGCGGTACACGCCAAAGGTGTAAAAATGAGCGGCGACGTTGATTTTGAAGCCGTGGCGCTTGCGACAGCCGGTGCTTCCGGAGCCGATCTCGAAAATATCATCAACGAAGCGGCTATAAGATCCGTAAGAGCAGGCCTTACCGAGGTATCTCAGAAGGAAATGCTTGACGCTGTCGAGGCCGTTATCGCGGGAGAGGAAAAGAAAAGCACTGTCCTTACCGAACAGGAAAAGAAAACTGTCGCGTACCATGAGACCGGTCACGCTCTTGTATCGGCTCTTCTGACGCATACGGAGCCCGTTTCAAAGATTACGATCATTCCCCGCACCTCGGGAGCTCTCGGCTATACGATGCAGACCCCCAAGGAGGAAAAGCATCTGCTCACAAAGAAGGAAGCCCTTGACGAGATCACCGTTTTCTCGGGCGGAAGGGCGGCTGAGGAGATGGTTTTCGGCGAGATCACTACCGGCGCTTCAAACGATATCGAAAAAGCCACTCGGATCGCAAGATCCATGGTCACCCAGTTCGGTATGAGCGACAAGATTGGATTTGTCTGCATTGACAGCAGACAGCAGGCTTACCTTGGCGAGGCATATTCAAGCGACTGCTCCGACGAGACCGCAAGGGAGGTCGACAATGAGATCAGATCCATTATCACCGCCTGCTATGAAAAAGCTGCCTCAATACTGTCCGAGAACAGGGAAATACTTGACTCTCTGGCTGCGGTCCTCATCGAAAAAGAAAACATTTCCGGTAAGGAGTTTGCGGAGCTTCTTGAGGAAAGAGGCATACATCTTGATCCCGCCAAAAAGGGCGCGTAATTTTTGCGATTTTTTGCGAAAATCACAATATTCCCCTTTACAACGCTGCGCTGTTCCTATATAATTAAATGGCATTCTTTCTACCAAGGAATAATCGCCATGCTAAAGAAGATCTTCAGCCCAAGGAATATCATTCTGCTTTTTCTCATAGCGGCTTTTCTGGTCATTATCGCCAGTCAGCAGCCGGTACTGAATGAGAAGCGTCAGCAGTTTGCGGCCGCGAAAGCTGACAGCCAGGAGCTTGTCTCCAGATCCGAAGATCTTAACGTAAAAAAACAGCTTATCCATTCCGAATCGGTCGAAGAGGAGATAGCGAGAAAGAACGGTTATTTCTATCCTGACGAATACAGGATCGACTACGAGGAAGACTGACGGTTTGTAGTTCCGGAGACTGAGAATGCTTAATTTCGATCAAGCCAGTGATTATCTTATCAATAAGCTGCCGATGGCGGGTTTTACTGCCAGCGGCAGCAGTTTTTATAGAAACATCGGCGGTTCTTCCGTGGTCGTCACGATCCCCCGGGTCGACAGCTCAAACGCTCGGAATTACTTCGAAACGATCACGGGAAACCTCACCGCTTATTCCGGCTCCGGGTCCCGGTCCACGGCTTTTGTTTTTGTTATTCCCGACGAAAAAGGTTTGTTTAAAAGGAATACGGATGAATACGGCTTTTTGACCCGCTGTTTTGACACGGTCTCCAGGGCCGGCATCGTATCGGAATTTTATATTGTCGACCTTTACTCCGGAGACGTTTTAAGGATCGCGGCAGGGGGCTTCGTGGACAGAGAGGTTTGGAAGCTTGTGTCTGACCTGGGTAAACTGGCTTCTCCCGAATCCTCCGCGTACCGTTTTGACGAAATGAACGGAACACGCCAAGGTTATGATTCCGGCGGAGATTTCAGGCAGGGACAGTACCGGGGTAACGTCAGAGATGAGTCCGAGGTCTCATACGGAAGAAGCTCGACAGACACTCTGAGGCGCTTCGGAAGATCCAATATGATCGTCGTTTACATTCTTCTTGGCTTAAACGTTCTGGTCTTTATTCTGGGTTATATTTCCAAAGCGGTTTACGGATACGACTATCTGTATCTTTACGGCGTACAGTACAACCGGTTCGTTTTTGAAGGCGAATGGTGGCGCCTATTTTCGGCAATGTTTCTCCACGCGGACATCTATCATCTTGCAGGAAACATGCTTTCGCTGTTCTACCTCGGCACGGTGGTCTCAAGATATTTCTCAAAGCTGGAATTTCTCGTACTGTATTTTGTTTCCGGCTTTTTCGGAAACCTGCTGTCTCTCTGGTTCCTGCCTGAGAACCTTGTGTCTCTCGGAGCCTCGGGAGCGGTGCTGGGCCTCGGGGGCGTGCTAATTTACATGCTTGTTCTCAGCAAAAACAAAAGGGCATTCAGGAGCACCGGAAACTTCTTTTCTCTTGCAATCATGGTGATCTTCAACCTCGTGTACGGCGTGATCAAAACGGGCAGCGATATCAACAATTTTGCCCATTTCGGCGGCTTTATCGCAGGCTTCTTGCTGGCTCTGGTGATAGAGAAGATAGTTGAAAAGAAAAGATCAAGGACAATGAGCGAGTGATCGCAAAAGCGAATCTATTGAAAAACAGCCGCCGACCGGTCTTAACGTGACCGCCGGCGGCTGATCTATTTACGATTTAACTCTTTTGTTTGAATTCTCAAGGAAGCGCCTTAGCATGTCATTGGCAAGCAGCTGGTCCCGGATGCGCTCCGGAAAATTCCCGGCAAACTGTTCCAACGTGCAGCCTACGTAAAAATCCTTCGGCAGCTTTTTGGCGTATTCCCCGCCTCCGTAGCTGCCTGCTGAGCTTCCGGGGGTAAAGCAGTTGTAGTGTATGTCCGCGTCGCCTTTCAGATGGAAACGAAGGGTTATTATGTCGTGTTCATAGCGCTCCTTGAACTCATCGTCGGCAAGATGGATGTCGCAGTGTAGAAAATTCAGCTTTTTCTCACGGGCAAATTCTTCCGCGAAGGTATCGTATTCTCCCCGGATAAGGACTTTGTTTTTCTGAAGCCGTTTGTCCAGCTCGGCATCTGTGGCAACTGCCTCAACTGTTCTTGAAAGTATCAGACAATTAATCTTCCGGAAATATTCCAAATATCCCTCGCCTAATCCGGTTATGCCTTCCTTTATGCACAGTTCATTGTATTTGCCTCCCCAGTTTTTGCCTGAGGAGGGCCAGACCTCCGTATCCTCTTTTGTCAGTATACCTTCCCCTTCAACTTCGAGAAGGCCGCTGTAGTGATTTATGTATACTGTTTTGTCGTTGCGTTTTGAAAAATACATCTATTCTCTCCCGTATTCTTTTTATTGTTGACCGTTGTCTGTCCATAAAGTCACCGCCAATGTCCACTGGAAGGCACGGTAGTCGTCCGAGGCCACCACCGCCCAGGTGCCGGAAGCGGACTTTGAAATACTCCGGACTAATTTGTGACTGTCAACGGGACTGAATTCGCAGCTAACGGTCCTTCCTTCAACAAGACCCGTGATCTCGGGAGCCTTTACTTCGTCGTCAAAGTCCATTCTGTATACCACGGGACATCCGTTCCCTGTGGACACCGCGTATAAGTCCTCCTTTGCCAGAAGAGTTTCTCCCGTGTTAAGGTCCAGGATGATCCTCGAAAGGCCGAAATTCTCATAGATCATGTATCTTCCGTCTGCAACGGAAAAATGCGACACGCTCATTCCGATCTCGTTCAGTGCGTCCTGTCTGCTCAAAATGCCTGTGATATTCATTATGGAATTTACCATTAGCTCATTGACGGACACAGAGGAGGTCTTTGTAAAGTCATTGGCGTAAAGATCGAGGAACATCTCATTGGCGGTATTGCCGATAGAAAGGCGCAGCAGGTAAAAGCCGTTTTCTTCTGCGCATATGCCCCGGAGGGAATCCTTTTCGGATTGGAAGCTCAGAACCTCTTTTACGGTCTTACTTGTGGGATCGAATTCGTAGACCGTGTCCTTTTTCCGATCCGACATCTCATGATTCATGATGAGCAGCTTTCCGTTGACGGCTGCCATGTCGGAATAGGGAAAGCCGTTCTCGGAGACCGTGAAAGTCTCCATGGTTTTATTTGCGGGATCGAAGGCAAGAAGCACCAGCGGAACCGAATCGCCTCCCGCCGAGCCTTTTATCGCAAGCGTATAGATCCTACCGCCAAGCTCCGTGCGGGTGTAGGCCGCTTCGTATCCCTGGCCTTCGAATTTCCCCAGGAGAACGTCCGTGTTTGTTTCCTTGCTGAACAGACGGTATTCCGCAGTGGCTGTAGCTTCGTAATTGACGAGCTCGAATATGCTGTAGAAAATACCATCGTCCACCGCGGAACAGTTGGCTCTGCTGTCGATGCCTCCGATTCGCCTGCCGCTTCCGTCAAATACCTGCATCTGACCTTTGGAGACAGGAGCATCCGTAACGTCAGCTACGGTACCGTCTTTGCCGGGTGTGTTAACTGCGCAGGCCGCGGCGGCTGCCGCCAACGCGATCACTGTGACTGTTATCAATAAATATTTCAGCTTTTTCAAGAATGATCCCTCCGGAATGTGATCAATAGATATCATTTTATCACCGGTCAAGCTCAAGAGCCATGTATTTCTTTGTCTCACGAAAACCGAGAGATCCGTATAACGCCAAGGCTTTATCGTTTTCCGACATTACCTTAAGCTCGATCCTTGCGGCGTTCTCTGCTGCCGCAAATTTCTTAAACTCAGAGAACAGCTCTCTTCCGATGCCTCTGCCACGGAATTCCTCCCTGACGTAAAACGCGTCGACGATGGCTACCGGACTTGCGTACATGTCCGGAATACTGTATATAAACCCGTAAATGAAACCCGCGGCTTCTCCGTTTTCTTCCGCTATAAAAGCTTTGTGCCCGGGCCATTCAAGTCTTTCCGCATAATTGTTTTTCACAGTATACTCTTGGTTCAGATTACTGTCGTAACTCGTCTCGTAACGGATAAGTTCCGTAAGGAGCCCGTCCATTATTTCGCAGTCATTCTTGTTGGCTTCTCTGACGGTCATTTATATCACCCCGGCTTTTGACGTTTTTTTTACAAGTGTACACAAATTGATATCAAACATTATTATACCTTAACTCGGCGCTCTTTTAAACAGAAAAGGGCGGGAACACGTTTGAACCCGCCCGGTCAATGGCTGGGATGGCAGGATTCGGACCTGCGAATACCAGAGTCAAAGTCTGGTGCCTTACCGCTTGGCAACATCCCATTGCGTCAAATGATTATAAATCACGCCAGTTTAATTGTCAATTGACTTTTACCCCGGCCTGCTTGCCGCGGATGCCCGAGGCCCCTCTTAACGGAGCATCCTGACCCCTTTGGCGCCATGTGAATATTTAGTGCGGGGACCCTCGAAATCGCTTTATTTTTCTTTACAAAATATGACGGAATTGATATTATAATAAATTCGTGGAGCAGGTGTATCTTTGCTCTTTACCGACACCCTAAACGGCCGCTTTGGCCTCAGACCAGGAGGTTAACTGATTTATGAAAGAAAAACTTGCCGAAATCAAAAAGGCTTTTACCGAAAGGATAGAGAATTCCTCCTCCGAAGATTCCATCGAGTCTTTGCGTGTTGAATTCCTTGGCAAAAAAGGCCTGATCACCGGCGTTATGAAGCTGATGGGTCAGCTGAGCCCTGAGGAAAGGCCTGTATTCGGCCAGCACGCCAACGAGGTCCGCAGCTATATTGAAAATAAGATCGCTGAAAAAAAGCAGGAGATCAAAGCCTTAGAGCTTGCAAGATCACTTGAAAAAGAGACTATAGACGTCACGATGCCCGCGACCCCTGCGCCTGAGGGCAGTCTCCATCCTCTCAACAAAGTCACCGAGGAAATGAAAAGACTGTTTATAGGCATGGGCTACGAGATCGCCGAGGGCCCCGAGATCGAATACGATTATTACAATTTCGAGGCGCTTAACCTTCCCGAAGGCCACCCCGCCCGCGACACTCAGGATACTTTTTATATCACCGACAAAATGCTTCTCAGGACCCAGACTTCCAGCGTTCAGATCCACGTTATGGAGCACAAAAAGCCTCCTATCAGGATAATCAGCCCCGGCAAGGTCTACAGAGCAGACAACCTTGACGCCACCCATTCCCCTATATTCCATCAGCTGGAGGGCCTTGTAGTGGACAAGGGCGTCACCATGGGCGACCTTAAGGGAACACTTGAGGTATACGCCAAAGCCATGTTCGGCGAGAATACCAAAATCAGACTGAGACCTCACCATTTTCCGTTTACCGAGCCCAGCGCGGAAGTTGACGTTACATGCTGGGGCTGCGGAGGAACCGGCTGCAGGATATGCAAGGGCGAAGGCTGGGTCGAGGTTCTTGGCTGCGGCATGGTCCACCCGGACGTTCTGAGACGGTGCGATATCGATCCGGAGGTCTATTCCGGCTTTGCCTTCGGAATAGGTATCGAAAGAACTGCTCTTGCCAGGTACGGTGTTTCCGATCTGCGTCAGTTCTTTGAGAACGACGTAAGGTTCCTGGAACAGTTCTGATCAAGCGTGGAGGGTTGAAAAATGAAAGCACCTTTAAAATGGTTACTCGCATATACGGATATTGATTACGAGGACAGTGATTCCTTTGCGGAGAAGCTTGCCGGCGAAATGACTCTCAGCGGCTCCAAGGTGGAAACTGTCGATAAAATAGGAAACAAAATAAACAGAGTCGTTGTCGGCAAGTGCGTTGAGATCGTCCGCCACCAGAATTCCGACCATATGTTCGTCTGTCAGATGGACGTGGGAGCAGACTTTGGCGGTGTCACGCAGATCGTCACAGGCGCTCAGAACGTGAAGCTTAACGATCACATTCCGGTTGCTCTTGACGATTCGGTCATCTCCGGCGGCCGTGAGATCAAAGCCGGAAAGCTCCGGGGTGAGATCTCCAACGGAATGATGTGCTCCTTTGAAGAGCTTGGACTGTCCTCCGCAAACTACGAGGGCGGCATCGACGACGGCGTAATGGTTCTCGAAGATCTTAAGATGTTCGAAGGCGCCGATTACGATTCGTTTATCGGAAAAGATATAATGGAGGTCCTTGACGCCTGCTACAAGGATCACGTCATTGATTTTGAAATCACCTCCAACAGAGCGGATTGCTTCAGCATTACCGGTCTTGCCAGAGAAGCCGCCGTCACCATGGGCTCTGAATTCATCTTCCCTGATATAAGGGTGAAGGAGGAAGCTCCCGGCGAAGCTAAGGATTCAGTGCAGGTATTTGTGGCTGACGAGGACCTCTGCCCCGCATATTTCGCAAGATCAGTTAAGAATGTGAAGATCGCTCCCTCTCCCAAGTGGATGAGAGACAGGCTGGAGGCTTCCGGCGTAAGAGCTATCAATAACATCGTCGACATAACCAACTACGTTATGCTTGAGCTGGGTCAGCCCATGCACGCTTTCGACAGAAGGACCGTCAGAGGCAATAAGATCATCGTAAGAAGAGCAGGCGAGGGCGAGCTGTTCAGGACTCTTGACGGCAACGACCGTGTTTTAAACGCCAATATGCTCGTTATTTCCGACAACGTGGGCGCCATCGGCATTGCCGGCGTCATGGGAGGCGAGAATTCCGAGATCAGGCCGGACACTACCGAGATCATATTCGAGAGCGCCACCTTTGACGCGGTTACCGTAAGGCGCGGCGCAAAAAGCGTTGGCCTCAGGACCGAGTCCTCATCCAGATTTGAAAAAGGACTTGATCCGCTTCTTGCGTATAAGGCGATAGACAGGGCGGCTCAGCTCGTTGAGGAGCTTGGCTGCGGCGAGGTGGAGAAGGGCATCGTTTCCTGCACGAAGAAGGATGTTTTCGCCGAAAGGACAGTACCCTTTGACTGCGACAGGATCAACGCTTTCCTCGGCACCCATATCTCCCTTGAGAAAATGGTGGATATCCTTGAAAAGCTTGAGTGCAGGGTGGACGCTGAAAACAAAGTCATAGTTCCTCCGTATTTCAGACACGATCTGATATGCATTGCCGACGTTGCGGAAGAGATCGCCAGATTCTACGGCTATAACAACATAGAGTCGACGCTTCTCAAGAACTGCGAGATGACTCTCGGCTCCAGAACAAAGCTTCAGAGGATCAGAGACGTCATAAGAAACAGAATGTCCGGCAGCGGCTTCAGAGAAATGCTTACCTATTCCTTTGAGAGCCCTAACGTATACGACAAGCTCGCTCTTGCGCAGGACGATCCTCACAGGAATTTCGTTAAGATATCGAATCCTCTCGGCGAGGATTACAGCGCCATGAGAACGTCGATGGTCCCCACGGTCCTGAGAACTCTCGCGTTTAACCACGCTCAGAGAAACAAAGAGGCCAGGCTCTTTGAGATCGCCTACGTTTACCTGAAAAAGGTAAATGAGGAGGAGCTTCCGGAGCATCGTGAGCAGATAGTTGCCGGCGCTTACGGAGACATGGATTTCTTTAAATTCAAGGGCGTGATCGAGGCTCTGTTTGACGAGCTAAAGCTTAACGAAAGAGACTATGAGCCTTTGAAGGACGTTCCTTATCTGCACCCGGGAAGAGCGGCGGCCGTTTTCATCGACGGTAAAAAAATCGGCTTTATCGGTCAGGTACACCCCACTGTCGCGGATAATTTTGAAGCTCCGAAGGATTCGCTTGTGGCGGTGCTTGATGTGAGTCCTCTTGCAGAGAAGGCTGTGGAGATACCTAAGGGAAAGGAACTTCCGAAATTCCCTGCGGTCACTAGAGACCTGGCTGTTGTCCTTAAGAAGGATATCCCTCAGGGCGACGTTATCAAGATCATCAGGCAGCGGGGAGGAAAGCTTCTTGAATCCTGCGAGCTGTTTGACTGCTACGAGGGCGTACAGGTAGGCCCCGGCAGAAAGAGCCTTGCCTACAGTCTTTGTTTCCGCAGCGCCGACGGCACTCTTACCGACGAAGACATTGACAAACAGATGAAGAAGATACTTAACGGCCTTGAAAACATAGGCGCTGAACTTCGCTGAACGATCAGGGGCAATTATTTGCCCCTGTTTTCTGAAATCGGCTGTTATGACAGGCATTTACGCCTGAAAAGAACAGATTATATTACTGGAAACATTATGGAAAGAATATACGAAATCATAAGCAGTGCCCTTGAAAACGGAACGAAGCTTCCCGCGGACTTTAATATTTTAAGGATCGCCCAGGGAGAAGCGTATCCTCCTCCGGCAGACGGTACCGACAGGACCTTTACCGACGACGGCGTCCGTGAAGGTGAATTTGACGCCGTCATCACTCGCATTCCCGCCAGGTTTACCCAGCATCTTGTGGTAAATATGTATGCGGCGATCGTTCTGAAAAAAGGCGTTGCCGCCTACGACAAGATCAAAAAGGGCGAGACCGATGAAAAAAAGATCAACGCATGCAATAAGAAGATAGAGTCTGCAAAGGCGGTAATTGAAAAATACGAGCCTATAACCATTGCCGACAAGGTCCTTTCCCAGATGGTGAGCATCAAGACTCCGAGGGATCAGATCGCCGAATTCGGAAGATATCTGGCCAAAGAGGGTAAAACGGTAAATCAGGTCAAGCTGGGCATAGCCATGATTGGGTTTTTCGGTACCCCCGAAGATAAGGATACCGTCATTCTTCTGGGCAGATGCGGCGAGTTCGCTTTCTTTGCATCCAAAGCGCTGTCAACGCTTCTGAAAGACGAAAACGAGTTCGTTGACGCATGTATGGAGATCGTCCGCGCCAACGACGGCTGGGGCAAGATCTCCGCGCTTATAGACCTGCCTGATAAGATCGGTAATGAAGAGCATAAAAGATGGCTCATTGCCCACGGCAATGAATGCTCCCTCGGACTTTACCATCTCGCGGTGGAATGTGCGGTAAAGGGAGATCTCGGCGGTCTTCTCCTTGGCTGCGTAAACGACAAGACTCACATAGATCAGGAGCTTGCCAACGGTATCTGCAACATAATCGAAGGCCTTTTCCAGGCTGAGAAAATTTCAGGTGCCGACAGCTTCTCAGAGATCAACGACGTGGGGACCATGCTCTCTTCCTTTGCATATTGCGTGAGGGCGGGTTACCTCACGGGGAACGACAGAGCACAGGCTCTCGTGGATAAGCTTGTTGAAAGCAAATACATCAGGAAGGCTTAACGGAACGTTTGACGCGTCAGGAGAAAATGTCATGATAAGGATCGGTATAGAATCAAGCGCGTACATATCAAGGTACGGTACGGAAAAAGGACTTGCCCGGATGAAAATGCACGGGTATGACACGGTGGACTATCAGGGCTTCGTCAACACGGAAACCGATCTGTTTGCTTTGCCCGAAACGTCCTTCGAAAAGGAGCTGTCCTCGCTGAGGCTCGCCTGCGTGAATGCCGGTATTGAGATTTTCCAGGTCCACGGGCCCTGGCGCTGGCCTCCAAGAGACTTCACTCCCGGGGACAGGGCGGAAAGATTTGAGAAAATGGCCAAAAGCATCAGGGGCACCGCCGTTCTCGGGTGCGAAAATTTCGTGATCCATCCCATCATGCCCTTTGGCGATAACAGCAACCCGGATCCGGACGCTTTTTACAAAACGAATTTCGAATTCATGAACAGACTCTGCGACGTTGCGGACGAGTACGGCGTCACGGTCTGCCTTGAGAATATGCCTATGCCTGTTCTTACTCTATCAACGCCGAAGCAGATCCTTGATTTCGTCAAAGCGGTGAACAGGAAAAGCATGAAGGTCTGCCTTGATACAGGTCACTGCACGGTCTGCGGAGCGGATGCCGCCGAAGCGGTGAGGCTCACAGGCAAAGAGTACCTTAAAGTCCTTCACGTCCACGACAATAACGGCAGAAGCGACCTTCACTGGCTCCCCGGCTTCGGGGTTATCAACTGGACCGAATTCGGCAATGCGCTTAAGGATATCGGCTACGACGGCAGCCTTTCTCTTGAGACCCAGGTAAACGGCAACGTCCCCGAAAAAGCCAGGGAGGACCTTGAAAAGGGGCTGTTCTCCATTGCCAAAGCCATTGCGGAGCTCGTATAAAAAATGAGGCACACAGACCTATTTGCAAATTGAAAAATACGCTCTATTTTTATATAATCATATTGTGAGGCGGCGCTTCACAGCACATGTTTACTTAAGAAAATCGAAAAGAGGTAATTTGGCTCATGTCTCATGTAATGGGTATAATCGGATTCGGCGGAATGGGAAGCTATCATTTCAGTCAGATCCGTGAAAGACTTGGCGGTGTTGTGACCGTTAAAGGTGTATTTGATGTGAGAGAAGAAAGGCAGCAGTTCGCCGTGGAGAACGGCCTCGTGGCCTATGGAAACAGAGTATCCCTTCTTTCGGATCCTGAGATCGACCTGGTCCTTGTCGCGACACCAAACAATTATCACAAAGAAATTTCTATTGACGCTCTCCGTCACGGAAAAAACGTGATATGCGAAAAGCCTGTGGCGCTGAACTCCGGAGAACTGCTTGAGATACTTGCGGCCGCGAAAGAGTGCGGAAGGCTTTTCACGGTCCATCAGAACAGAAGATGGGACCGTGACTACAGGATCATATCCGAGATCGTAAAATCCGGCCTTATCGGTAAACCTTACATGGTGGAGAGCCGGGTCCAGGGCTCCAAAAGAGTTCTTCAGGAATGGCGTGGGAGAGCCGAAAACGGCGGCGGCATGATATACGACTGGGGTATCCATCTGCTTGACCAGATCATGTGGCTTGACAGATCACCTGTAAAGGAGGTATTCTGCGACGCATTTTCCATCTTCACAAAGGAAGTCGATGATAACTTCAAAGCCATAATTAAATTCGAGTCCGGGCTCAACGCCATGCTCCAGGTGGACACAAACTGCTTCATAAATCAGCCGCGCTGGCATCTCCTTTGCGAGGACGGCACCGCTGTTATCGAAGACTGGTCCTGCAACGGCAGAGTTGTGAGACTTAAGGACGACACGGAGCTGGCCTGGGACAACGTCATCGTATATACCGAAGCGGGACCCACCAGGACCATGGCTCCCAGACCAAGAGAGACAACCGAGGAGCTGCCTCTTCCTTCCGTTGATTCCGACTGGGCCGATTTTTACAGAAACGTAACTGCGGCCATCGACGGCAAAGAGGAACTGACCGTTAAACCCGCAGAGGTACTGAGGGTCATGAGAGTGATCGACGCTCTTTTCCGGTCAGCCAAAGAAGGCAGGAGCGTTACGGTCAATATCTGAACTTTTGTTTCTGTTGATCTTTCCGGTACTTTATTTGCAGCGCTATGCGCGATCAACTTGGGAAAACAGCACAATGGGAATCGGTGAAGCATTTAACTCTATCATTTTTCCGCTGATATTCGGCCTTGGAGCCTTTCTTTTCGGAATGAAATTTATGGGCAACGGCCTTGAGTCCGTGGCCGGTTCCAGGCTCAGTGCCATCATGAACAAGCTGACGGGTAATTCCGCCAAAGGCTTTCTGTTCGGCTTCGGAGCCACTGTTGTGATACAGAGCTCGGCTGCGGCCACGGTCATGGTCATGGGCCTTGTCAACGCGGGCATTGTCGACCTTGTCCAGGCAGCTTCCGTGATCATCGGCGCCAACGTCGGTACAACGATCACCAGCATCCTCATCGCTTTTAAGATCAGCTTTATCGCTCCTATATGCATATTCATCGGGGCCGTTCTTTACTTATACGCCAAGAAAAAGTCCCTTAAGAGCCTTGGCCAGATAGTTCTCGGCTTCGGTCTTCTCTTCGAAGGACTCCATCAGACAGGCGCCTCCATGAAGAATATAGATTTCCAGAGTCTTATCGGAGGCGTGACCTCCATTGCAGTCTGGGGTCCGCTGATCGGCTTCCTCATCGGCATAATCATGTGCGCCGTGATGCAGAGCTCCAGCGCATCCGTCGGCGTCATTCAGGCAATGTTTCTGGAGGGTACCGGCGCCTTGCCGATGCCTTTTGTCTCCTGTTGTATAGCAGGCATAAACCTCGGCTCCTCGATGCCTACCGTCATTTCCTCTTTCAACGCCAAAAACGACGCCAAAAGGGCTTCCTTCATTTACACGTTCTACAACCTTGTTGGCTGCGTCCTTTTCGTGCCGCTGACTCTTTTTACTCCCTACGTGGAATGGATCGGCGCCACCGGAGCTGCGGAGATCTGGCAGGTATCTATCTTCCACATTATCTTTAAGCTCGTATCCGCGGTCATCTGCCTGCCCCTCATTAAACCCATCGTCAAGCTTTCCTACAAGTTCATTCCCAAGGTGGACCATGAGGGCGAACTCAGACTCGAGCACATTGACGTTAATCTTAAAGGCGCTCCCACCACGGCCATGATCCAGGTCCAGAAGGAGGTCGAACGCCTTGGCAAGCTCACCAGAGAAAACCTTGTTCTCGCCATCGACGGTCTCATCAACCGCTCCCTGGAGAACGTTGACAAGATCCGCGAGCAGGAAAATACGGTGGACTACCTTACCAACGCCATCACGGAGTACATGATCTCCGTCAACGTCAACGCTCTTCCCGAAAACGTTTCCAATTACCTCGGCCGCGTTTTCCACGTGGTGACGGATCTGGAAAGGATCTCCGACCACGCCATGAATATCGTTGAAAAGACCGAAAAATTCGTTGAGCAGAAGCTCTCCTTCTCCGATCTTGCCCGCAGCGAGATCGATCCCATAGTCGAGCACAATATAGTTCTTTTTGATCTTGCCATGAAGGATTTCCTGGCAAACAGAGCCACCGAACACGATCTTGAAATTATGAACAAACACGAGGCTCAGATCGATATACTGACCAAGGAGGCGCAGAACAACCATATCGAGCGTCTCAAGGCCAGGGAATGCAACACTGAGACCGGCGTTATCTTCGTTCAACTGATGCGGGATCTGGAGAGAGTGGGCGATCACTCGTATAATATCGGCTGGCTTTCAAATGCCGAAAATGACGGAAAAGTAAAGGAAATATGATGAAAACTAAAACGGTAGGTCTGATCTTATTTGTTGCGATGATGTTTGCCTTTGTTGTTGTTATGGCCTGCTCCTGCGCAAGAACGGGGGATGATATACCCGCGCCAACGAGCTTTGTCATCGTTCTTGAGACCCCCGACCAGCAGGGATCGACTGACGGCCCCGGAGAAACGCAGACTGAAACGGTAACGCCAAACGGTACGGGTGAGGCTGCTTTGACGCCTTCTCCAAAGACAACGGAGACCGCTCCCACCGACACTCCTGCTCCCACCGACACTCCGGTCCCCACAGATACTCCCACGCCTGAAGTGCCTGCCACAGCCACGCCTTACAGGGATACGTACATGGATCTTGAAGCGATCGGGACATTTTACGTTATTCCCGGACAGACGTATGATTTTGATTTCGGAGACGCATCGGGCTGGTCCGTTGACGGAAGAGGCATCCTTTCCGCATCCTTCAGCGGGAATAAGCTTCACGTTAAAGCAGACAAGACCGGATATG
>JAGCZO010000143.1 GCA_017959965.1 Clostridia bacterium | reverse complement strand
CTTGTGTCAAGGTCGAGAATTGCATTGACCTTCACAATGTAGAAATATGAGCCGTCTTCGATGAGAACAAGCGTGGACTCCTTGAACTTACCGTCCTCGGTGACGCCGGAAAGAGTATAGTCGTTTCCATATTTGGACCAGAGGTCGGCGTATGAATCGTCGTCATCGTTCTCTTTGTCCGCTTCGGTCTCGCCGGACTCTTCGGTCTCGCCGGAATCCTCTTTGGCAGCCCACTTTTCGACCAGCGTCGACTTAACTCCGGTACGGGAGTCGTCAGTCCACTCTATGGAATTGGCGAAAATGGCGAGCAGATTTGTCGAAGAAGGTGTTCCGCTGAAGGTGTATGTTCCGTCGGCCGCCATGCTGTCGTTGTACTTTGCGCCTTCCTTGGCAATGATCGTAATAAGCTCCGCGTCGGTGTACTCGGGAGTTTCCTCGGCTTTGATGCCCTTTCCGGTGTACTTTCCGTCTGCGGCAAGCGCGGTGTACATGGCTTCGACCTTCGCCTTGAGCTCGTTGTATTTCACAACGTTTTCTTCGTATGTCTTAACGTCGTCAAGGTATTTATTGTAAGCTTCGAGCTTTGTCGTATACTCGGTATACTCTGTTGAGGTCTCGTCGGTGGTCTCCGGTTTCACGGGTTCTTCCACAACTTCCGGTTCAACGGGCAGATCTACGCCGTTCTTATCTATAGCCAATGCCTGAAGCGTGATCCTGCGGTATGCGTCGCGGTTTTCCTCGTAAGCGTCTCTGATAGCCTGTTCGCCCGTGGAAACGACCTCCTCGGTGTCGGAGTCAATATATTTCAGATCTTCCACCTTATATTCGCCCTGCATGGCTACTCTGTAGCTGCTTATGGCCATCATCTTTCCGAGGAAGCTGACGCACTTGTCCATTTCCTCGTATTTCAAATTATCACAGTACATATTGCAGTAACTGTAGACAACGTATGAGAGCAGCTGGTCGTTCGACATCGAAGAATAGTAGGAGCCGTAGGTGGCGATCATTGAGAAGACTGAAGAAGAAAGGTTCTTGGCTTCCTCGCTGGTAAGTCCGTAGCCCTTCTCTTTTGCAAGATCGTACTCCGCGTAAAACTCTCTGGTATTCTCAAGAGCTTTTTCTTCGGCCTCTTTGATCCTTTCCGCGGTCCAGAAAGCCGCAGAATCCGTCTCGGTGTCATCCTCATGCTCTTCCTCGTAATCCGCTTCCATCTCGGCCTTCACCTGTGAAAGGAATATTCTGTAGTCAAGAGCGGACACGTTTGCGCCGTTAACTTTACCTACATTGGCTTTCGAAGCAGTATCGATAAGGATCAGGGCAATAATACCCAAAACCAGAACTACGACCGCTATGGAGACAATGATGATCACCTTTGTATCGAAGCTTGAAACTTTTTTCGCTGTGGGTCTTTTTTTGTCATAAACACCTTTAGCCACAATTAATTACCGCCTTTTCTTAGACATAATAATTTGCGTTTTTCCGCCTGCGGATCCGTTTCAACGGACAAATTCAGACAGTTCGCACAAAACGCAAAGGCTATTATACACTTTTAAAATATCGATTTCAATCGGTTTTATTGGCGAAGGATTTTTTAAGGATTTCGGATTTTGAGATCAGAAGCGTACCGGAAGATCTTCATTTGGGGCGCCAAAGCCCGTCAAAGATCACTTCAGAAACAAATTACTGTCTGCTCACAAAAAAGTTGAACGAAGGGCCTGTAAAATGATAAAATTCGAGGCAGAAAAACAGACAAAAGGAGTTCAGAAATGCAGGATCCTTTCAACAAAGCAATTCCGCTGGTTACCGGCGATCCGGACGACCTTTCACTGGTCAACGTCTATACGGATTTTTTTGACGAATTCGAGACCTCCAGGCCCGTTCCGGGGTCAAAACTTGTACTGAAGGTCAACGCCGACAGCGAGTTCGCGGTGTGGGTCAACGGTCTGTTCGTCATGACCGGACAGCACTCCCAGTACCCGGACTGTCCCTGCGTGGAATACGCGGACATCACCTCTTACGTGAGACCCGGGCTCAACGCCGTTGCATTCACCGTCTACCGCCAGGGGCTGACCACCTCGACGTATCTCAGCTGTCAGGGACAGTTCTTCTATGAGATAACGGAATATCTTCCGGGAATAATGGAGGGTTTTGTCGTTGCCGCGTCATCCGGGGATACCACCCTCAGACGGTACTCGCCTTGCTATAAAAGCGGGCCCGTTCCTCAGGTGTCGGGGCAGCTGGGCTTCACCTTCATCAGGTCCGACATTGAAGGCGGAGATGAGTTTCTCAGTGCAGGGTACACGAAGGAGCAGGCCCTTAAAGACGGCTTCTCCCCCGCTCCGGTCCTCGAAGATCCCGAATTCAAAGGCTTCACCGTAAGAAACATTGAAAAGCTTTCTCTGCTTGAGGCGAAGAGCTCGGAGATAGTTGCACAAGGTATATTTGATTTCGGCAGGGAATACAGAGAGACAAATACTATGCCTCACGCGTACTACATGCAGAACGCGGCCCTCAAATCAAGATTTTTTGGAGAGCTTCTCGTCGGCCCGCCTGTCACCCGTGAGATCCCGGCGGCGGATAATTACGCTCTCGAGCCCGGGGCTGAGCTTTTCCCCCCGGAAGGATCTATCAGACTCAAGGCAAAGGACATCGTCCTTACAGGCGCTCTCAGAGAAGGCCGGGGCATCTACGCGGTCATCGATCTTGGCGAGGAGATCTTCGGATACCTATCGTACAGGATCACGTTGGAGAGGCCCGCGGTCATCGGCATTGGCTATTCGGATCATCTCATTGATCTGCGGACCAGAAGCTTTGTAGGCGGAAGATGCTTTGCCGAGACCCTCATTCTTCCCGCCGGAGAGACCGCCCGCACCCACCTTCTCAGCAAGATCGGAGCCAGGTATCTGATGATCTTCGCGGAGACCGACGATATCACTCTTTCAGGGATCGGCATAATCCCCGCCGAGTACCCGGTAAACGTCGCGAAAAGCGGTGTTTTCAAGATCAACGACGCCCTTCACACAAAGATATGCTCAATTTCTCTCCGGACCCTTCTTCTCTGCATGAACGAGCACTATATGGACTGTCCTCAGAGAGAACAGTCTCTTTACGCAATGGACAGCCGCAACCAGATGCTCTGCGGGTACTACGGTTTCGGCGAATACGCTTACGCCAAAGAAAGTCTGAGCCTGATGTCAAGATCACTGAGGAACGACGGGCTCCTTGAGCTCTGCAGTCCCGCGAAGGTACACATCACGATACCCTCGTTCTCGCTCCACTGGGTAATTGCCCTGTGCGAGTACACAAAATACAGCGGCGACGTTGAATTCTTCAACGACCAGCTGAAGACCGCCAATACTATAATGGGCTCGGTCCTTTCCCGCCGCACGGACGCGGGCGTTCTTCTGAGATGGGCGGAAAGTCAGTACTGGAATTTCCACGAATGGAACGGCGAGCTTGCCGGAGCCATAGGCTGCCCTTCCACATCCGACGCCGACGCCTGCCTGACCGCCCTGTTTATTTTAGCGACGGAGAAGCTGGCGGATATTCTGGATGAGACCGGAGCAGACGACGCGGGAAAGCTGAACCTCGCTTCAAGACTGAAAACTCTTGCAGGATCCATGAAGACGGCCTTCAACGATGCGTTTTTTGACGCCGAAAACGGACTGTATGCATCCTTCAGGGACTACGCGGAGGACGCAGGGCTTCGCAATTACAGCCAGTTTGCCAATTCTCTTGCCATTCTTTCGGGCTGCGCATCAAAGAGCCCTGTTTACCTCGACGGAGCCCTCAAGGCCATCACCGGCCGATGCGAAACAGTAAGCGTAAGCGAATGCACCCTCAGTACCTGTCTGTTCAAGTACGACGCCCTCATGTCGGTTTCCAAAGACAATATCGGTCTCGTCATGGATGAGATCACGGAGCTCTGGGGGTATATGATCGGTCAGGGCGCCACCTCCTTCTGGGAGACCATTAAAGGCGCGACTGATTTTGACGACGCAGGGTCCCTTTGCCACGGCTGGTCCGCCATCCCGCTTGCTGTCTATTACAAGTACATTCTCGGCATCGCGCCCGTCAAATGCGGCTTCGCAAAATACGAGGTCAAGCCCGCGTTCTGGAACAACCATTACGTCGAAGGACAGGTATACCTGCCCGCCGGATCCGCGACCCTTCACGTAAAAGTCGAAGGCAATTCCTTCTCATACGAAGAAAAGCCTTATTGACGTCGGCGCGGTTTTCCCGAGAGATCGAAAAAGAGGCCTGCACGCAGCGGGTCTCTTTTCGTTTTTGCCTTAAATCCGGGAATATCATTTTCTCTTTGCGGTCACATAGTACCTTCCCGGGTCAGCCTCCGATTCAAACAGCTCAAGGATCTCAAAGCCGTTCTTTTCCAGCTCCGTTCTGACCTTTTCAGGCTCCAGGGCGAGCTCGCACACCGTGTCGTCATATCTCTCATAAGCGCCGCAGTCGTCCGGGGAGTAGCAGATGATATCGTAAGTCATCAGTCTTCCGTCGTATTCCCCGGTCCAGACGCAGGTGCCGTCGTCGCCGTCCTCAAAAAAAACACCCTTCCCCGCGGCGGCGGAAAAATACTTGTCCGAAAGAAAATCAAATATCAGAAGTCCTCCCTCGTCGATAAAATTTCTCGCGTTGCCCAGGAAAACGCCAAGGTCACCGTCCTCCGTCATATGGTTCACCCCGTCCTCAAGGCAGTACATGGCGGCGTAGGAGCCGAAGGTGTCCATCTCCCGCATATCCTGGCAAAGCCACAGGACACCGACTCCTTTTTCGTATCCGAGTCCGGACGCGATCTCCAGCATCTCAGGGCTCAGGTCAAGGCCCGTCATGTCGTAGCCCTTTTCAGCCAGCAAGACCGTAAGCTTTCCCGTGCCGCAGCCCACGTCGATCACGAGAGTCGACGAAGAAATATCCGATCCGTTTTCAGGTGCGCCGCATGTATTCTTGGCGGAAGAGTTCTTTTTTGTTTTCCCGCCTCTTTCCGCAGGTGACGACGCGATCCCTTTCAGGCCTTCGTTGCCGAATTTGGCGAACCGCTCCTCCAGGAAGGCCGCAAGAGCCTCTCTGTCCAGGTCTCCGGTGTACATATCGTAAAAATGCGCAAGATTGTCGTACATATCATTATTCTCCCGCAAAGTCAGTCTCCCAGGATCATCAGAGCTTTTTCAAGCTGCGCGTCCTCGTCATGAGGGATCTCGGATATCTTTGTGTTTTTATAGTTTTCAAGGAGCTCCGCCGTCACGTCCGGCACGATGCCGACCCCGTCGATACATTTCCCGGAAGGAGTGTAGGCCACGTAGCTGGACAAATTGATGCCGCTGCCGTCATGCTCGAAGGACCTGTATATCTGGGCAATGCCTTTGCCGTAGGTCACGGTGCCCACAGTGGTGCCCGCTTTGAAATCGCTTATCGCCGCCGCGACGAGCTCCGACGCGCTGGCCGTACCTCCGTCGATCAGTACCGCAAGCTTAAGTCCCGCCGAATCCGCTCCGGATACGTACTCGCTTACGATATTGCCGTTTCTGTCCTTTGTCACAGCCACCGTGCCCTCCGGAAGGAGTATATCGGCCACCTTCACGGCCTCGTTCACGTAGCCCCCTATGTTGCCACGAAGGTCCAGCACAAGGGCTCTTGTACCGGGAGTATTGAGCTCCTCAAGCAGCTTCCCGAACTTGCCGGCCGATCCGGAGGTGAACCGCTCTATCCTAATATAAATAATGCCGGATCCCAAATTCTCTCCGGCAACGATCTCTGCTGTTATCTTCTCAGCCTTGCACATCACGGTGCGGGTGGCACCCCCGCTTTCTATTTCCAATGAAAAGGCCGTGTCCTCTTTTGCGAAATAGTTTTTAAGTTCATCCTCCGTGAATTCCGAAGCGGCTCTGCCGTCGACGGCGGTGACAACGTCCCCGGGCTTTATGCCGGCTTTTTCCGCCGGCGAATCCGGTGTGACTTCCTTTACCGAAAGACCTGCCCCGATCCTCTCCGTGACGATGCCGATGCCCGAATAACGCCCTTCCAGATAATCGCTGAACGAATCAAACTTCGCGGGTCCGATGTAGCTTCCGTAGGGGTCGTTGATCGACGCCGCCATGCCCGCCACAGCGCCCTCTATCAGGTCGTCGGGGTCCACCTCCAGATAATAGTTGTCAGAAATAAACTTGAAAACAGCCTCCAGCTTTTCCACCTGTCCGCTGCCGGCTCCCGGGAACGTGGCGGTAACCGAACCTGAAGCCGAGCCGCTGTCTGTGGTCTCGAAGGCCTTCTTTATGATCACGCCAAGGAAAATGACGCAAGCCGCCACCAGTAGGATCAGTACGGCAAGAGCCGCTATCGCGATGGCTATCGACGTGTTCTTTTCCCTCTTCGCGGCCTTCCGTGCGGCCTCCTCAGCCCAGTCGTAAAACTTCTCCGAGGGTTCGGAATCCTGATCGCCGTCCGGATCGTCCGGATCGTTCGGGTCAAACTGGCCGTACAGGCCTGGAGCGGAATGCTTGGCTTCCTCATCCTTCATAACGTCCGCAAAGAAAGCGTCCGCCCAGGTATCACGCTCGATATCGTCGCTGCTTTTTTCTGTAAAATCATCCATGACTGAGTTGTCCTTATAAAACCGTCTGTCCGGTCAGACCTTCATATACCGTTTTGCCGCAAGTGCGCTCGCGATAAATCCCGAGACCGCTCCGAAAAGCAGGAACGAGAGAAGAATTGCTCCGCCGCCCGACTCTCCGAAGGACTTGAATACTATGTCCTCGCCTACCAGTCCCGTCAGGAAATTGATGACTGCGTTGTATACCCCGTAAAGGGCAAAGTAAGCCAGCAGTGCGCCTATCAGACCCGTGGCGATGCCCTCGATCACGAAAGGCGTGGCAATGTAAACGTCTGTGGCTCCGATGTATTTCATTATCATGATCTCCTTGCGTCTCGCAAGAACGGTAAGTTTGACGGTGTTGAATATCAGGAGAAGTGACAGCGCGGTCATTACCAGCGAGGCGGTGATGGTGCCCACGTTGACCCAGAACCTTATAAGCTCCATTTTCTCGACTGTGCCGACGATGTCCTTCACGCTGTCGATGCCTTCAAGGTTCTTCACCTCCGCAACAAAAGACTCGCCGTCCTCGTAGGAGTTTAGCTGTACCTCTATGGAAGCGAATTTCAGTCTCTCGCTCTCCCTGTAGCTTTCAAAAAGCTCTTTGTTGTCTTTAAAGTAGTCCAGGATCTTCTCGAGGTTCTCCTGCTTGGAGATGTAGATGCATTCCTTGACTCTCGGATCTCTTTTGATCACGTCGAAGTACTTCATCGACTCCTCTTCGGTCATGATATAGCTGAAATTGATCTGTACCTCAGCCCTGTCGCTGAACTGCTCGATCATAGTGCCGAGAGTGGTTCCCGCTTCAATAAAGACACCGACCACCAGCAGTACGGAGAACACCACAACGATGGAAGCGAAGACCATGAACAGGTTCCTCGCAATATTCTTGGCGCTCTGGCGGATAACGTAAAAACCGATCCTTAAAAATCTCATGATACCGCCTCCTTATTCGTCGCCAAGAAGTCTCACACCGTGGTTCAGCTCTATCACGCGCTGGCCGATATCGGCAACGATGTCCCGCTCGTGAGTCGCCACGATGACCGTAGTGCCCATTGAATTTATCTTCATCAGGAGCTTCATTATCTCCACGGAGTTCTCCTTGTCAAGGTTTCCTGTGGGCTCGTCCGCAATTATAAGACCCGGCAGATTGACCACCGCTCTTGCGATCGCCACTCTCTGCTGCTCGCCTCCCGAGAGGCAGTCAGGCTTCTCGTCCCTCTTTTCCGACAAACCGACAAGATCCAGCGCGGCAAGGACCTGTCTTTCGATCTCCTTGCGGCTGCGGCCCAGCATTTCAAGAGCGAAGGCCACGTTCTCAAACACGCTCATGCTGGCGATGATCCTGAAGTCCTGAAATACGATGCCGATGAGTCTTCTGTAGTAGGGGATGCCGCTGCTCTTTACGGAATTAAGGTCCACGCTGCCGACGATTATCTCGCCGGAGGTAGGTCTCTCCTCAAGCATCAGAAGCTTTATGAGCGAAGACTTTCCGGAGCCGGAGTGTCCCATCAAAAACGCAAATTCGCCGGGGGCGACCCGGAAGCTTACGTTGTCAAGGGCCTTGACCCCGTTCGGGTACTCCTTTGTAACGTTGTTAAAAATGATCTCCGGGCCGGTATGTCCGTAAGTTTTGTTTTCGTTTTCCATAATCAAGATCCTTAAGTCGTTAAGTTCAGACTTTTCAGCCGTTCAGTCACAGTTCCGACTTTTCAGCCTTTTGCGGGGCAGAAGATAAAATACTACATCGCGCCCCTTCAGTCAATTATTTATCTTTTGTTCGCCTGCTTTTTCTGCTTCGCGGAGACCTCGCGGGCGGTGCGCTTCTCGGGAGGCGCGTCATCTGTCTGGGGCTGCTGGGACTCCAGATAATTCACCAGCATGAAGCCGATACTGATCCTGAGACCGTCTTCAAAGCTCGTGCAGTCAAGGCCGGTCAGCTTGTTGAATTTTTCTATTCTATAGTTTAGCGTGTTCCTGTGGACAAAAAGCGCCTTGGCGGTCTCGGTAACGTTCTGGTTGAGCTTAAGATACATCTTTATGGTGAAGAGCAGCTCGTCGTCTCCCTCAGACCTGGTCTCGCCCTCCTGCACTCTGAGGCAGTTTTCGAAAAAGCTGCTGCCGAAGACCTCTCTCAGGTAGCTCTCGCAAACGTCGCGCTTCTGTCCGTAAAGGACTCTCGCCACGCCAAGGTTGTCGTAGGAATAAACAACGCTCTCAACGTCGAAGGCCTCTCCTATGAGGAGCGCCCTCTCCGCGGTCTTGTAGGAGGTGTCGATGCTTCTCAGCAGCTTCACCCTGCAGCCAACGGAAACGGTAATGTCTATCGCCAATTCCGTTCTAACGGTATCGATGACCGACTCCGCCGCCTCCACCGCATTTTCAAACTGCATTTCTTCGGAAAGCGGCACGATGACCGCGCAGGCATCGGATCTTACTCTCACGGTGACGAATCCGTCCTTCTCCGGAAAAGCGTATTCAAGAAGGGAGGAAACGTCCTCGATCCTGTCGTCCCGTTCCCTGTCGTCTGTTTTCTTTTTTCTTGCCAATGTCGCAAGAAGCACCGTGTACTCCGAAGCGGGCACGTTTTTTCTGGTCTTCACAGTGAAATCGCCCTGGGGGACCGAATCCTTCCCGCCCAGGAGCAGCTGACGGAAAAACTCGTTTCTTCCGGAGGAACTGGCGGTCATATTCTCCGTAAAGAACACCGCGGCAAGCTTAAGAGCCCTTGCGGCTCCGTCGATCGCCTGTTTTCCGCCTTCGGGAACATCGTCGTAAAACCAGAGGTCCCTGCCTTCCGCTCTGAGAGCGTAAAACAGTCTGCCGCCCCCGGTGACGACCCCGCCGTCATCCTCTGGAACCTCGATCACGGTCTCGGAAACGGGATAGACCGCCCGGCCCGCGCTGTCGCACACGCCGAAGCCTTTGCCCATGTTCTCCGCTATCTTTTCTATGAAGTTCATGTCGTCGGGTTTGCCCGGTTCAAAAATACTCATAACGTTTACGTTCAAAAATTGTCCGGCGCTTCGCGCAGAGCCGCCGGGTCCGTTGGCGTTTTACTGCTCCGCGTCATCGGCTTCGCAGCCGTAGCATTCGAATTCGTAGATACTGCAGTAGGGATAACCCTGGAAGCTCTCTTCCTCGGGGAAATCAACTACGATGCGCACCATTGTCGCGTAAGTGTCGTCTGGAAAATCCTCTTCGCTGATCACAGCCGTGGCGGTCAGGTAGCAGTCGTCAAATTCAAATACCTCTGTCCAGTCGGTGCCGTTCTCCGTGGTATATATCTTATAGCAGCCTGTAAGTGTCTCCCAGGCGATGTAGAAATATTTCAGGAGGAAACGTCCCTGAAGATCCACAGTCACCTCATGGTGGAGATTTTTGCTCCAGTTTTGTCTCTGAGTGTCAAAGCCGCTCCACCTTGTGGTCTCGTCCTCGTCCACGATGGCATTCTTGTTTCCCCACTGTCCGTGTTCGTCATAGTCGGTGGTCACAGGCTTATTGTAGACAACGTTGACGGTCTTCTTCGAGGTTCCGGTCTCCGGTGTGGCGGCGGGTTCCGGGGTCTCGGTCTCTGCCGGTGCGTCGGTCTGTTCCGGAGAAGGTTCCGGTGTGTCGGTCTCGGCGGGTATCGCGGTCTCTGCGGCATTGGCTTCGGTCTCGGTGCCCGGCGTGTCGGTGGTCTGCGTATCGACGGGGGCATTGCTGACGGAGCAGCCTGCAATGCACAGCACAGTCAAAAATACAACGATCAAAACAAAAAACGTCTTTCTCATTCTCCTTGTTCTCTCCCTTTTAAGTTCAGTTGCTTCGTGTACTGCCGTTTTTTTGTGCACGCTGCACATATTTTAATGCTTTTAAGTATTTTTATCAAGTAAAAAAACGTTATACGGATCCTTCCCGGGTATATCCTGGAGACTGTTTTTCGTTGCGCGGAGGACCTTAATCTGCTAAAATAAAGCGGCAATAACGATCAGTACTCCCAAGGAGGCTCATTTATGTTTTACAGAACCGTTTCTTCCCTTGACAAGAGTTTTCCGGACATGAAGGCGTCCGATTTCAAAGAGGTTACTTCATTCACAATGCTTTCGAACGAGCGCTACTCGTTCCAGCTGTTCTACGACTCGGATCCCGGCACAAGCCTTGCCAACGCTCCGACGAACATCAGTCTTGATTCTCCGCTGAAGGACTGTATAAAGCTTTACAAGGTCCGCTGCGTGCCTGCGGAGCATCCCGTCACCGGAGATAACTTTGACGAGTACTACGAGCGCACGAAGCCCGGCCTGTTTCCCGACGTTCTCGAACCCATGGACGTCGGCGAGCGGATACTCAAGAGCCCTTCTCTCAACGCGATATGGTTTGAGGTGGAGCCTTGCGGCAGATTTCCCGCCGGCAGCTATCCCATAACCGTTGTCCTGACCTCACCGGAAGGCGAGGAAAGGATCACCGTTAATTGCGAGATCATTGGCGCCAATCTCCCGGAGCAGGAGCTCATTTTCACCCAGTGGTTCCACGTCGACTGTCTGAGAGATTACTACAAAACCGGCGACTACGATGCCGGGCTCTGGAGGATCATCGGAGATTTCGCGGAAAACGCGTCAAGGTACGGTCAAAACATGATACTTACCCCGGTCCTCTCCCCCGAGCTTGACACTTATACGACGATCTACAGAACAGGCGTCCAGCTCGCAAGGATCACCGTCGAGGACGGCAAATACAGCTTCGATTTTTCCCGTGTCGGCAAGTGGATCAGACTCTGCGAAAAGAAGGGTATCAAGTATTTCGAGATCAACCACCTGTTTTCCCAGTGGGGAGCCGCCAAGTGTCCCCAGGTCTGGGCAACGGAGAACGGTACGTACCGGCGTATCTTTGGATGGGAAAACGACGCGGACAGTCCCGAATATCTCGGCTTTCTGAAGGAGCTTCTGCCTGCGCTGGTGGACTATCTGAAAAAAATAAAGAGGCTCGACAGGTGCTTCTTCCACATATCCGACGAACCTAACATCACAACTCTTGAGCATTACGGAAAGCTTTCCTCTGCGGTGAAGCCTCTCCTTGGCGGCAGACCGGTCATGGACGCCCTGTCCGACTACGATTTTTACGCCAAAGGCATATGCGACATACCGATCCCCTCAAACGATCACATTGGCCAGTTTATTGAGCACAAGGTTCCCGGACTCTGGACTTATTATTGCTGCGGCCAGTGGAAGGACGTCTCCAACAGATTCTTTTCCATGCCCTCCGCCAGGAACCGGGCCATCGGAGTCCAGTTCTGGAAGTTTAACATAAAAGGATTTCTCCAGTGGGGATATAACTTCTATAACTCCTTCCTGTCGTTCACGAAGATCAACCCCTTCCTCTCCACAGACGGCGACGGGTTCGTGCCCTCGGGCGACACGTTTTCCGTTTATCCGGGCCGCGGGGAAAAGCCCATGCCCTCCCTCCGCGAAGTGGTATTCTTCGAGGGGCTCCAGGATATGAGGGCTTTGTATCTTCTTGAGAAAATGATCGGAAAAGAGGCGGTCCTTGCCCTGGTGGAGGACGGCATTGAGCCTGTCAGATTCGACAGGTTCCCCTATAACAGAGATTTCGTTCTCGGTCTGAGAGAGCGGATCAACCTTGAGATCAAGAAGCATATATAACGCCTGATCATTCGGCGTACGTTTTACTATTTTAAACTGTGTCTGCCCTTAATGAGAGCGGACCCGCAAAAGGAGATCTATCATGGCAGAATTTGTTTTAAAATCCGGCAGCTTGACGGTCACTTATGACCCTGTGAAATGTACTTTTTCCGCTGACAACGGGAAGGAAGTCTGGAATACCAAGTCGGGCTCCGATCCGTATTTTGTTTCCCGGAAATACGGCACAGTTGCTTTCGGCACTTCGAAGTGCGAGGCGTCGGCCTACGCCACAGGCACCGTTTCCGGCGTGAAAGCGGTCTATTCATTCGAAGAGAGCGGCATTGTCATCGTTACCTACGTTTTCGTTGAGAAATACGACGATTCGCTGCACTGCGAATTCTTTGTGAGAGGCGACGAATCCTCGGACATACGTTTCGTGTACTGGCCCGCACCTCTTGAGTTTGACGCCGATGACGGCTGCACTGTCCTGCCCAAAATGCAGGGTCTGCTTCTCCCGGCAAAATGGGACGGCAAGGTCCCCAACTATCAGAACTGGCAGATGCTCTCGCGAGATTTCTACATGCCCTTCGCAGGTCAGGTCAGAAACGGCTCCGGCTGCATGATGATCTTCGAAACTCCCTGGGACGCCAACTGCTTTGTCGATCACGTTCCCGGAGGAGACACGACCCTTGTCCCCTACTGGCGCCCCTCCCTCGGTCATTACGCGGTCAGAGACAAGAGAAAGCTCAGCTACAGGTTCCCTGTTGACGCGGATTACATTGTTTTCGCCAAGATCTACAGAAAATACGTCTGCGAGCACGGCGATTTCGTCACTTTGAAGCAGAAGATCGAATCAAACCCCAACGTCTCCTATATGATCGGAGCGCCGGTGATGCACGACGGTATCTGCACGATGATAAACCCATCCTCCGAGGCATACGACAAGGAGCACCCGGAGAGGAACAATCACGTCTGCAGGTTCGAGACCGTTGGCAAGAGGCTTGAGCGCACCAGAAAAGACGGCTTCGACAAACTGTACCTTCACCTTGACGGCTGGGGAAGAATGGGCTACGACAGACTTCATCCGGACGTATTTCCGCCCTGCCCCGAAGCAGGGGGTCCTGAGGGAATGAAGGATCTCAGCGACAAGTGCCGCGAGCTTGGCTACAGGTTCGGCATCCACGATCAGTTCAGAGATTACTACTTCGAGGCGGAGACCTTTGACATGGACAACGTGGCCGTTGACGAGGCGGGAGGCTACGAGTGCTACAACGTGTGGTGCGGCGGGCCCCAGACCTTCATGTGTCCCGAGCTCTGTCCGCAGTACGTGAGAAGGAACTACGCCAAATTCGACGAGCTCGGCATTCAGATCGACGGCACCTACCTTGACGTGTTCTCGGTGGTGGATCTTGACGAATGCTTCAACGAAAAACACACCGTTACGAGAAAAGACTGCGTGAAATACCGCCGTGAGTGCTATGATTTTCTTAACAAAAAGGGTATAATCACTTCTTCGGAGGAGGCGGTGGACTGCGTTCTTCCGTCCTTCGTGCTTTGCCACCACGCACCTCTGCCGGTGGACGAGCTCTCATCCGTCACGGGCAAGGCCGTCGGTCTTCCGATCCCGCTCTTCACACTGGTCTACCACGAGTGTCTGATAGTTCCGTGGTTCGGCGTCGACAAGAAAGGCGGCTGGCACATTCCCGCCTCCGACAGCGGCTTCCTCTACGCCCTTCTCACCGGCGGCACGGTCTACGTGTGGCCGGGAATGACCGCCAAGGAGAAGCAGCGCGCCAGGACCGCATTGGCGCTCCAGAAGGAGGTTTGGGACAAAGAGCTTGTCTCCCATGAGTTTATAGACGGAAATCCCCGCAGGCAGCGTTCCGTGTTCGCAGGCGGGACCGTTGTTACAGTTGATTTTGATACGGAGGAATTTGAGATTAGCCATGCTTCCAATTGACGTTATTAAGAGTTTTTACACGGATATCGAAAACTACGAGGCCCTCGACGTTGCAAAGATCGAGAGCGGCCATATAAACGTGACTTACGAGGTCAAGGACAGGACACTTGCCGGTACCTTCCGCGGACACTATATTTTCCAGCGGATCAACACGTCCATATTCAAGGATCCGGTAGGTCTTATGAACAACATCATGCTGGTCACGGAGCACGCAGCCGCCAGCGCTGCAGCGGCCGGCAAGGACCCCTCGGTCAACACGCTGACCCTCATGAAGTCCGTACAGGATAAGGTCTATTACGTTGACGCAGACGGATATTACTGGCGCTGCTATCTGTTCCTTCCCAATTCCGTAAACCTTGACGTGGTGGAGGTCACTCCCCATACCTACGTTCAGGCAGGCGGAGCACTGGCGGATTTCCAGCGGATGCTGGCCGATTTTGACGCCTCCAGACTTTGCGAAGTCATTCCGGGATTCCACGACACCCGCAACAGGTTCAGGAACCTTCAGAAAGCCATTGCCGAGAACAAGTCGGGCCGCGCCGCCAATGCCAAGGACGACATCGAATTTGCCCTCTCCCTTGAAAACATCACCGGCACCATTGTTGACGGTCTGAGATCCGGCGCTCTGCCCCTTCGTGTCACACACAACGACACCAAGCTCAGCAACATTATGATCGACAACGACACCCACGAGGTCATGTGCCTCATCGACCTTGACACTGTCATGCCGGGAAGCGCTTTATACGACTTCGGCGACGCGTTAAGAGCAGGCGGTTCCTCCGCCGCTGAGGACGAGGCAGACCTTTCCAAGGTCAATTTTCTGGAGCTCAACTTCGACAAATACTGCGAGGGTTATATTGGCGGCGCCCGCGACTTCCTGACAGACGCGGAGCTGGACCTGCTGCCCGAATCCGCCGCGATCCTCACCTACGAGTGCGGCATCAGATTCCTGTCGGACTACCTCGACGGCGACACGTATTTTGCCACCAAGTATCCGGAGCACAACCTGGTGAGAGCAAGGAACCAGTTTAAGCTGGTGAAGGACATTTTAGGGAAGCTCGACAGGCTGCATGAGATCGCCAATAAATACAGATAATTATGCGCCTGCGGCGCGGTGAGCAATTATGCGCTGCGCGCGAGCTAATGATGCGGCAAGCCGCAGTGAAAAGTCATGCGCCTGAGGCGCGATAAACAATTATGCGCTGCGTGCGAGCTAATGATGCGGCAAGCCGCAGTGAAAAGTGATGCGCCTGCGGCGCGATTAACAACAATGCGCTGCGCGCAATTAATATTTACGCGGCAGAGCCTCGGATCACTGTGCGAAGCACATCATTGACCGTTAGCGTATGGAGGTTTTATGGCCAGAGTTTTGAATTTCGGATCTCTCAACGTGGATTACGTCTACCACGTGGACCATATCGCAGCTCCGGGGGAGACCATCGCGTCAACAGCCAGGGATGTGAATTGCGGCGGAAAAGGCCTGAACCAGAGCATTGCCCTTGCGGCATCCGGCGCCAAGGTATTCCACGCCGGCAGGATCGGCGCAGACGGCGGCATGCTGAAGGAGCTGCTTGACTCAAAAGGCGTCGACACCTCGCTGATAACACTGTCAGATGGACCTTCCGGCCACGCGATCATCCAGGTAGACAAGGACGGCCAGAATTCCATCATCCTTTTCCCCGGCGCCAACCACGAGATCGGCAGCGATAAGATCGCGTCCGCCTTTTCAGACTTCGGTGAAGGAGACACACTGGTCCTTCAGAACGAGATCAGCGGAATGCCCGAGATCATGAGATCGGCGGCCGAAAAAGGCATACGTATCGTGTTCAACCCATCGCCTGTGACTCCGGAAATATTCAATTACCCCCTGGAACTCGTATCACTCTTCGTGGTCAATGAGATAGAGGCCGCAGCTCTTGCAGGCACAGGCTTCTACCCCGCAATGCCCGACATGCTGACAAAGAAATACCCCAATGCGGATTTCCTGCTGACCTTCGGCACCGGAGGCGCCCTTTTCCTCACCGGAGGACTGTTTATCAAATACGGTATACATGAGGCGCCGGCGGTGGACACCACTGCGGCAGGCGACACTATGCTGGGCTTCTTTGTGGGACTGACCGCCGGAGGCATGGAACCGGAAAAGGCTCTTGAGCTCGCCTCAAAAGCCTCGGCAATAACCGTCTCCAGAAAAGGCGCCGCTCCCTCGATACCCACGCTGGCGGAAGCTGAAGGCTGCCCTTATCCCTACAGAGAGTTCAACATAGTGATACAATAGAGAAAACATCCGAATGACTAAATTATAAATTACGGCCCTGCGCAGGAAATATCTTTGCGGAGCCGTAGTTGATCATCACTCAGTTTCTTTTTCTTCTTCCTGTTCTTTGTTCTCATCCTTTACTTCTTCGTCGTCCTTCTTCTTAAAGGCGAAGAACCTTTGGCCGAAATAGTTGAGGATCACGAAGAGGCCCGCGCCCACCAGCGTCGCCACGTAACTAATCACCTTGGCCGTGTTATCTCCGGCAGGTACTTCTACGTTCTGCCACGGGAACACCCAGGTCTTGGTAAAAATAAGCCAAACGAGTGGCTTGGCGATGCCGTAGGCGATCACCCAGCAAACGACAATATTTATAATGAAGCGAAGCACCTCGGAGAAGCTTTTGGCGTTGCTTTTGAAGGTGAAATACTTGTTGAGGAAAAAGCTGAGTATACTGCCGACGATGTAGTTTCCCGCCGAAGCGATCCAGTATGCGGTATTTTGGTCTACGCTCCACTTATCTTCGAGAAGAAACAGAAGCAAAACATTAACGCCCAGACCCACGATAGTGTTCAGCACGCCGACAAGCAGAAATTTCCAGAAGGTCTTGTCGAGTATCGTTTTTTCCAAAAAATTTTTAATGAAAACTCTCATAACGGCCCCTTTTGGTTGTCCTTTTTGGTAAATATACACCAATCGGGCTGATTTGGCAATAAGGTTGACAGACAGTTGCTTTGATTATAAAATAATTTCCGAATACTGCCGGGCGCCCGCAAAGTCAGGATCCGGCGGAATCTTAGGTAAAAAGGTGCTGAAATGGGAGAAAATATCAACGTACCCGAGCTGTTCGGAAGTCTCGTTTTTAACGATAAAGAAATGAAGGAGCGCCTCCCGGAGGATATCTACGCGTCGCTTAAAAAGACGCTGAGCGAAGGCGGCGAAGTCGATAAGAACGTTGCCAATGCGGTCGCCTCGGCCCTGAAGGACTGGGCAATATCGAAAGGTGCGACCCACTATACCCATTGGTTCCAGCCCATGACGGGCATCACCGCGGAGAAGCACGACAGCTTCATTTCCGCCATGCCCGACGGCACCGCCATTATGGACTTTAACGGCAAAGCGCTGATCAAGGGCGAGTCCGATGCCTCCTCCTTCCCCTCAGGCGGCCTCAGAGCCACCTTCGAAGCCAGGGGCTACACCTCCTGGGACCCCACCTCGTCCCCCTTCATCAAGGACAACTGCCTCTGCATACCCACGGTATTCCGTTCCTTCAGCGGCGAAGTGCTTGACATGAAAACACCGCTCTTAAGGTCCATCGAGCTCATAAACAAGGAAGCCCTCAGGATCTTAAAGCTTTTCGGCATCAACGACGTCACCCGGGTCATCCCCACCGTGGGCCCCGAGCAGGAATATTTTCTTGTGGACAGAAATATGGCCGAGCTGCGCAGGGATCTGATGCTGACCGGCAGGACTCTTTTCGGCGCAAAACCGCCAAAGGGTCAGGAGCTTGCGGATCACTACTTCGGTTCCCTCCGCCCCAGAGTCAGGGATTTCATGCAAGAACTTAACGAAGAGCTCTGGAAGCTTGGCGTTTACGCAAAGACCGAACACAACGAAGCGGCTCCGGCACAGCACGAACTGGCGCCTATATACGTTGCCGCCAATATCGCAGCGGATCACAACCAGCTCACCATGGAGAAGATGAAGATCATTGCCGAAAATCACGGTCTCATGTGCCTTCTCCACGAAAAGCCCTTTGAAGGCGTCAACGGCTCCGGCAAGCACAACAACTGGTCTCTTGAGACCGATACCGGGAAAAACCTGCTGCGTCCCGGTCACGATCCGGCCTCCAATAAGCTATTCCTTCTCATGCTCGTTGCTGTGATCAGTGCGGTGCACAAGCACCAGGATCTTCTGCGCATTGCCGTTGCGTCGGCTTCAAACGATAACCGCCTTGGCGGCAACGAAGCCCAGCCGGCCATCATTTCCATGTTTATCGGAAATGATCTGGAAGAGATACTTGAGCAAATGGCTGGAATTGCCACGGCACATATCGGTGAAGTCTCCCGCAAGCTGGAATCAGGCGTGAAATCACTTCCCGACATCAACCGCGACACCACCGACCGCAACAGGACCTCTCCTTTTGCCTTCACAGGAAACAAGTTCGAGTTCAGAATGCTTGGGTCAAGCCTCTCCGTGGCCGAGACCAACGTGATCATAAACACTATCGTTGCGGATGAGCTCAGGAGCTTTGCCGAAACGATCGAAGCGGCAGACGACAAGCAGACTGCCATCGACAACGTCATAGTGTCGAAATACCGGGAGCACGCGGCCGTCATCTTTAACGGGAACAACTATTCCCCCAGTTGGAGCGAGGAAGCCTCAAGACGCGGTCTTCTCAATCTGCCAACGACCCCTGACGCCCTTCCCTACCTGACCTCCGGAGACAACGTTGCCCTGTTTGCCAGAAACAGGATCTACTCGGGCACCGAGCTTATGAGCCGCCTGGAGATCCTCTACGACAAATACGCCAAGGAGATCCTCATCGAAGCCAATACCATGCTGGAGATGGCGGGCAGGCAGATCCTCCCCTCAGTTATGGAATATCTGAACATGCTTATGGGCACTCTGAAATCAAGATTTGACGTTGGTGTCGGACTCAGGCTTAAGGAGCCTGCGGAACAGCTTATGATCAACAAGATCGATCCGCTGGCAAAAGAAACAGTCGCCGATATCGACGATCTCAGGGAGACCGTTGACGGATGCTGCGCCCTTGCAACCGCAAAGGAAAAAGCAGAATATTGCCGCGACAAGGTCATCCCGGCAATGAAAAAGCTCCGCAAGGCAAGCGACAGTCTCGAAGAGATCATCGGCAGCGCCTACTGGCCCATACCCACCTACGCGGATCTGCTGTACGGAGTCTGATCCGTTATACTTATATTTACAAACTCAAAACGGCGCCGCATCGATCGGCGCCGTTTTAACGTATTTGTTCCTGTTATAAATCAGATCATCCGCTCTGCGCTGCAGGTGAGGTAAACGATCTGCCTCTTCGCACTTAGCTTTTTGAGAAGCTTGCGGACGATACCCATGTTTTTGTCGCTGAGGTTTGTGAAAGGATCGTCGAGAACGAAAAAGCACTTATCTTCGCCAAGGACGCTCTCCGCAAGGGCAATATTCTCGCACAGAGCGGCACAGGCAAGCTGACCTGTACTGAGATGGTCCTGCTTCCTGACGGCGCCGTCCGACTCGTATTCTACCGTAAAATCGCGTCTGAGCTTCACATTCTCGCCGATGGCGTCCGGAAACTCCTTCTTGTAGGCTTCAAATTTAGAGCTTACGGGGCCGATGTACCTGTCGTTTAGGTCCTTTTCCGCCTGCTCGATAAGCCTGCCCGCCAGATCCAGCTCCGAGTAAAAAGTATTGGCGTCGTCGAGTTTTTCCTGAATTTCGGCAATTCTTGCCTCGCACTCGCCAATGCCGGAAATAAGATTCTCCGCCTTTCTGATCTCTATCTCGATCTCCTGAAGGCTGCTTTCCGCGGCTTTGAGACTTTCCGCAAATTCGGCTTCCTTTGACGGGTCCACGGGAGCAGGTCTTTCGTCGTAGCCAAGTCCCGCCCTGAAGCCCGCAAGCCTGTCTCTGTCGGCAGCTATCTCTTTTTCAAGCTCCTGTGCCCTCTTGATGTCGTATCTTACGTTTTCGGGTCTCTCAAGAAGCTCCTCAACATCCGCGTCGGGCATGTAAACGGTCCTGAAGGAGGACACCGCAGACCTTGAGGAGCGGATGGCCGCCAAGGTGTTTTCGGTCTTCGCTTTCCGGTCTCTGAGAGACTCAAATTCGTTCTTCAGTTCTCTCAAAGCGGCAGTTCCGTTCCTGAGTCCCCGGTCCGCGATACCGAATACCCCAAAAAGCCCGAGAAGCTTTCTCTCGATGTCAATTCTCCCGGCATTTATGTTTTCCAGTTCAACTTTTTCAGCCTCTATCGAGCTCCGCGTCTTACTGAAAGAATCAAGATCGTCGATAAACAAAAGGCTTCTTTTCCCGCCAACGTAATAGTCTCCGAAAGCGGATATCCTCGCGTCCAGCGCGTCTGCTGCGGCCAAGGCTTTTTTCTCAAGGGGGCCTTCGGTTTCAAGCTTTTTCCGCTTGCCGATAGCTTTGGCGATAAGAAGACCGATGCCGATACATGCCAAAGCAGCTCCTCCGGCAATAAACCCTATGGACAGAGCCAAAGGTCCCGCCTTCAGTATAAGAAGCACTATGCCGACGGCAGCAATGACTGCGCCCGCGGCAAGGAAAACGATCCCAAGCCGGCCGTTTCTCCTGACCGCTTTTTCGTTTTTAACCTGCTTCATCTTTATGTCGATCATCTCCTGAAGCATGTCGCCTTCGTTTTCTTCAAGTGCCTTACGATGAGCCTTCAGGTCGCTGCTGAGCGATGCCGCCTCCTCTTCTCTTCCCTCAAAAACGTTTTTTTGCCTTATGTATTCGGAATTGTTTTCCTTCCCGGAAATACTCTCTTTCAGCGCATCGAGCTTTGCGTCCGCATCAGACACTGCGGAAAGATCCGCCTCCACCTTCGTAAAGTCCACGCCAAAGGAACTGCCGTCCCCGTAGCTGCTCACTTTCGCAAGCACGATCATCTTAGACATCTCCTCAAGACGTTTGTTATCTGCCTCGCCAAATCCGATGATATCAAGCAGGCCCCGGTTGAACTTCACCTTTTCAGCGGCGTCCGCCATATTCCCGATCTCGGTCTCTGAAGGGATCCCAAGAGGAAACTCTTCTGTAAGCTCCTTTAGCTTCTTTTGCTTTCCGGCAAGAGTTTCGGCGCTCCGCTCATATTCGTCCCATTTTTCCAGCATCCTGCGGCGTCTCTCGAGCCCGGTCAGCGACTCCTTGCATTGCTCCACCGCCAAAATTGCTTTGGCACGTCTTTCGTACTTTTCGGGGAGTTCATTCTTTTCGTTCTCAAGGACCCGCCTTCTCAGCTTCTCCTCCTCAAGTTCCGCTTTAAGATTCGGCACGACGCTTTTTCCGCCGGTCACCTTTTTTAAGGGAATGAGTTCAGTCTTGGCCTTGTCAATGTCGGCTTTCGCGTTCTTGTAAACGTCCGCGTCACCGCCCGCGAAATTGCCTATTTTACCCCTGATCTCGCTGTTTCCCTCAGGGACCAGCGTGAATGAGGTCATATAGATCAGCCTTTTGAAAGTCTCGATCCCCACGCCGAACACAGAGTATCCGATATCGCTTTCTGCCGGGGTCTCCTCTCCGTTCACGTAATACTTAAAGCTGTCCTGCTGTTTTTTGACCCTGTCGAAGGTCCTTTCAATGCGGCAGAGCTTTTTGGCGCTTCCGGTTCCGTCCTCGTAGACAAGAGAGCCGCCGTAACTGCCGCCCTTGAAGGGGAGATAATGTTCTCTCGGGCTGAAGGCCTTCTCATTGGCTTTTGTGGTCTCCATGCCGTAAAACATGGCTGTGATGAACTCGCAGAGAGTGCTTTTGCCCTCCCCGTTGTCCCGCAGGAAAGAATTGACGCCTTCATTAAAGCCGATGCGAAGGTCGCTCAGGATACCGAAATTGGCAACGTACAGTTCAACGATCCTCATGAAGGCTCACCTCTCTTTCTTGTAGTCGGAAAGCTCGCCCCGCAGCGCTTTCAGGCCAATGGTAATAATTCTTCCGCGGTCAAGGCCCTCCGGTATCTCGGCGTTTGCCGCAAGTCTCACGAACTCGCCGGAAAGAGACTCTTCCTTCGCAACGCTCTCAAGATCCGGTTTCAGGGACGTTTTATCTTTTACCGAAATATGGAAGAAATTCGGTTTCAGCCTCGTAAGTGCCTCACCCGCAAGTCCCGCCGTGTCAAAAGTCACGTCGCCCT
>JAGCZO010000014.1 GCA_017959965.1 Clostridia bacterium | reverse complement strand
GTTTTTAACGAGTTTCCATGTTTGTTCGCTGTTCAGTTTTCAATGTCCGTAACGCCCCTTTTTTGAGGCGCCCGACCATAATACCACCAAAGCACTACCCTGTCAAGCACTTTTTTCGAATTTTTTAAAAATTTTTCAGCCGTATTTAAAATTATAAATTTAGCGCAGATTTAGGCAAATTCCCTGCCATGCACGCTGTCATTGGCGGTTCAATGCCTCCAAAAACATTGGCAAAAGCCGTTTTTTTCGAGCCGGATGCAGGCTCCGGCGCCTCCTCCGGGCCGGTGCGAATTATTTGCGGCAATTACAATGCGGCAGCAGAGGCCGGCAGCAATACCTTAAAGTAATATTGGATAAATAATAAAAAGCCGCACAAGGAACCCGGAAGCTCCCCGGCGGCCGAAAAACCGCTATTCAGTTAAATGCTTTACGCTTCCGGCGGGAGCTGCTTCATCACGTTTTCCGCCACGTCCCGAAGAAAGTCCTTGGACCTCGGGAAGCCGGAATAGTATTTCAGGAGCGTTGTTTCCTCGAAAACCCCGTGTCTTACGGCTCTGCTCCAGGCTCCCCTGACGGCGGATCTGACGGAGCGTTCTATTGTCTTTGACGAGCGCTCGTTGCATAGGACGTCGGAGACCTTTTTGAAAAGGCCCACCACGTTTTCGCCCCGGTCCATGCCTCTCACCAGGAGAAGAACGGCGCGGGAAATGTTGACAAAGTTTTTCCGGCCCTCGATAAAGCAGTTTTTGACGAGGGTGTCACGGATCACGGTCAGCAGCGTTTCGTCATCAATATCCGCGGCGGTGTTAACATACAGCCGCAGGCGGGCGTCATCGGCTCTCATAATCAACAATCCTCACAACAAACAAGAATCGCACCGTTGGCATCGGGTGCTCATTTCCGGGCAATCACTAAGCCGCCAGCGGCGGATACTATTTGCAGATCTATTGGCAATGATCAGACTGCGTGGTAAAGCTTTTTCGTCTGGTAGGCAGGCTCGCAGGTTATGCGTACGCCGAGCTTTGAAAAAACGTTTTCGTCAACGTGAGACAGTATCACAGACGCGTGAGCGTCGCAATTCTTCAGCAAAGGAAGCATCTTGAAGGCCTTTTCGGCGTCCTTGTTTGTGATGGCGCTGAAGGATAGGGCGATGAGGATCTCGTCGGTGTGGAGTCGCGGGTTGTGGTTGCCCATGTATTTGATCTTCAGCTCCTGGATGGGGCCGATAACCTCGGGAGGTATGATTTTCTTATCGTGGTCGATACCCGCCAACGTCTTGATGGCGTTGATCAGGGCCGCGGCGGAGGCGCCGAGCAGGGGCGTGGTTTTTCCGGTAACGATGGTCCCGTCGGGGAGCTCAATGGCCACCGCGGGGCCGTTGGTCTCTTTGGCGCGCTTCAAGCAGGCGGGGACCACTTTTCTGTCAGACACGGAGATACCGGCCTTGGCCATAAGGGAGTCGATCTTTTCCAGCTCGTTGGTATTGGCAAAGCCCTGTTTCACGGCGCATTTTGCCTTCAGTTCTCTGCGGATGATCTCGCCTTTGGCGGCGTTGGAGACAGCTTCGTTGTCGGTAATGCAGAAACCTGCCATGTTTACGCCCATGTCGGTAGGGCTCTTGTACGGGGATTCGCCTCTGATGCCGGTGAGCATGGCGTTGAGGACGGGGAAGTTCTCGATGTCCCGGTTATAGTTCACGCTGACCTCGTTGTAAGCCTCGAGATGGAAGGGGTCGATCATGTTTATGTCGTTCAGGTCGGCGGTGGCGGCCTCATAGGCAATGTTCACAGGGTGGTTGAGGGGCAGATTCCAGATGGGGAAGGTCTCGAATTTAGCGTAACCGGCCTTCACGCCGCGCTTCTGCTCTCCGTAGAGCTGGGACAGGCACACAGCCATTTTTCCCGAGCCCGGGCCCGGAGCGGTCACCACCACAAGGCGTCTCGTAGTTTCAACGAACTCATTTTTACCGAAGCCTTCCTCGCTCACGATAAACTTGGTGTTGTTGGGATAGCCTTCGATGGGGTAGTGCTTGTACACCTTCACGCCAAGGGATTTCAGGTGATCCATGAACTTGTCCGCGTTGGCCTCTCCTGCGTAGCGAGTGATGACAACGCCGCCAACGTATAAACCGGCGTCTCTTGAGGCGTCAATAAGTCTCAGGACGTCGAGATCGTAGGAGATATTGTAGTCTCCTCTTTTTTTGCTCTTTTCGATTGCGTCTGCGTTGATGGAAATAACGACTTCGGCCTCTTCTTTAAGAGCCAGAAGCATTTTGATCTTTGAATCGGGTAAAAACCCCGGAAGAACGCGGGATGCGTGGAAATCGTCAAACAGTTTTCCGCCAAACTCAAGATAGAGTTTGCTTCCGAACATGTCGATACGCTCGCGGATCTTTCTGCTCTGCAGTTCCACGTACTTATCATTATCAAAACCAATCTTCATAACCCGCCTCCGATCCTAATTTCATGAATGAAACAGACATCTCCACGGGACATTATTTTACCCCATGCACGCCTTATTTTCAATAGGCAAAACCGATTTTCCTCAGAAAGAGCCCCGTTCCGTCCCGTCGTTTTTCCGCCGGAAAAGCACCGTGAGAAAAGGGCGCTCCGGAGGCATTTTTTGCAGGGCTGAAGCGTTTAAAATTATTGCCAATCGGCCCGGGATGTTGTAAAATTATTGTGTATGGCTCAAAAAAGCCGCCGGCCGGAGGAGCTTCTATGAAAAGCAGAATGTTCAGCACTATATTGAACGTCAACTCTGTGTTTCAGGCCCTTTCCTGCCTCATTTCGCCCATCGCGATAGGCGCATTGGCGTCATGGCTGCTGACAAGGAACAACGTCGTCGGCCCGTGGATATACGCGGTGCTGATCCCCGTGGGCGCCGTGATAGGCCTTATCTCCATGATCGGCTATCTGCTCAAGGTGGCCGAGACCGAGAAGGCCATGAGAATGTCCGAAAACAAGGACACCGGAGCAGAGCCGTCAGAGACTTCCCCCGCCAAGGAGACCGACCCGAATGACTGAGACAAACAGGCAAGGCCTTATGCGCGAAATACTGCCTCTTGTGATTGGCTCGCTTGTTGTCGCAGGAGCCATCGTTGGCGTTTTCGCTCTGATCGGCAAGTTCCACTGGACCGTCATCACGGGCTCCCTTCTGGGCGCAGCGGCCGCACTTGCCAACCAGCTGTTCCTTATAATATCCACAAACAGGATATTCGACACGGCCGTGAAGGAGCGGGGAAGCGAGGAGATGACGGAGGAGCAGATCGCGGAATTTACGGGAAAACACAGGAAAAAGATGGCCAATGCGGTCAGGATATCCATGATCGTCAGGCTTCCTGTTCTTGCCCTTGTCCTGCTTGCCGCGTTTCTTATGCCCTTTGCCTTCAGCGGGATCGCAACGGGTATTGCCATTATTGCCGTACATCTGCTGATAATGTTCCTTGGCGCGTTTATCAACAGAAAAACCAAACCGAAGACCACGTCTTCAAAATGATCGAAGGAAAGGAGTGACAGCCCTTTGGCAGGTGATAGTTTAAGCCGCGGCGCGAAAATACTGTTCCGCATAACCATGTTCAACGGGGCGGTCACTATAGACATCACCCAGACCACCATCTCCCTGTTAGCGGTCACCATCATTACGGTGATCCTGGCGCTGATCCTCGGCAGGGGAATCACGAAAAAGCCCGGAAAGAAACAGGCTGTTGTGGAAAAGATCGTGATGATGCTTTACAACCTGGTGGAATCCACCATGGGGAAGCACAATCTGAAATACGCGCCTTACATCGGAACGCTCTTCCTTTCGTCGCTTCTCGGAACACTTATAGGTCTCACCAAGATATTCAGATCAACCACCGCGGACCTGATGGTCATTCTGGGGTGGGCGCTCCTCACCACGTTCCTTTGCTGGTACGAGACCATCCGGAACAGAGGCTTCTTCGGCTGGCTGAAAAGTTATGCGGAGCCCGTCTTTTTCATTGCGCCCATCAATATCGTCAGCGAAGTCGCGCAGCCCATCGCCATGACCTTCCGTCATTTCGGAAACATTGCCGGCGGCGGAGTTTTGATGTCGATCCTTTACGCGGCCCTCGCGTCCCTGTCCTCTCTGCTGTTCAAAGGCCTTCCCGAAGCCGTTGCCTCGGTCATGCCGCCAATATTCCAGATAGGCGCTCCGGCGATCCTGTCTCTCTATTTTGACCTGTTCTCAGGTCTTATGCAGGCATTTGTTTTCTCGCTTCTCACCATGGTGTACATTGCTGCGGCAAACCCCGCGCCGGTGGCTGTCCCCACAGCGGAAAAGCCTAAAAAAGCGAAAAAACAGAAAGTCAAGCTTGCCAAAACCGCACAACAGACTGACGCTGATCCACGGCAGTCTTAGATAAACATTTTTTGGAGGTAAACTTTTATGGATATGCCAACCGCAATCACACTGTTAGCCAAAGCCTTCGGCGCAGCGATCCTGATGGGGATCGGTTCGATCGCTCCCGCTCTCGGAGAAGGAAACGCTGTCTGCAAAGCCCTTGAAGGAATTGCCCGCCAGCCCGAAGCATCCGGAGAGCTGCGTACCACAATGATCATGGGCTGCGCCATCACGGAAAGTACCGGTATCTATTCACTGGTCGTCGCGATCCTTATTCTCTTCGCGCTCTGATCTTCGCGAGCTTAACTTCGCGAGTCTGTTTTCGCGATCTTATCTTCGCGCTCTCGGCTTAGAGATAAAGGCGCAGTTTTCGGCCGGAAGCTTCGCAGCCGCTTTGTGCCGTCCCGGACCCTTCGTACCGGCAATCCCGCGTATGAACAGTCCGTCAGGTCCTTCGGCAGCCGTGCCCGGTCGCAGGCGAAAGAAGTATAATTATGACTTTTCAAGTATTTACCGATCAATTCGAGCAGTTTATCGGCACTAATTTCTGGACGATGATCTTTGCGTGGATCAACATCCTCATCATGTTCCTTGTCCTCCGGAAATTTCTTTTCAAGCCCGTCAAGAAAATGATCGACTCGAGGCAGAAGGAAGTTGACGATATGTACGCCAATGCGGCGGAGGCAAACCGGGCGGCGGACGAGATGAGGTCTGACTATGAGCAAAAACTCGCCAAAGCAACTGAAGAAAGCGAGCAGATCGTCAGGGACGCCGTGAGAAAGGCCCAGTTCAAGGAAGAAGAAATGATAAAGGATGCCGAGGCCAAGGCATCCCGCATTCTTGCGCGCGCCGAGGAACAGATCGAACTTGAGAAAAACCAGGCAATAAACGATATCAAGAATGAAGTCTCGGGCATTGCGGTGGACCTTGCCTCGGCAATAATCGCAAGAGACGTGGACAAGGCGGAGCACGAGCAGCTGATCGACGACTTCATCAAAAATATCGGCGAGGAAAACAGCTGATCCCGATCTTTCAGGAGAGGAGGCGGGCCCTATGGCAGACGCAAACGAATACGGCAAGGCGCTTCTCCTTCTTTCGGAGGAAAACGGCAGGGCGGAGGCTGTGCTTGAAGAGCTTTCCGACATTAAGGCCGTTATCGGGGAGAATCCCGGCTATATTGAGCTGGCGGACACTCCCGCGCTTTCGTCCTCCGTCAGGATCGGCCTCATCAGCGACGCTTTTTCGGGGATCGACCCGAACCTGCTCAATTTGCTTAAGCTCCTCTGCGAGAAACGTGAGTTTTACAAAATTTCCGCCGTTGCCGGAAGCTTTGTAAAGTTCTACGACGAGTCGATCGGAAGGCTTCGGGTGACCGCCGTCACGGCTGTGCCCATGACAGGCGCCCAGACCGAAGCTCTTAAGGAAAAGCTTGAAGCCAAAACAGGGAAAACCGTGGTCATCGAGAACGTAGTCGATCCCGCGGTGCTTGGCGGCGTCAAACTTCGCTACGCGGGAGTCCAGCTGGACGGCACTCTTCGCGCAAACCTCACGGCATTGGAAAAGAAACTGGAGGAGCTTAAGGTATGACCTTTCCTCCCGGAAATACTTCTTTAGAGTTTAATTTGGTGCTTATATGAAATCACGAATTGACGATATCAGCAAAATAATAAGGGAACAGATCCGCAACTATTCCAAAACAGTGGAACAGGACGAGATCGGCTACGTCATCTCTGTCGGAGACGGTATTTCGAAAATACACGGTCTTGACAAGTGCAAAGCCAATGAACTTCTGGAATTCGGCAACGGCTCCTACGGCATGGCGCTTAACCTTGAAGAAAGACTTGTCAGCGCCGTTCTTCTGGGAAGCGACGTGGGTATCTCGGAAGGAAGCGTCGTGAAGCGCACGGGAAGAGTCGTTTCCGTTCCTGTGGGAGAGACCACCGTGGGGCGTGTTCTCAACGCTCTTGGTCAGCCTATCGACGGCAAAGGACCTCTGGACCCCGAAAGATACGATCCCGTGGAGCGCCGTGCTTACGGAATTATAGAGAGAAAATCAGTCTCCGTGCCTCTGCAGACAGGCATCAAGGCCATTGACTCCATGATCCCCATCGGAAGAGGCCAGCGTGAGCTTATCATCGGCGACAGGCAGACGGGAAAGACGGTCATTGCCACGGATACGATAATCAACCAGAAGGGAAAGGACGTTATCTGCGTCTACGTTGCCATCGGTCAGAAGCAGTCCACAGTCACAAACGTTGTGGAGACGCTTTCCCGCAGCGGCGCCATGGATTATACCGTCGTTGTTTCGGCTTCGGCATCCGAGACCGCTCCGCTGCAGTACATTGCCCCTTACGCAGGGTGCACCATTGGCGAGTATTTCATGGACAAGGGCCGGGACGTTCTCATCGTTTACGACGACCTTTCGAAGCACGCGGTGGCCTACAGAGCGCTTTCGCTTCTTATCCGCAGACCTCCCGGACGCGAAGCATACCCGGGCGACGTTTTTTACCTCCATTCAAGACTGCTCGAGCGCGCGGCAAGGCTTGCCCCGGAATACGGCGGAGGCTCCATGACTGCGCTTCCTATCATAGAGACCCAGGCCGGAGACGTTTCGGCTTACATACCCACCAACGTTATTTCGATAACCGACGGACAGATATTCCTTGAGACCGAGCTGTTCCACGAGGGCATCATGCCTGCCGTCAACCCCGGCATTTCAGTTTCCAGAGTCGGCGGCGCCGCCCAGACCAAGGCGATGAAGAAGGTCTCCGGAAGACTGAAGCTTCTGTATTCACAGTACAGAGAGCTGGCGGGCTTTGCCCAGTTCGGTTCGGATCTTGACGACGACACCACAGCCCGTCTGGAACAGGGCAAGAGGATCGTGGAGGTCCTCAAGCAGGGAAGAAATTCTCCCATACCCCAGGAGCTTCAGGTGGCCATCATTTATGCGGTGGTGAACGATCTCCTCAAGGAGATCCCCGTTGACAAGATACATTCCTTCGAGGAGGAGCTTTTCGATACGCTGACCGCCAGTCACGACGAGCTGCTGAAGAGCATCCGGGAGACGGGCAAGCTGGAAGAGGCTCAGGAGAAGGAACTGAAGGAAACTATTGTCGCGCTGACGGAGGATTTTACGGCTCCGGCAGCAGTTTGACCGCATTTTTTCGGAATTTTGCGCAATTTAACGCAGGCAGATAAAGAGGAAAGGAGGCGCAAAGCACCGTGGGTTCGGCTTCACTTCTTGAAATAAAAAGAAGCATAAAAAGCGTTCAGAGCACAATGCAGATAACCAAGGCAATGGAGCTTGTCGCCACCTCGAAGCTGCGCCGGGCAAAGGAAAGGGCGGAGCAGACAAGGCCTTATCACAAGGCTCTCTCGGAAGCAATCTCCAGGATCCGCAGCTACGAAGCCACCGCCGAGACCGCTTTTGCGGAGGAAAGAAAAGCGCCGAAGACCTGCTTTATAGTTGTTGCCGGCGACAGGGGCCTCGCGGGAGGCTTCAACAACAATATATTCCGGCTGACAGCATCCCTTGCCGCCCGGTGCGAAGGGCCATGCTGCTATTTGCCTATAGGGAAGAAGGCCATAGAGCGCTTTGCTTATGAAAAAAAGGAGATCCTTACCGACAGCTTTGTGAACGTCAGCAGCTTCGGCGTCAGCAAGTCATTGGCGTTGGGCCATGCCCTTTCGGACTATTTCCTTGAAGGAAAGATCGACCGGGCCGTGATCGTTTACACCGAGTTCGTTTCGATGCTCTCCCAGGTCCCCACCTACAGTGTGCTCCTGCCCCTTTCCCCCTTCGAAAACGATCCCGGGGAAAACGATTCCGGGGAACCCGATCCCGGGGAGCAGAAAAAAACACCCTCTGACGAGCCTATATATGAAAGCCCGCCGGAGGAGATGCTTAAAAGGATCGTGCCTGATTACCTTGGCGGAACCATATATATCGCGCTTTGCGAATCCTTTGCCGCCGAGTGCGGCGCCAGAAGGACCGCCATGAGCTCCGCAAACAAGAACGCCGAGGAGATGCTGAGCAACCTATCGCTCAGCTACAACAGAGCCCGTCAGGCTGTGATAACCCAGGAAATTACGGAGATCGTCTCCGGTGCGGACGCTCTCTGATCCGCAGAAAATTTACCTATATTTAGCAAAAGAATCCTTACGGAAAGGAATCGCAGTATGGAAAAGCACATCGGAAAAGTAGTTCAGATCATCGGCCCTGTACTTGACATCCGTTTCGAGAACGGACACCTTCCGGATCTTCTGAACGCCATCGAGATCAAACACGAGGACAAAAAGATCGTTTGCGAGGTCGCTCAGCAGCTTGGCGACGACGTTGTCAGATGCATCGCCATGTCCTCCACCGACGGCATGGCAAGAGGCGAGGAAGCCGTTGACACAGGCGCCGGGATCAGCGTTCCGGTCGGAAAAGAGACTCTCGGAAGAATATTCAACCTTCTGGGCGAGCCCGTTGACAACGGCCCCGAGGTGGTCACAGCGGAGCGCTGGCAGATCCACCGTGACCCGCCTTCCTATTCCGAGCAGGAAGGTACCACCGAGATCCTGGAGACGGGCATCAAGGTCGTCGATCTTATCGCGCCCTACGCAAAAGGCGGTAAAATAGGACTTTTCGGCGGCGCGGGAGTCGGCAAGACAGTGCTCATCATGGAGTTCATCAATAACATTGCCAAGCAGCACGGAGGCATTTCCGTGTTCACCGGCGTCGGCGAGCGCACCAGAGAGGGCAACGATCTTTACTATGAGATGAAGGAATCCGGCGTTCTCGCAAAAACAGCTCTTGTGTACGGCCAGATGAACGAGCCCCCCGGAGCCAGAATGCGGGTCGGCCTGTCGGGTCTCACCATGGCGGAATATTTCCGCGACCGTGAAGGCCAGGACGTTCTCCTGTTTATAGACAATATTTTCCGTTTCACCCAGGCAGGCTCCGAGGTCTCCGCTCTTCTGGGCAGAATGCCTTCCGCCGTCGGATACCAGCCTACCCTTGCCACCGAAATGGGCGAGCTTCAGGAGCGCATCACCTCCACAAAACGCGGGTCCATCACCTCCGTTCAGGCTGTATACGTGCCTGCGGACGACCTTACGGACCCTGCGCCGGCCACCACCTTTGCCCACCTGGACGCCACAACGGTCCTTTCGAGAAGCATTGCCTCATTGGGAATATATCCCGCGGTGGATCCCCTTGATTCCACGTCAAGGATCCTCTCCCCCGACATCGTCGGCATCGAGCACTACGAGATCGCCAAAGGGGTCCAGAAGATACTTCAGCGCTACAAGGAGCTGCAGGATATCATTGCCATCATGGGTATGGACGAGCTATCCGAGGAGGACAAGATCATCGTCGCCAGAGCCCGTAAGATCCAGAGGTTCCTGTCCCAGCCTTTCTTCGTTGCCGAGCAGTTTACAGGCATAGAAGGGCGTTACGTTCCGCTGAAGGAGACTCTCCGGGGCTTCCGGGAGATCCTTGAAGGAAAGCACGACGACCTTCCCGAGTCTGCGTTCCTGTTTGCGGGGACCATTGACGAGGTCGTTGAAAAAGCAAACAAGCTCTCGGGAAAAGAGTGATCACACTGTCTGCTTGAGAAGGGAGGTCCTTCAGTCCAGCCATGAAAACGTTTCATCTCGAAGTTGTTGCCCCTGACTGCACCCCTTTTTGCGGGGAAGCCGAACGGCTCCTGGTAAAGACCACAGAAGGCTACGTTGAGATCCTGCCGGACCACACGGACTATCTTGCCGTGATAGACACCGGGAAGGCGAAGATCACCGTCAACGGCACCGCCAGGCTTGCCTCCGTCTCCGGCTGTTTTCTCTCCGTGAAGAAAAACAACGTAAAGCTTGTGGTCAATACCTTTGAGTTTGCCGACGAGATAGACGTAAACAGGGCGCTCAGGGCAAAAGAGGCCGCCGAGCGGACTCTGGCCGAGACCGCCGACAAAGAAACGACCGCGAAAGCCCGGGCAAAGCTCATGAGAGCGCTGACAAGGATCTCGGTCGCGAAAAACAAATAAATACATATTTATGAAGACAAAAAACATGCGCTCCGTGGCTTGTGAAAAGCTTTCCCGGAGCGCTTTGATTTCTCGTTATTTAAGGTAAAAACAACTTATAATAGTTCTTCGTCGATATAGTTCAGCTCAATATCCTTATATTCCTTTTTGAAGTCCTCTATCGCCTTGTCGGCGTCCCCGATCATTTCCGGGGCATGTGCGTCTATTCCGAATATCACCGGCGCCCCGGTCCTTCCCGCGGCCTCCCAGAAAAGCCTGTTGGGATAATGTCTGCCGCCTCTGAAGCCCAGGAGATTGACCTCGAGCGGCAAGTTGTTCTTTTTGGCGGCAACGCACATTCTCTCCGCCTGTTCGCTGTAAAATTCCGGAGCCCCCTCGAACCTGAAAATATCCGGGTGAGCAACGTAAAGAAATTTTCCGCTCTCAATGCACCCGATCACCAGCGAGGTGTACGCCTCAAGCTCCTTTTCCCCGGCGCCGTTCTGCCCTGCCACGTAGATCGAGCCCTTGTCGTATTCGTTGCCGAAAACGTGCTGACCCAGGATCAGATATTCAATTCCAGAGTCCCTGAGGAACTTCTCCGTTCTGTCAAAGCATTTCGGATAATACTCGATCTCAACTCCCGTAAGCAGCCTGATCTTCCCTTTAAATTCGGCTTTCAGCGATTCCACGGACTCCACGTAGCCTTCAAGCTGCTCCGGTCTCATGCGAAAGCCGGAATAGAAGTCTCCGGCCTCCTCCGGAAATACGTAAGGGCCGTGGTCTGAAAAACCAAGGGTCTCAAGTCCCGCGGCAACAGCCGCCTCAACGTAGTCCCGATCCAGGCCCGAGGCGTGTTTGCATCTGAAGGTATGTGTATGGTAATTGTGTTTCATTCTGAATGCCCGGCTTTCTTAAGAACCTTCGTGGGGCAGCACCACTCCCGCGTTAAAAGCTTCGATTCCCGCGGCCATCTGTCCGTCTATGTACTCTTTGGCGGTCTTTGCGTGATCGACGCCGAAGGAGCTCTCCTTAAGTCCGTATGCGGTCATGGTCTCTTCGTTGACAAGCGCCTTGTTCAGCGGAACGATGTTCGTGACCACTCTGCCCTCCATGCTGTGGCGGTGGCTCCAGAGAGGCTCGTACTGAGCTTTGACCACCAGGGCCTCGCCCGTGGAATATTTTCTCAGAGTCAGGTTCGCCATGATCTCGTTCTCGGTGAGCCAGGCGTAGTCCGGCTTTGACTGGAAGGTGGTCCTGTTCTGGGCGCTGGCAAAATTGCCGAGGGAGTAGTAACAGATCATTCTGTTGGCGCCGTTGTCGGAAACAAAGGTCTCCGCCGGCTGCACCACGTGGGGATGCATGCCTATCAGGGCGTTGACGCCGAGGTTGCAAAGGTTTTTGGCAATGGTCTTTTGGGTGCCGTTGGCGTTTTCCTTGTATTCCTCGCCCCAGTGGATGAAGAAAATGATGAAGTCGGCTCCGTCGGCCTTCATTTCCGAGATCCTGCTGCCAACGCCAACGTAAAAGTCGTTCATCCTGGCGTAGTTGAATGAATCCACAAGTTCCACGTCCGCGGAGTCCAGCCTGTTGCCGTTAAGGAACTTGGCGGACGGGTCGTTGTCGTACTCGTCCGGGCCCGACTCGTAGGTGTAATTCAGGATGCCGATCTTTATGCCGTTGACCTCATATATACCGTAGCTCTTCCCGTTCTGCGACATCCTGGTGCCGTAGGTCCTGAGGCCGTTGTTTTTCATGATCTGCTGCGTGCGCATAAAGCCGTTGTGACCCTTGTCGTAGGTGTGGTTGTTGGCGAACAGGGAAACGTCAAAGCCGCTGCTGCTCATGGTGGTTATTATGTTGTCCGGCGCGTTGAACGTAGGGTAGTGGCTGTAGCCGGCCTCCGCACCCGCACAGTTTCCTTCGTAATTGAACACGGCAAGGTCAGCCGCCGACGCCATATCCTTGATGTATTTCGTTATTTCCGAAAAATCGTACTCGCCGCCGCCGTACTTTTTGGCGCTTTCCCACATGGAGCTGTATATGACAACGTCGCCCACAACGGCAAGATTCACGTCCTTAAAGGTGATCGGTTCCGGCGTGGCGGTCTCCTCCGGGGTTGGGCTGATATATTCGGTAGGCGACTCGGTGATCTCGGGAGAAGGGGTCTCCGTCTCTGCCGGCCGCTCGGTCTGCGCCTCCGGAGCCACCGTACCGTTCTCCGGTTTTTCCGCTTCGAAGCTGGATTTTATGCCGCCGAGAATGATGCCAAGCAAAAACGCGACGATCAGAAAGACCATCACGACGATCAAAACCCACAATATTTTTTTGATGATTTTAGTTCTTTCCATAATTTCTTGGGTTATTTCCCGCTGCTTTCTTCAGCACGTTTCAGCTCGATTATCGAGATCTCGGGGTTGCTGAAAAATCTGAACCCCGACTCAACGCCAAGCCCTCCGCATATGTAGTTATATCTTCCCGCATTGTCCTTGCTAAGGCCTCTGAGAGACGTTTCCTGGGGGAACCAGCCCTCGTCGTCGGAATAAAGGGCTCCAAGGATGGGGATCCTGTACTGGCCGCCCATGGTGTGGCCGGAAATGCAGAGATCGTAGTCGATCTCCGTGATGGATCTTTTATTGACGTCCTTCAGACGGTTCGTAACGTTATAATATATGGGTTTGTGGGTCACGCAGATGCTGAAATCCGTGTCCATGTCAAACTCCATGGCGTTCATAGTTTCCTTATTATAGGAAATTCCGGTGAGGTATATGAAATCCCCCGCGGAGTTCGTTATCTTTCTCGCCGGGTACACGAATTTCACGCCGCAGTCCTCAAACACGGTCATTATCGGAGTCTTTACGGGAGGATCGATGCAGAGCTTCCAGCGCTCGCTGTTTTCGGAGGCATTGGCGGGTCTGTAATCACAATCGCCTAGGATATAATACATCGGCACGGTCTGATCAAAGCAGGCCACAAGGTCCCTGATGAAATATTCCTGCTCGGCAAGGTTCTCGTTATAGTCGCCCGTGAATATGACCATGTCATATTTCTGGTCTTCAATGACCTTCCTGAGGTTCTTCTGCCCCTCTCCAAACTCTTTTCCGTGGAGGTCGCTTATCTGCAGTATCCTGTACCCGTCAAAGGACTCGGGCAGCTGGGCGCTTTCGACGGTCACGGAGGTCACAACTATCTTTCCCCCGTACCGAAGACCGACGACCGCAAAAACTATCAGGGCCGCGAGTATCGTTCCGACAATAATAAAGGGCACGAAACGGCGTTTTTTCTTCTCTTCTATGAAAAAACTGTCCTTCGTGCTGCGGGAAATATATCTGCTGCCCTTTAACTTCTTCATTTCCGTTACCGACTTTTGCTTGATAAGGCATGGGCTCCGTTTGGCGGACGCCTCTGCCGCCCTGTTATTATACCCTTTTTACCTGCTTTTCTTCAACCGCCTTTTCCCTGTCCCGGGCATACCGCGGGGAGCCCGCAGGGCGCGGCGCAACTTTTAAAAAAGCTGTAAAAAAGGGGGTTGAAATGGTCTGCTGTTTTGTTGTAAAATTATCACCCTTGCGGTCTTTATCTTGACACGCGGGGCAAACGCGTTGTATACTTTTCCGAAGGTTGCAACCATCACTACACAGGAGGTGCGGTTAAAATGATCAGACCATTCCAGCCTAACACTAGACAAAGGAGTAAAGTTCACGGCTTCAGAGCGAGAATGTCCACTGCCAATGGCAGAAAAGTTCTCTCCAGAAGAAGAGCAAAGGGCAGAAAAGTTCTCTCCGCCTGATGCATATACTATCTACGCGGTTTCGCTTTGCCGACTGCCGACCGGCAATACTTCATTTGGTTGAACCGGGGCTATTCAAGGTGGCAGCTATATGAAAGATAGTTTTTCCGTAAAAAATCAGTATGACTTCCGCCGGGCCTATAGCAGAGGCGCCAGGAAGGGCGGGCGGTTTATGACGGTGAACGTTATGAAAAATTCCTGCGGGAATTCCCGTCTGGGGATCTCGGTAAGCAGGAAATTCGGGAACAGCGTTCAGAGAAACCGTTTTAAACGGCTTGTCCGCGAAAGCTTCCGAAGCCTTCGCGACGATATTTCGGGAAACTACGATATCATCGTTTCCGCCCGTTATTCCGAAAGGGCGGCCGCAACCCCACAGCGAAAACTGCGGGCCGTGTATATTCCTTCATTCTCCGAGGTTCACCGCGAATTTTCGCGGATACTAAGAACTCTCGGACTTTTGCCGTATGAAAACGGGTCTGAACCGCCAAAGGATAACGTTGGCGACGACCGGCCCTGACAGAGCTTCCGGAAGCAGGATTTGATTCTTCATGAAAAAGCTTTTTTCCAAGGTTTCGGATATCTTTAAAAGAGTTTTGATCGGATGCATCGGGTTTTACCGCCGCTTTATCTCTCCGCTGAAGCCGCCCTGCTGCCGTTTCTATCCGACCTGTTCGCAGTATGCCGTTGACGCCATTAAAAAGCACGGCGCTGTGAAGGGCACCGGCATGGCCGCCTGGAGGATACTCCGGTGCAATCCCTTCGGAAGAGGCGGTTACGACCCTGTAAAATAACCTTTATTTGCGAGAAATCGCCTGCTTGGCTTTTCACGGTTTACCAAACCTGACTGTAAATTCAGGAAAGGATCACAGATGAATTTTTTTGACTACTTTGCGCTGCCGTTCGGCATAGTCCTGAAGTACATATCTCAGTTCTTATCCTTCGGAAATTACGGGATCACTATCATCTTTTTCACTCTGTTTGTCAAGCTCCTGCTGTTTCCGCTGACGCTTAAGCAGCAGCTTTCCACGATCAAAACACAGGCGCTCCAGCCCGAGCTTGACGCCTTAAAGAGGGCCTACGGAAACGACAATCAGGCCCTGATGCAGGAACAGCAGAAGCTGTACGCAAAGTATAACGTTAACCCCCTTTCCGGATGTCTTCCGACTCTGGTGATGTTCCCGGTCATCCTGATCGTTTATTCCATCGTAAGGTCGCCTTTGACCTATATTGCCGGACTGAGCTCCGATGCGATAACGAGACTGGCCGAGATCGCCAAAATAGACGCCAAGTCCGTCGATATGCAGCTCACGCTGAACTCCACCTTCCTGAAAGACCCCTCGCTGATCACCGAAGAGGTCCGGACGATAATGGACGGGAAGGATTTCGTGAACATGCAGTTTCTCGGACTTGACCTGGGAACAAGGCCCTGGGACGTTTTCACAAACTTCTCCTGGTCCATACTCCCGCTTCTTCTAATACCGATACTTACTTTGGCGACACAGTACCTGCTTCAGTGGTACAGCTCTCCCAACAGAGGAAAGAAGAAAAACAAAAACGCGGATCCCGCGTCAAGAGGTATGAACCTCATGCTGAAGCTTATGCCGCTGCTTACCTTCGGAATCGCATTTTCATTCCCCGCAGGCCTGGGCTTCTACTGGGTGATAAGCAATCTCTTCTCACTCCTGCAAACATTTCTGATCAACACGTTCTTTGTAAAAAAGAACGAGAAAGAGGTAATATAAATGGCAAGGACAATTATAAAAAAGGGAAAAACCGTCGAAGAGGCGATCTCCCTTGCTTTAGCCGAACTCGAGCTTGACGTGGAAAACGCCGACGTCGAGGTCCTCGGCACTGACGAAGAAGATTTTTCCGTTGTCAAGGTAACCGAGCATATCGCGGACGAGACCAAGATCTCAGCCTTTATTAAAGAAGTCATGGCCTACCTTGGCGTGGACGGAGACGTTAATTTTTCGTACCCGGATGACGAGACTATTAAGATCGACATTACCGGCAGCAACATCAGCAGCATGATCGGAAAACGCGGAGACGTCGTTTATGCGATCTCGTATCTCTCGAATATCATTGTCAATAAGGACAAGACCACCTTCAAGAGGATCGTTGTGGATTGCGAGAACTACCGCGCCAATAAAGAGAAAAAGCTTATTGATCTGGCCAACAGCACAGCGGCAAGGGTCTGCAAATACCGCCGTCCCATCCAGCTTTCTCCCATGCCTGCGGCCGAGAGAAGGATCATTCACACCGCGCTTCAGTCAAACCGTATGGTGGAGACCGAGAGCTTCGGTGTTGAACCTCAGCGCTGTGTCGTTGTCAGACTGAGACCGTATACAAAGGTGATCTGACAGTGATCTATAGTGATAACGACACTATTGCGGCCGTTTCGACCCCTGCGGGCAGCGGCGGCATTGCAATAATACGTTTAAGCGGGCAAGACGCATTTTCCGTTGCTGACAAGATCATTTGCGGCAGCAAGAGTGGCGTCTTGTCTGCTTTTGTGACGGAAATGGGGGACCATACCATCGCTCACGGCTTTATTTTCGACCCGGACAGCAGATCCGCGGACGGCAGGGCGGAGCTTATTGACGAGTGCCTTGTGTCCAAAATGGCCGCGCCGAAAACGTATACCACGGAGAATATCGTGGAGATCAACTCCCACGGCGGTTATTCCGTGGTCAACAAGACCCTCGAGCTGCTTTTGAAGGCAGGCGCCAGAGCTGCGGAGCCCGGAGAATTCACAAAAAGGGCGTTTCTCGGCGGCAGGATCGACCTTTCAAGCGCCGAAGCCGTTATGGACGTGATCAGCGCCAAGACCGACAACAGCAGAAGAGCCGCCGTTTCCGGCCTCTCAGGACGCATCGGAAGAGAAATATCCGACATCTGCGCCGCCCTTACCGGGGCAATGGCAGGCATCGACGTTTCCATCGAATATCCGGAATATGAGTTTGACGAAGCCGTGGGCTCGGACGCCCTTACCGTGCTTGACGAGAGGATCAGACAGCTCAAAAAGCTCAGTTCCACCTATTCTCAAGGAAAAATTGCCAAGGAAGGCATCCGTATGGTATTGGCGGGAAGCCCCAACGCGGGCAAGTCCACCCTTATGAACCTGTTCTGCGGCACTGACCGGTCCATCGTTACCGACGTTCCGGGAACCACCAGGGATCTTATTGAAGAGCAGCTCCAGCTTTTCGGTTTTCCTGTTACGATAACAGACACGGCGGGGCTCAGAAGCACTGCCGATATTGTCGAAAAAATAGGCGTTGACAGAGCGAAGGACGCTGCCGGCGGCGCGGATCTGCTGCTTTACGTCATTGACGCGGATTCTCCTTCCTTCCCCGAGGCCACGGAAGGTCCTGCGTACGGGAAGATCATATACGTTATTAACAAGACGGATCTCCGGTCAGACGTTTCCTCCATCGTAGATCAGCTTCCCGAAGGCGCCGCCGTGGCGGCTGTCTCTGCTCTCACGGGTGAAGGCGTTGAAGAACTCTTTGATCAGATCAAGGGGATGTTCCTTCTCGGCAGCTTTGATTTCACAAACGAGACGGTAATAACCTCAAAAAGGCACAAACAGCTTATAGACGAGGCCTGCTCGCTGCTTGAGCTTTCTTTGGAAAGCAGCAAAAAGGGCATGCCCCTGGATCTGGTCGCGGAGGACCTCAGACTCGCAACGGAAAAGCTTTGCGAGATACTGGGCAAAAACATTTCCGACGAGGTCATAGACAGTATTTTTCAAAGATTTTGCGTAGGGAAATAAGGCTCCGGACCTCCCGGACCGAAGGCATTTAAAATTCTGGATTTTCCCTATATATAGAGGTAATTATGAGTTTTATCGCAGGGAATTACGATATATGCGTTGTAGGCGCGGGCCACGCAGGCATCGAGGCGGCTCTTGCCGTTGCAAAGCTTGGCTTCCGCACAGCGATCTTTGCCATTAATCTTGACAGCATTGGCAATATGCCCTGCAACCCCAGCATCGGCGGCACGTCAAAAGGTCAGCTTGTCCGTGAGATAGACGCTCTCGGCGGTATCATGGGCAAGATGGCGGACAGAGCCACCATACAGTCAAAGATACTTAACAAAGCCAAGGGTCCGGCGGTCTACTCTCTCAGGGCCCAGATCGACCGCAGACGCTACCAGACGCTGATGAAGCACGAGCTTGAGCTTTGCGAGAATCTGGACGTCAAGCAGTGCGAGATCGTGAATATTCTTTGCGAAAACGACGGTAAGCTTCCCCGGGTGACGGGCGTTGTATCCCATACCGGTGCGATCTACGGCTGCCGCGCGGTCATTTTGTGCACGGGCACCTATTTAAAGGGAAAAATTATCATTGGCGACGTAAACTATCCCGGCGGTCCCGACGGGCTTTTCCCCGCCAACGGACTTACTTCGAGGCTTGCGGAGCTGGGTTTTACCATCCAGAGGCTTAAAACAGGCACTCCTGCCAGGGTGCTTCGCCGCAGCATTGACTTTTCCACCATGGACCCTCAGCCCGGCGACAGGGTCCCCACACCCTTCTCTTATGATACGGAGGACTTCTCCGTTGACGAGATCCCGGTCTATCTTACCCACACCACGCCCGAGACCAAGGAAATCATCATGAAAAACATCCACAGGTCTCCGCTCTTCAACGGCTCCATCGAGGGTGTAGGCCCCCGTTACTGCCCTTCCATTGAAGACAAGATAATGCGCTTCAACGACAAGGAGCGTCACCAGACGTTTATAGAGCCAATGGGACGGGACACCGAAGAGGTGTACCTGCAGGGACTTTCCTCAAGTCTTCCCGAGGACGTTCAGCTGGCGTTCATCCGCTCCATTCCGGGGATGGAGAACGCTTCGGTCTCGCGTCCTGCATACGCCATCGAGTACGACGCCATCGACGCCCGTCAGCTTAAGCTTTCCCTGGAGAGCAGGATCGTCTCCGGTCTTTTCTGCGCCGGCCAGATAAACGGCTCCTCAGGCTACGAGGAAGCCGCCGCACAGGGTCTGATGGCAGGCATAAATGCCGCAAATTTACTGAAAAACAAGGACCCACTGATCATCGGCAGAGACGAGGGTTACATTGGCGTCCTCATCGACGATCTGGTCACTTTGGGAACCAAAGAACCCTACAGGATGATGACCTCCAGAGCAGAGTACAGGCTGCTTCTCAGGCACGACAACGCGGATCTTCGCCTCACCGAAAAAGGCTATGCCGCGGGGCTGGTCCCGGAGGACAGATATCAGCGGTTCCTGAAGAAAAAGGCCGCGATAGAAGGCGGAATCGAGTACCTTGAGAGCACCGTTGTCGCACCCTCCGGAAGGATCAACGAGCGCCTGGAGGCTCTCGGCAGCTCGCCTCTCAAGACGGGCATTACTATGGGCGATCTTCTCCGCAGGCCTGAGCTGGAGATCTGGGACGTACTCAGTTTCTCGGAAAAATGCGAAGAAAATGTATCTCCTGACGATCACGCCGGTCTCATCAGGGCGAATTTCGGAGAGGCCCTCGAGGCCATTGGCAAGACAGCTGCTCTCGCCGTCTGCGAGGAAATCGAGATCTCGGTAAAATACGCCGGTTATATTAAAAGGCAGGAGGCCCAGGTGAGACAGTTCAGGAAGCTGGAAGCCACCGTTCTTCCGGAAGGGCTTGACTACAGGAGCATTCCCACGCTGAGCCTTGAATCCAGGGAAAAGCTTTCCGCAACTATGCCGGAGACCCTTGGCCAGGCCGGCAGGATCAGCGGCGTCACGCCAAGCGATATCGCGGCACTCCTGGTCTATTTGAAAACAGTCGAGCGGTGAATCGCCGCCCTGAAAAGGAGGTTCCAGGTTATGGATTCCGCAGAAGGATATGAGCTTCTTAAGGCCTGCACAGACGGTCTCGGGTTGTCGTTAAGCAAAAGCCAGTGGGAAAGATTTTACCTATATTTACGGCTTTTACAGGATTGGAACACCCGGATGAACCTTACTGCCATCACAGAGGACGCGGCGGTCATCACAAAGCATTTCGCGGACTCGCTTACCGTTGCCCCCTTTCTGACAGACGGCGGGAGCACCGTTCCTGAGGGAAAAACTCTTTGCGATATAGGCACAGGCGCCGGTTTCCCGGGAATTCCTCTTAAGATACTGTTTCCGGAGCTTCGCCTGATCCTTGTGGATTCCCTTGCCAAAAGGCTGACCTTCCTTGAAGAGGTCATACGTCAGCTTGGTCTCACCGGTGTTGAAACGGTCCATATGCGGGCCGAGGACTTCGGGAGAGATCCCCGTTTTCGCGACAAAATAGATTTTTCCACCGCCCGCGCCGTGGCGCCCATGAACGTCCTGCTGGAGCTCTGCACGCCTCCTCTTAAGAGCGGCGGACTTTTCCTTGCCATGAAGGGCGGTAAAGACGAAGGACCTTTTACGGCCGCAGCCGGCAAACTCTCATGTAAATTGGAGAAAACCGAGAAGTTTTCACTGAAAACTTTTGAATCCGACGGAACGGAGACCTCCGCCGAGCGCGTCATATACGTTTTCAGGAAAAAAGAGCAGACGCCTCCTGCCTTCCCGAGAAAAGCCGGCATTCCCTCAAAAAAGCCCCTTTAAGCAGTTGAGTAAAACGATCCTGATTCGTTGTCAATTCCGCAAGTCGGTGATATAATCATCTTGCATTATTTTATATGGAGGTTGAAGCTTTGTTAGTCGATCCCGTTTCCGGTCTTTCCGGCTTGTTTTCAGCCGACGCTCATTCCGAGCTTCGCATTCAGATCAACAAGACCCGCCGCGCAACTCTCATGTGCGGCAACCTGACGTCAAATTCCCGTTCTGAGGATTCCGGAGTCAGCGCCCGGGTCTATAAAAAAGGTTTTTACGGCTTTTCATCTTCGGCGGACTGCTCTTCCGCCTCCTGCAGGGCCGTTCTTTCCGCAGCAGACGCCAATGCAGGCTATTTCGCCTCGCGTCTGATTTCCGACAAGCCGGCTCTTCCGCCGCTGCAAAACGGCAGTTTAAAGACGGAAAATGACGCTAACGACCCTGAGCAGAGCTATTATATCGATTATATCCGGGAAATAGACCGTTACATTTCCGGGAAATATCCGAACCTGAGCAGCAGGACCGTGACTGCATACGCCGACTCCATGGAGAAGATCCTCCACGTTTCAAACGGCTTCGATTCCCACTCCGTCCTGCCCCGCAGCTACGTATACGTGACCCTCACGGACAACGACACAAGCGGCCAGCCCGTGGAGATGTTCAAACCCTTTGGCGGTTTCGGCACCTTTGACATGAATTTCTCCGATCCGTCGGTTCTTTACGACGGAATAGACAGGCTTTACGAAATGCTTTGCGATAAAAAAGAAGCGGTCTACGCCAATGCGGGCTTCAGGACCTGCATTCTGGGCCCTCTTATGACCGGAATGCTTGCCCACGAGGCAGTGGGCCACACAGTTGAGGCGGACATCGTTCTCGGCGGCTCCGTGGCAGGCCCAAACCTGGGAAAAACGGTCGCATCGGAAAAGATATCCATGGTGGACTTTGCCCACACCTGCCTTGGCAAGCCCGCGCCGCTGCCGGTATACGTTGACGACGAGGGCACCAAAGCGGAGGATGCTTTCCTTATAGACAAAGGAAAGCTTGTTGGCTTTATGAACAGCAGAGAGACCGCCGTGCATTTCAATATGACCCCCACGGGCAACGCCAGAGCCTGGACCTTCTGCGACGAGCCGCTTATCAGAATGCGCAACACCGCGGTGCTCCCCGGAACCGACAGGCTTTCAGACATGATCGCGTCAGTTGAAGACGGGTACTACCTTATCGATTCCGGAAACGGACAGGCGGATACCACCGGCGAATTTATGTTTGGCGTGACCATTGGTTATGAAATAAAGAACGGAAAAATAGGGAAAGCCATCAAGGATACCACCATCTCCGGAGTTGCCTTCGACATGCTGAAGACCGTCGACATGGTATCTGAAGAAATGGAGTGGGCAAGCAGCGGTTTCTGCGGAAAGAAGCAGCCGATGCCTGTGGGCCTGGGCGGCCCCTCTATAAAATGCCGCGTGAATATCGGCGGCCGCTGATTTTCGTTCTGTTCGGAGGTAAAAATGAGCTATTCTGTAATTACATTTGACCGGATAACCGACCCTGAAGACAGGAAAAACATTGAATTTCTGAGATCCGTTGCTGAAAAGTGCAGAAAGCTTCTGGTCTCATCAGGGGCAACGCGCTTTACCTGCACGACCGAAAGGACCGTTGGCAATGAGTTCAACGTGGACGGCGGCAAATTCAGTCTTTTCAGGACTCAGTACTCAGACGGACTTTCTTTGACCTGCTATGTAGGCGACAAAAAAGGCACCGCCAACGTAAGTTCAAGCCTTGCCGAGGACAAAAATATCATCTCCGCTGTCAAAGACGCCGTTGCTTCCGCCAATGCGGCAACACCGGATCCCGCCTGGATCGTGGCCCCGAAAGCTGAAAGCAAGATATTCCTGAAGGGCGCCCCCGTCTTTGACAAGGAGACTTTTTTCTCCCGTTTTGCCGGATCTATGGAGGATATCGACCGCAATTATCCACTTATTCTGGTGGAACAGGCCATAGCGAGCCACAACAAGTGCTGCAGTCTGTATTTCAACTCCTCGGGGACGGAATTTATCACCGTCTCGGGTTTTTATACTGTTGACTTTTTGTATTCCGGCCACGACGGAGACAACGCGTCCTCCTTCTTCGGTACTGAATTCGTACTTACTGATCCCGATATTTCTTTTACGGACAAGGCTTTTTTCAAAAAAAGCCTTGAAAATACGCAGAAACAAATCTACACGAAACCGTTCAAAGGCAAAAAGACCGGAAGGCTCATCACGACGCCCTCCCTTACGGAGGAGCTTATCTCCGCTGCCTTCTATAACTTTGCCGAGGACTACTGTGTCCTGAACGGGACGTCGCTCTGGCTCGATAAACTTGGCAAAAAGGTGGCGGACGACAGACTGACCGTTCGCTATACGACAACGGACGGGCGCGTTGCGGGAGGCCAGACTTACACGGAGGAAGGTTATCTCGCGGAAGACTATAACGTCATTGAGAACGGCGTGCTGAAAAACTTCGATATATCGGCATACGTTGCCAATAAGACCGGCAACAGGCGTGCGCCTAACTCCGGGGACAACATGATCATAAAAAACGGCACGAGATCCATCGAAGACATGATAAAGGAAACTGAGTTCGGCATATACGCCGCGCGTTTCTCAGGCGGAGAACCCTCGGTCAACGGTGATTTTTCAGGTGTTGCCAAGAACAGCTTCCTTATCGAGAACGGCAAGCTCACAAAGGCCCTTTCCGAGACGATGATCTCCGGAAATCTTGCGGATATGCTGAACAATATCGTTGACATATCACTGGAGCAGGACGAGGACGGCGTCAACGTGATCCCCTATATAAGCTTCGACGGCATCACAATATCCGGCGAATAAGCGGACAGGTCATCACCGTTTCCAGTTATCAAAAATAAAGCATCGCTTTTCCTGTAATTTTAGCGAAAATATGCAATTGTTCCACGTGGAACATTACTGAAAATTCAGGCGTGGCGGCGTTTTGCGGCCACTTGAGAATTTCTCTATTTTAACGCAAAATCAGGCTTTATCACTTTGGCGGGGTTTAAAATATGACAGACCGATGTGCTTTTGCAAAAAAAGACGGCTGCTCAATAGACGCATACCGGATCACCAACAGCAAGGGCGAATACGTTGAAATCCTGAATTACGGGGCCGTTGTCCGGAAGCTCTGTGTACAGGACGCACATGGACAGTTAGTCGACGTCGCTTTGGGATATGATTCCGCTGAGGAATACGACAACCGGGGAACGTATTTCGGCGCTGTCATAGGCCGTGCCGCCAACAGGATATCAGGCTCCTCTTTTTCTTTCGAGGGAAAAACATACAGGCTCTTTGACACAGGCGGAGGGGTTTCTCTCCACGGCGGCAAGGTCGGCTTCAACAACAGGCTGTTTAAGCTTATAAACATATCCACCGATAGCATCACGTTGGCGCTGACCTCCGACGACGGAGACGAGGGATACCCGGGGTGCGTTGAGCTCGAAGTCACATACACTTTTACGGATGATTCAGACCTGATCATCAATTACAGGGCTTTTTCCGACAGCAGAACTTTGTTCAACCCGACGAATCACACCTATTTTAACCTTTTCGGCCACGATTCCGGAATATCCGCCCTTGACACGTTCCTTTGCATCCGTGCCTCATATATAACGCCTCTGGGGAGGGATTTCACCCCCGACGGCACGTTTTTGAACGTGCGGAATACGCCTTTTGATTTCAAAAGCCCTAAAAAGATAGGGCGCGGCATAGAGGAGTCAGACGGTCAGCTTTCTCTGGCAGGGGGATACGACGTCAGCTACGTTTCGGACCCGTTTGCCGCGGAAAAACTGCCGGAATGGGCTTTGAAAGAGCAAAATAACGGAATAATATCGAATCTGCCTGTCATCGCCTGCGCCTTTGCGGATAAAACCGGCATCGCCCTTCTTGTACGGACGGACCTTCCCTGCGTCCAGTTTTACAGCGGAAACTTTATCGACCGCACCGTCGGCAAGGGAGGCGCCGTGTATGACCGCCGCTTCGGCTTCTGTCTTGAGACCCAGGGCTATCCCGACGCCGTCAACAAGAAGACCTTTCCTTCCATAACCCTTTTCCCGGGCGAAAGGTACGAAAGCACTACGGTCTACTCATTTTCAACTGTTCCTTACAACAAGAAAACCAAAGACATCCTCTGAGCCGATTTGGATCCCTTACAACGCCAAAAGGCCCGCCGGCAAACGGCGGGCCTCTCTTGTTTATACGTTAGGACCTGTAATTCAGCTGTTTGCGGCCTCACTGCGCTGCATGCGCCTCTTTTGGCCCTCTTCAAACTCCTTTTTCTGGCTTTCGGTCTCGATCTCCAGCAGAGGGACCTCGCAGGGCACTCCGTTTTCATCCAGCGCCACCAGCGTGACGTATGCCTTGTTTATGGTCTTTCTGGTGCCGTCAAGGTTCTCAACGTAGGAATCCACGCATACCTCCATAGAAGTTCTTCCTACGTAAGAGACGTGGCCGCAGAGCACGATTGTGTCATTGGCGAAGGCGGGAGCCTTGAACGTCAGCTCTGAAACGCAGGCCGTTGTAACGTTACGGTTGGAATGTCTTCTGGCGACAACTGCGGCCACCACGTCGATCCAGGACATCAGAGTTCCTCCGAAGAGCCTTCCGAAGCCGTTCATGTGCTCCTGAGTCAGGATCTGTACCTGTTCCGTGTAGGATTCACTTGCCCTTTTGCTCGTTCTCATCCTTCTTCCTCCGGTATTTCGTAAAGAAATAGCTAATATCGCCTGTCCCGTCGCTGTCCGGATCCGTTTTTTTCTCGGAGCTCCTGTAAACAAGCTCCCAGGCGCCGTTTTTGTCCAGATCCTCGAAAAACACGTCCTTTTCGAAAGAATCTTCTATCTTTGTAACGTAACAGCAGTCGCAGTAGGGCAAAAGCTGTGCGTACACGCTGCCGCCGCCAATAACAAAAACGTTTTCGGGATCCTCTTTAACGACCATCGAAAGGACTTCTTCAATCGATCCGGCGGTCTCTGCGTTTTCTGCCGCAAGATCGGGCTTTCTGGTCAATATAATATTCCGCCTGTTCTTAAGGGGCGCCTTGTCGGGAAAGGTCTCCAAGGTTTTCGACCCGTAAATAACGGTCTTCCCCTTTGTCAGCCTCGCAAAATTGCGGAGATCGGCTCTGATAGCGATCAGCAGCCGGTTTTGATATCCTATGCCCCACTCTTTGTCAACGGCAACAACAACGTTCATATCATTATCCTCTGAAAATACTCAATTTCTGCCGAAAACGGTATTGATCTCCCTGAAATAGTCCGTATCGATCTGTGAAATAGCGTCAAATGTTGTCCGGAACAGCCAGTTTCCGTCAGGCTTCCCCGGAGTATTCATCCTGCAGTCCCTGCCGTAGCCCAGCATGTCCTGGAGGGCAACCACCGCCGTCTTAGCGCAGGATCTCCAGACCGCTTCAATTACCGCTCTGCAAGATTCCGAGGTCTTCCCTCCGGCTTGCCAGTCGTCGCCCTTAAATCCGCAGTATCTCAGCGCAAAGGATCTCTCCCCGGGAGCTGCCTCCCAGAGCCATCCGAACACGGTGTTGTTATCGTGAGTGCCTACGTACGCGATCGTGTTTTTTTCGTAATTATGCGGCAGATTCGTACTTTCTCGGGATTCGTCGAAGGCAAACTGTATCACTCTCATTCCCGGCAATCCCACTGCGGCCAGCAGCTCTTTTACGTCGGTTCCGAAAACGCCAAGGTCCTCGGCGATCAGCCTTTCGTTTGAGTATCCCGGTATCTCCGCAAGCGCCTCAAACAGATCGGTCCCGGGTCCTTTTTCCCAGGCGCCGGCTTTTGCGCTTTCCGCGTCGGCGGGAATGGCCCAGTAAGACGCAAGGCCTCTGAAATGGTCTATCCTGACGATATCGTAAAGCTCCAGGGCTGTTCTGACCCTCTGCTTCCACCATCTGTAGCCGTTCTTTTTCATTGCGACCCAGTCATAGAGCGGATTTCCCCACAGCTGGCCCTCCTCGGAGAAGTAATCCGGCGGCACACCCGCCACTTTGACGGGCTTCAGGGTGTCGGGATCGATTAGATAATCCGAGACGTCATTTCTGACGTCCGCGCTGTCGTAGGCAATATACAGCGGCATGTCCCCTATGATGCCTATGCCGTTTTCATTGGCGTACTTTCTGATCTCAGCCCATTGGCGGAAAAACATAAACTGCGCGAAGCAATGGAGCCCTTCCAGATATTCTTTTCTTCCGGCGTCAATGCAGGGGCCGTTTGCCGGCCATTCGCTCCAGGGCGTTCCGTTAAACAGCTCCTTCAGAGCTTTGTATTCCGCATAGGGTATGAGCCAGTCCGTGGTCGAAACAAAATTATCAAAACAACGCTTCAGCGGCGCGTCCGAAGAAAGCTCCTTGAAGCTGTTAAATGCCTTCTCGAGAACAGTTCTTTTCTTTTCAGAGGCAAAACCGTAGTCGGCGGTATGGGGAGACCCGCAGTAAAGGCAGGTCGAAACGTCCTCCTCAGAGATCAGTCCCTCAGCCGCAAGCCCTCTCGGATCGATATAGAGAACGTTGCCCGCAAAAGCGCTCTCGCCGCAGTAAGGAGAATTCCCCTTGTCAAGAGGCCCCAGAGGAAGCACCTGCCAATAGGAAAAACCCATTTCCTTTATTTTGTCAACGAAGGCCTTTGCCTCCGGGCCGAATACCCCTGTTCCAAAAGGGCCCGGCAAGGACGAAACGCTCAGCAGGACCCCGGATCTTCGTTTAAAAACTGTGTTATCGTTAGTCATCGGATCTCCAAAACGCCATCACAAAGAAGCCGGCGCCGCATTCCAATTTTACCTATAAATAGGTAAATACTACAAATTAAAGCAGCCGTAGATCAGACCGCCACCTCAAACTTGGGGATCTTGTCCCCGTGGACGTAGTTTTCTACGGTAAAGCTGTCGGGAGTGAAGCCGTAAAAATCATTTATTGAGGGATCAAGGGTGACCTTCGGCGAATCGTACACCGGCCGTTTGATGAGCTCCTCGATTATCGGAATGTGCCTGTCGTAAATATGGCAGTCGGCAATGACGTGGACGAATTCTCCGGGCTCAAAGCCTGTGGCCTGGGCGATCATCATGACCAGGGCCGCGTACTGGGCAACGTTCCAGCCGTTTGCCGCCAGCATATCCTGAGATCTCTGGTTAAGAATGGCGCAAAGCTTCCCGTCGGTCACGTTGAAGGTCATGCTGTAGGCGCAGGGGTATAGAGCCATCTCGCTGAGATCCGCGAAATTGTAAAGGTTCGTCATGATCCGTCTGCTGTAAGGCGTGTTTTTGAGATCGTACAGCACCTTATCGATCATGTCGAAATCGCCTTCCCTGTAGTGGTGCTTGACGCCGGCCTGATAGCCGTAGGCTTTTCCGATAGAGCCGTTTTCGTCCGCCCAGCTGTCCCAGATGTGGCTGCCCAGGTCGTGGATATTGTTCGACTTTTTCTGATATATCCAGAGTATCTCATCCACGGCAAGTTTCAGAGAAATTGGCCTCAACGTGATGAGGGGGAATTCCTTCGACAGGTCGTAGCGGTTGACGACGCAGAAGAGCTTCTTTGTGTAGGCGGGAGTCCCGTCCGGCCACTTCGGTCTGACCTTCTCGTCTCTTACCCAAGAGCCGTTCTCAAGTATGTTTTTACATGTTTCGATAAAAGCAACGTCAGCCGATCCCATCGCAGCTCCTCCGTGTGTAAAGTAACGTCTTTTTAAGACGTTTTGATTTTACTATTTTTTGCCGTTGCTTTCAACCTGAATGAAATTTTTTATCGGTTTTATGAGATTTTATTTTCCACTATTTGTTGTGTTTTTCGTTTCATGCTAAAACTACATCTTGTGTTTTTTGCTGTAAGGCGTTGTTTTTTGTCATTTTTTTCTGGTGTTTTGGCTGTTGCAATCCTTTTTTCGTTTTGTTATACTCTTGAAACCCTCATACTAATGATAAGACTATTCGTAATACTGTACGTGAAAGACATGTATTTTCTTGTTTTTCACCCCTAAGGAGCTTGTTTATGACATCGTTAGATGGGTACACCTCGTTGTGGAACAATTTTAAGAATGAATACAGGCCCGTACTGGGTTCTTCCATATTCTTCTCAACATATATCGAACCGTCGTCCATCGTATACTTTGACGATGAAACTATCGTTATCGGGTGCGAAAACTCTCTTGCCGAGAAGTTTTTCTCAAAGCGCTACGACTCCGTTAACTCTGTCTTCACGCAGCTGATAGGACACGAATGCACTCTCGTTTTCTCATCCGATAAAGAGGAGACCGAGAATCTCCAGCTTCTCTCCAAAAAAGGAGAACTGTCTCCCGAGGACGTGGCTGAGTATAAGGTCACCTTCGACAATCCCGGCGTTTCCTATTCCGCCGGTTCCGACAGAACCAATCTGATTTCAAAATACACTTTTGATAATTTTGTCGTCGGCGACAACTGCCGTCAGGCTTACAGCGTCGCCACTCAGATCGCCGCAAATCCCGGTGTTCTTTACAACCCCGTCTTCCTTTACGCAAGCTCGGGCCTCGGAAAGACCCACCTTCTCCATGCCATTGGCAATGAAGTAAAAAAGAACAACCCCAAGATGCGGGTCCTTTACGTTCCCACCGAGACCTTCACCACGGATTACATTTCTTCGATCCAGAACAACCGCATGGACGAGTTCCGTCTGAAATACAGGTCCGTTGACGTGCTTCTCATTGACGATATTCAGTTTATTGCCAATAAATCCGGGACCCAGGAGGAGTTTTTCAACACCTTCAACGAGCTCTACGCCCACGACAAACAGATCGTGATCTCCAGCGACTGCAGAATATCCGAGATCAACGCATTGGCGGAAAGACTGAAGACCCGTTTCGAGAACGGTTTCCAGACCTCCATTGCGGCGCCGGATTATGAGGTCAGATACGCGATCATGCTTAAGAAGAGCGACGATATGGACATGGATATATCCAGAGAGATCATCGATTCGCTTGCCCAGTCGGAGCTGACCAACGTCCGTGAGATCGAAGGAATTCTTAATCAGTTCAAGCTTCTGGTCTCCCACGGCGAGGAGATCACCATGGAGGCCGCCAGGAAGGCTCTGAGCCATTTGAATATTTCGGAGATCAAGGAGCTGAATACTGATCTGATTTTGGACGTTGTTTCGCGATATTTTGACGTGAAGGTCGAGGATATCATTTCCAAAAACAGGTCAAGGGAGCTGGTAAAAGCACGCCACATCGCAATGTACCTCTGCAGGACGACTCTCGGCTATTCTTATCAAAAGATCGCCGACGATTTCGGCGGACTCAACCATTCCTCCGTTCTTGACGGCTGCAAAAACGTGCAGACCAGGTATCACACAGACGAGGACGTGAAGGCTTACGTTGACGAGATCAAAAAGCTTATTTCTTGAGCTCTGAATTACTTTTCATACCGGGAAAAAAGGCGGGAGTCAGACTCCCGTTTTTCTTTTTTTCCAAGGCTTTTTCCGGCTGATTTTTACCGGCAATGGCGTGAAAGATAAGCAAAACCCGCTGCGTATCTTGAAATTGTTGATTTCCGGGCAATATTACCACAAGAAACCCACACTGTGTTTTTTCTATATTTAGTTACTTTTCACTGTTTTCCACATACCCACAATCTCTATTACTACCACTATGTCTGTCATAAAAAAATCTTAAGAAAAGACTTTTTTTCGTCTCTGAAAAATGGCTCTTTAAGCCTGTTTTTTTGACGTTCTGAAGGGGTGTTGTCCTTTACAAAAAAGGCCGCGTATGATATAATGAAAGTACCATCTTCACGCTTAATTGGAGGTACCTATGAAGTTTACATGTAACAGAGATCTGCTTGCCGAAGGATTGTCTATTGCTCAGAGAGCTATACCTTCAAAATCTAACTATCCGGCGCTGGAATGCGTTCTTATCGACGTCAGCGAAGACCTTGTTCTTACAGGGTCGGATACCGATATAAGCATCACCTACCAGGTCCCCGTGATGATCATTGAGGAGATCGGATCGGCGCTTGTCAACGCGAAATTCTTTTACGACATCATCCGAAAGATGCCCGATATATACGTTACCATAGAGACTGCCGAAAAGGGAGGAAACCTGGTGGTAAACTGCGGTAATTCCCACTTCGACGTTCCCACTATAAATCCGGACCAGTACCCGAAGATCAGTTTTCTGGAGGATAATGAAAATATTCTTGAACTTCCTGCGTCCACTCTTAAGACCCTCATTAAACAGACCGCATTTGCCGCAAGCGTCGACAGCGCAAGAATGATACTGAGAGGCGTTCTCATTGAAAACGCTGACGATTTCCTGAAATTCGTAGCCATCGACGGCTACAGACTGGCTGTTAAGTCTTCTCCCAGCGCATATTCGGAGGATTTCAGAATAGTTGTTCCGGCGAAGGTCCTGATAGAATTGTCAAAGATAATAGAAAAGAGCGAATCGGACGTACGGTTCTGCTTCAGCGAAAATCAGGTGAAGTTCTACGATAACAGCTTCTCCCTCGTTTCGGGACTGCTCAAGGGCGAATTTCCGAATTACAACAGCCTTTTCCCGGAAGAGAGCAAATGCGTGATGACTGTTAAAAACCAGACCTTCATCGACACCATCGAAAGAGTATCACTCGTTATTGTTGACGATAAAAAGTGGTTCGTGGATCTGAAGACCTACCCGGATCAGGTATTTATCTGCGCCACCGGTGAATACGGAAAGGCTCACGAGACAGTGAGCGCGGATATTTCCGGACAGGAAGTACTTATATCGTTTAAGGAAAAGATACTTGTTGAATGTCTCAAGGCTATCGAAAAAGAGAATATAACCGTGACCTTCTCATCGGAAAGCGGTCCCTGCATTATAACCTCCGAAGAAGACGATTCATATTTCATCCTGCTGATGCCGGTAAAGAACAAATCAAGGTAAAATAATTTGGTAATCAAAGAACTAGAACTAAAAAATTTCAGAAACTACAGCAGCCTCAATCTAGGGTTTTCTCATTCCATCAACGTGATCTACGGTAAAAACGGATATGGAAAAACAAACCTGCTTGAGGCTATGTTTTTGTGCTGCGTCGGAAAATCCTTCAAGGCCCAGAAGGACGCCGAGCTTATACAGTACGGTAAAGACAGCTATAAGGTAAAAACGAAAATAGCTGACGGCATCTGCGGCAGCATAAGCGTTTTTTACGAAAGAAACAAATCAAAGTACATAGAGATCGACGGCGTTTACATTGAGAAGATGAGGATGCTTTTCGGAAATCTCATCGGGCTGATGTTCTCGCCGGAATCGATACGGACGGTGACCGACGGTCCCATGTACAGGAGGAGACTTCTGGACATTGCCCTCTGCCAGACCAACAAGGAGTACTACTACGATCTCATGATGTATAACAGATTCTGCGAGGAAAAAGGCAAGCTTTTACTCATGGGAACGGGGTATGACGGTCTTGAGATGGAGGTCATAAACGAGAATATCGCAGGCTTCGGAGCGGCAATTGCCGTGGACAGATATAATTTCGTCAGGGAACTGAACGAGATCGCCGGGAAATATTATTCCTACATTACGGACGAAAAGGAATCCGTGAGCATGAGATACTTTCCGTACATACATTCTTTCAATTCCGCCGTTGGAGAGAAGATCGCCGAAGGCGACGGCTCGGATTTTTCGGTGGAAGCGGTAAAAGAGGATTTTCTGAGGGAGCTGAACGACGAAAGATTGATAAAGAGGGAAAGGGAATTCAGAAAAAATCTTATCGGAATCCAAAGAGACGACATAGGCATGGACCTTTGCGGAAACAGTCTCAGAAGCTTCGGATCGCAGGGACAGAAGCGCAGCTATGCCATTGCGATCACATTGGCGGAAATGGATATTCTGAAAAAGAAATCGGGCCGGACGGCGGTTTTGTTCCTTGACGACGTTCTTTCGGAACTGGACAATGCCCGCAAAAGCAGGATCATTGAAATGACTAAAAACGTGCAGACTTTTTACACCTGCACGGAAAAGGAAATGATGAACACCGGCCTCGCCGGAGGAGCTTCGATAAACTATATTGATGTTGAAAAAATAAGGTAAAAATGATAAAATGAATGTGTATTTTTTCGCATCAAAGGAGACGAAAATGTACCTCCACATCGGCGACGACGTATCGGTAAGATCCGACAGAATAATAGGAATATTCGATATCGAAAACTCCACCGTTGAGGAAGCCACAAGAGGCTTTCTGAAGGACGCCGAGAATAAAAACAGGATAACTTACTCGTCGCCGAAAATGCCGAAATCGTTCATTTTGGCGGAAGGCGCGGCGGGCATTGACGTTTACGTCTCATCGGTCACGGTTTCAGCCATCAGGGACAGGCTTAACGGGTGAGATATACAAAAGATTAGCTTTACAAAAGGGGTAAATGATGGAAGAAGAGAAAATTATCAACGGAGCAGAAAATACTTATACCGACAGCGACATACAGGTGCTGGAAGGACTTGAGGCGGTCAGAAAAAGACCGGGTATGTATATAGGAAGCACGTCGCTGAGGGGCCTGCACCACCTGGTGTATGAGATCGTCGATAACAGTATCGACGAGGCATTGGCGGGCCGCTGCGATAAGATAGAAGTCACGATCCACAGCGATAATTCAGTCACCGTTTCGGATAACGGCGCAGGTATTCCTGTGGGCATCAATGAAAAGCTTGGTTTGCCGACTGTCGAGGTGGTCCACACTGTACTCCACGCCGGCGGAAAATTCGGAGGCCACGGATATACTGTTTCGGGCGGTCTCCACGGTGTCGGCGCGTCCGTTGTAAACGCCCTTTCCGATTATCTTGAAGTCGAGGTAAGCAGGGAAGGACACGTCTACTATCAGAGATACGAAAAAGGCGTGACGGTCTCTCCGCTGAAGATCATTGGCGACGCCAATACCACCGGAACCACCACCACCTTCAAGCCCGACGAAACGATCTTCGAGGACGTGGTATTCGACTACGACACTCTTGCCACACGATTCAGGGAAATGGCTTTTCTGAACGCCGGCATAAGGATCGACTTCAAGGACGACAGAGAGGAATCCCCGAGGGAGGACGTTTTCTACTATAAGGGCGGCATCGTTGAATACGTACAGTACCTCAACAGAAAAGAAGAAGTCATAAACCCCGAGGTCATTTACGTTTCCGGTGAGAGGGAAGGAACCCTCATGGAGGTGGCCATCCAGTACAACAGCTCCTACACCGAAAACATCTATTCCTACGCAAACAACATCTGCACACACGAAGGCGGGACCCATCTCACGGGCTTCAGATCTGCTCTCAACAAGGTCTTCAACGACTACGCCCGCCGCTTCAATATTCTGAAGGAGGCTGACGCGAACCTGGCCGGAGAGGACATCCGCGAGGGTATGACGGCCATCATCAGCGTAAAGCTCCACGAGCCTCAGTTCGAAGGACAGACAAAGGAAAAACTGGGTAATTCGGAAGTCAGGGGCTACATCGAAGGCATGCTCGGCGACAAGCTCAGGGAGTATCTTGAAGAGAACCCCGCCATCGCCAAAGTCATATTCGACAAGTGCCTCACCGCTCAAAGAGCCCGCGAAGCCGCGAGAAAAGCCAGAGAGCTCACAAGGAGAAAGACCGCTTTTGACAGCACCTCTCTTCCCGGAAAGCTTTCGGACTGCTCCGAAAAGAATCCGGAGGTCTGCGAACTGTTCCTGGTGGAGGGAGACTCAGCTGCCGGATCCGCCAAGGGCGGCAGAGACAGAGAAACTCAGGCGATCCTGTCGCTTTGGGGGAAAATGCTCAACGTTGAAAAATCCCGCATCGATAAAGTATACGGAAACGATAAACTGCAGCCGGTGATCGCTTCGCTCGGCGCGGGCATAGGACCCGATTTCGACGTGGAAAAACTGAGATATCATAAGATAATCATCATGGCCGATGCCGACGTAGACGGCTCCCACATCAGAATGCTTCTCATGACCTTCTTCTTCAGGTATATGAGGCCTCTCATCGAAAAAGGCTACCTCTACCTGGCTCAGCCGCCTCTTTACAAGGTTGCAAAGGGAAAAGAATTTTTCTACGTGCTGAGCGATGACGAATACGAGAAGAAGATCGCGGAAAAGGGCTGGAAAGGCGATGAAAAAGTAGTCAAGCAACGCTTCAAAGGTCTCGGCGAAATGAGTCCCCAGGAGCTGTTCGACACGACCATGAACCCTGCCTCCAGAGTCCTTCTCCAGGTGACGCTGAAGGACGCCGCCACCGCCAATGAGATATTCTCGGACCTCATGGGCGAAAAGGTGGAGCCCAGAAAAGAATTTATAAGCAAGAACGCGAAATTTGTCGTCAACCTCGACGTATGACGGCTCTTATGACGGCACGTATGACAGCCGCTGCCGCCAAACGGAGGCCGGAGCGCCGCGGGAGTGAAAACCCGTTTTTTCCTATAATACGGTAAAACTTAAAGCTGAATACCGGACACTGGGATATGCTCCCGGGAGCCGGAGAACGGAATTGTGAAATGGCTGCGAAAATAATTGCGATCGCAAATCAAAAAGGCGGAGTCGGGAAAACCACCACCGCCATCAATCTGAGCGCGTGCATTGCCTATTACGGGAAAAGGGTCCTTCTCGCGGACCTGGACCCTCAGGGCAACGCCACCACCGGATTGGGGATCAATAAAAAACAGCTGGAAAAATCCTCGTACGACGTTATTATTAACGACGAGCCTGTGAACGACATTATCATCGGGACCTCGCAGGAAAATCTTTTTATTTTGCCCTCCGACATTTCCCTTGCCGGCGCGGAGGTGGAGCTCGTCAGCCTGATGTCCAGAGAAAGCAAGCTGAAGCTTGCCCTTGACGAGGTCAGAGACGATTACGATTATATATTCATAGACTGCCCTCCGGCATTGGGGCTGCTCACCCTGAACGCGCTGACAGCCGCAGACACGGTGCTTGTACCTATCCAGTGCGAGTTCTATGCGCTTGAGGGGCTTTCCCAGCTTCTGGACACTGTGAAAAAAGTACAAAGGTACCTGAACCGCAAGCTGACTGTGGAAGGGGTCGTGATGACGATGTTTGACGTCAGGACCAATCTTTCCGCGGAGGTGGTGGACGAGGTCAGAAAATATTTCGGCGATAAGGTCTACAAGACCGTTATCCCGCGGAACATAAGGCTTGGCGAGGCGCCCAGCTACGGCGAACCCATTATTCGCTACGATTTGAAATCAAAGGGCTCGGAGGCATATCTGGGACTGGCGAAAGAGGTGCTGGACAGATAATCCAAGACGAAGGCTGAGACGCCTTTTTGCCTTTATTCAGGGAGGAACACCCGCATGTCAAAAAAGAAAAAAAACAACGGCCTTGGCCTTGGCATCGATGCTCTGTTTCAGAATAACACCGGCCGCGGCGACGAGTCTTCTCCCGCGGCAGACTCCGTGCTTGAAGTGAAGATCAGCGACGTGGAGCCTGACGAGGGGCAGCCCAGAAAGAATTTCGACTTCGAAAAGATCAACGAGCTTGCCGAATCCATCAAGGCTCACGGCATCATTCAGCCGCTGATCGTAAGAAGCGAAGGCCCCGTGTATAAGATAATCGCCGGCGAACGCAGATGGCGCGCCGCGAGGCTCGCGGGCCTCGAAACGGTGCCCGTTATAGAAAGATCGGTAACCGCAAAGGAAGTCCTTGAGATAGCTCTCATTGAAAACATTCAGAGAGAAGACCTGAACCCCATTGAAGAAGCGGAAGCCTTCGACAGGCACATCCGGGACTTCGGGCTCACCCAGGAATCGTTGGCGGCCACGGTATCCAAGAGCAGATCGGACATTACCAATTCCATCAGGCTTCTTTCTCTTGAAGGCAACGTAAAAGAAATGATCGCCTCGGGGCAGCTGACAAAGGGCCACGGAAAGGCGCTGCTGGGACTGAACCCCTCTATCGACGTCGTCAAGGTCGCCAGATCCATCACGGACCAGAACCTTAACGTCAGGCAGGCGGAAAACCTTGTAAAGAGGTACAACTCGCTGAAGGCGGGCCAGGAGACAGTCAAAAAGCCGGAGAACGGTGCGGACGAGTACGTTATTGCCAAAAAGGACGTTGAGACAAAGCTCAGGAAAAAGCTGGGCGCCAGAGTCACCCTGGTGGAAAAGGCGAAGAACGGTAAAGGTAAACTGCAGATATTCTACAGCTCCGCCGACGAAAGAGAGAGGATCATTGAGTTCCTGATGAGCAACCGGGATTAATTCCTTGAGAGACTAAAACCCGAGACCTTCCGGGATCCGCCTGAAAGCAGGTGCGAAAAAGCTGAAAGGAGAAGATAATGGAAGAATTTTTTGCTAAATTATCGGAAATAATGTCATTTGATCTCCAGGTGTACATCATAATGGGAGTTTTCTTCATTCCTCTCTTACTGTGCTTTATCCTGCTTCTCGTTGTCGGAGGAAAATATAAAAAGCTGGCCGCAAGGGTCGAAGAGCTTGAGCAGAACCAAGGCCGCGGCGGAGAAGGCGATGCGGAAAAAGGAACCGAAACGCAGCCCAGATACGAGAATGCTTTTGTGGATCTGAGTCCCGCGGAGGAGCCCGCCGAAGAGGAAGGCGAACAGCCGGACGCCGACGAAAAGACCGCGGATGAAGAAAAGGCTGAGGAGGAAGCCGCCGAAGCAGAGCCGGCGCGGAAGGATGAGGAAGCTGCAGAGGAAACAGAGCCCGGAGAGGACGCCGAAGCAGCAGAGGAGGAAGAACAGACTGCCGGAGAGGCGGCAAACAGCGCCGCAGACGACGAATTCAGGCAGGAGATCCGGGGAGAGATATCCCGGATTAAGGAAAAAACCGAAGAGATCGAGAGAATTCAGAGAAAGAGCTTTGACAAAATCAAAGTTGTGCGGTATAGTTCAAATCTGCCGGACGGCTCCGAGACCATCGGTTATTCCATTGGCATCACGAACCAGGAGAAGGACGGAATTGTCCTTACCGGCACGGAACAGGCGGACGGCGCCACGGCCCTTGTGGTCAAATCCGTTAAAGGCGGCGTGAGCAAGGTGCCGCTGACCGCGGCGGAAGACTGCGCCATAAAGAGAGCATCCAAATAAGCCCCGCACCGTCCGGCAAACTGCCGGGAGCTGTGAAAAAGGCAGACAAAACAATAATTCTTTTTTAGGGAGTTGAGAAAAAGTGTTAGATATCAAACTTATCAGACAGGATCCTGATTTTATAAGAGCGGCTTTGAAGAAAAGAAACTCTTCGCTTACGCCGGACGAAGTATTGGCGTGTGACGAAAGACGCCGCGAAATACTCGTGACCGTCGAGCAGCTCAAAAAGAAACAGAACGACGCGTCAAAGCTTATTCCGTCATACAAGAAGGAAGGCAAGGACGTTGCCCCGCTTATGGAGGAGATGAAGGAGATCTCCGTTAAGGTTAAGGACCTTGACGCGGAGCTGAAAGACGTTGAGACGAAGATCAGAGCTCTGATGCTCACCTTCCCCAACATCCCCAACGAAAAGGTGCCCTACGGCGTTGACGACAGGGACAATTTCGAGATGAGAAAGTACGGCGAGCCCACAAAGTTCGATTTTGAGCCCAAGGCCCACTGGGATATCGGCACAGACCTTAACATTCTTGATGCTGAAAGAGCCGCCAAGATCACCGGCGCCAGATTTACCGTCTACCGCGGCGCAGGCGCAAGGCTTGAAAGAGCGATCTATAATTTCATGCTTGACCTCCACGTTGAGAAGCACGGCTACACCGAGATATTCCCGCCCTACATGGTCAACAGAGCCAGCATGACAGGCACGGGCCAGCTTCCGAAGTTTGAAAACGGCGCTTTTAAGATCAAGAACTGCGACGACGAGGCCGCCGACGACGAGAAGGACTTTTTCCTTATCCCCACAGCCGAGGTTCCCGTGACCAACCTTCACCGGGACGAGATCCTTGACGGAAGCCTGCTTCCCATCAAATACTGCGCTTATTCCGCCTGCTTCAGATCCGAGGCGGGTTCTGCGGGAAGAGACACGAGAGGCCTCATCAGGCAGCACCAGTTCAACAAGGTCGAGCTGGTGAAGTTCACGACACCGGAGACCTCCTACGACGAGCTGGAGAAGCTCACAAACGACGCGGAAGACGTCCTTAAGATACTGGGACTTCCCTACAGGGTCGTAAGGCTCTGCAGCGGCGACCTGGGCTTCTCATCGGCAATGACCTACGATATCGAGGTCTGGATGCCCAGCTACAACAGATACGTTGAGATCTCCTCCTGCAGCGATTTCGAGGATTTCCAGGCAAGACGTGCCAATATCAAATACCGCGATGCCGACGGAAAACCGAGGCTCGTCCATACTCTCAACGGCTCCGGCCTGGCAGTCGGAAGGACCACCGCCGCGATCCTTGAAAACTATCAGCAGGCCGACGGCAGCATTATCATTCCCGAAGCCCTCAGAAAGTACATGGGCGGCATGGAAAAGATAGAGAAGAACTGATAAATATAACCTATAAATAGAAAAAGCGCGCGCCTCCGGAAATTAAAGGGCGCGCGCTTTTCTGCGCAATGGAAAACCGGTCAACCTGCGCTTACCGGGGCCTCGACTTTGTCCTCGGAAAGCATGCGCCCGACTGTTTCGGGGTCGGGGAACTTGATGATCCTGCCGGGCGCGGCGGACGAGCTGTCCCCGGAGCCTTCCTCTGCGGCCGCGGGAAGAGGCAGAGCCGACTGAAGCATGTAAGCAGTATTTTTGGGGATCCTTACCGTAAGCTCAACGTAGTCGTCGGTCTCAGTGTTTTTCACAAGGAGCGGGATACCGCTGCGCCTTATATCGTTTATATCACGTTTCAGGGTGTTCAGCCGGTCCTCCTTTTCCCGGTCAAGGGCCGCGGAAACGTCACTCAAGGAGTCATTGATCAGCGCTATATACGCGTCTTTGCCTATTTCTGCCACTTTTTGATTTTTCAGCACCCTTCCCAGCTGCTCTGCCCGGGAGGCGCTTATTTTGTACCCGGCAAAAAGGTCGGCCAGGTACCGCCTCATTTCCTCGGTGTCTGTGTTGAGCAGCGCCCTGCCGTGTTTTTCGGTGAGATCTGCGGATCTCATTTTTCTTTTCACAGGAGCGCTCAGCCTGCAAAGTCTGATCTTATTTGAAATGTTGGGCTGGGAGCAACCGAACCAGGCGAAAAGATCCTTCTGGCGGAGCCCCACCTCTGCGGTCAGAAACCTGTAGCTCTCGGCAACGTCGATGACGTTGGCCCCGGGATCCAGGCAGAGCTCCACCCGGGAGAGAACCTCTTTGACAAACCTTTTTCTGACCTTGTAGACCGCCGCTCTCAGGACGTCTCCGTTTCGGCTTTTTGTGATCCGGACCGCCCCGTCGAAGGGATTTATCAGGCAATAGCTTGATGCGTCGGTCTGCAGAAGCACGGGGGAGCTGTCCGTCTTTAAAACATCATAGTTTTTACCGACAAGAGAAAGATAAGTCTCAAGGGAAAGCCCGGACATCAGCGTAATACACGCCAATGGGATCTCCGTGATGCGGCAGGTCGCCTGTTCGCGGGCTTCCGGGAACATAAGGCGGCCTGATCCGGGCGCTTCGCCCGGGCTGCCGGAAGAATTCCCGGGATACTGAGGCTCGATAAGCGCCGAACTGTTCCGGCCCGGGGCGGCAGGGTCTGAAGAAACTTTATTGCTGCCTGCCTCCTTTTCATCAAGTGAACTGCTGTGATCAAATAATATGCTGTTTGGATCAAACATTAACAAAAACTCCTTTCCAAAAAAGGTCGAAAGTAAGGCAATTATACAGGGTTTAAACGTTTTTTCAAGGGCAAATCCGGCAAAAAAACGGAAAATCAGGGCCTTTCTCAAACAAAAAATATAAAATTGAATAATTTCCGAAAAAATGCGACAAAAATTAACTTGATAAATTGCCCTTCCGCTCGGCAGATTCATGATCTTGACGACTGTTCCGCCGCCCTTTTCGCAAACAGCGGGAAAGATCCCCGCAAAACGCCGTACAAGAGGTCTTAGGCGGGTGCTCCGGCGGGAGAAAAACCCGGGAAAAAGCCCCGGTAAAATTCTGAAAAGCGGCAAAGCGTCAATAAACCTTTAAATGTATTTAAAATAAAAAGAAAAATGCTTGACAAGGACACTGCAGTTGGATTATAATCCTCAAGCTTGCCGTCTTGTGCGGTGTTGCGTTTTTGCGGCTCAAAAAGCGTCCGGCCATAACGACGGTTACGACGGGAACGCCTGCGGAAGAGCAAGGACCGGCAGCGATAAGACGCGGCGGATCATTTAAGAAGGAGGTGAATCGATAGATGCCAACATTTAACCAATTGGTTCGTAAGGGAAGAGAGATCGTGACTTACAAATCTACGGCGCCGGCGCTCCAGAAGGGATTTAACTCTCTGAAGAAAAAGAGCACTGACATCAGCAGCCCTCAGAAAAGAGGCGTTTGCACAAACGTCAGAACAACGACCCCGAAGAAGCCTAACTCCGCGCTCAGAAAGATCGCAAGGGTAAGACTGACAAACGGTATGGAAGTCACAGCGTACATTCCCGGAATCGGCCACAATCTGCAGGAGCACAGCGTAGTGCTTATCAGAGGAGGCAGGGTTAAAGATCTCCCGGGCGTAAGGTACCACATCGTCAGAGGTTCTCTGGATACAGCAGGTGTTACCAACAGAATGCAGGGCAGATCCAAGTACGGCGCTAAGGTGCCGAAGGCAAAGAAATAATCGTTCATTGGCGATGACGTAAGCCGGAAGGCGAAGACAGAAAACGATGAACGATTATTATTGCCGGAGATTTCCTATGAAATTGTTTTGGCAAGCTGCGGACGGAACGTAAGCTCGGGAAGCAGCGATTAGCCGGGATCGACAAGGGTCCGGGCTAAGGGTGCCGGTTACTGGAAACGAATATTATACGTCAAAATGATTTCACAAGAAATTATGCGGCGATATTTCTTAAAGTAATCCAGCACAGACTGCACGCGGCAAGTGCAGAGTACCGTTGGCGCGAAATGCGCGTCAATTGATTTAAAATAATCAAAGGAGGGAAGAAAAGTGCCGAGAAAAGGTTATATTGCGAAACGTGAAGTTTTGCCGGATCCGGTCTATAACGACAAGATCGTGACGAAACTGATCAACAATATCATGCTCGACGGCAAAAAGGGTGTTGCCCAGAGAATTTGCTACGAAGCATTTGATATTGTAAAAGAAAAAACAGGCAGAGACGCACTTGAGGTTTTCAACCAGGCGCTCAATAACGTAATGCCTCAGCTCGAGGTCAAGGCCAGAAGAGTCGGTGGTTCAACATACCAGGTACCGATGGAGGTCAGACCCGCAAGAAGGCAGGCGTTAGGCCTGAGATGGCTTGTAACATTTTCCAGAAAGCGCAGCGAAAGAACAATGGCTGAGAGGCTCGCGGGCGAGATAATCGACGCGACCAACAATGCCGGCGCCGCTTTCAGAAGAAAAGAAGACATGCACAAGATGGCGGAAGCAAACAGAGCTTTTGCACATTATCGTTGGTAATTTTTTTGGAGTATTTGATCGATGGCCAGAGAGTTTTCGCTTGAAAATACGAGAAACATCGGAATAATGGCGCACATTGACGCCGGAAAGACCACCACGACCGAGAGAATCCTGCTTTACACAGGCAGGATCCACAAGGCAGGCGAGGTGCATGACGGAACGGCGACGATGGATTCGATGGAGCAGGAGCAGGAGCGCGGCATCACTATCGCGTCCGCTGCGACTACTGTTCATTGGCGTACCACCGGTGAGGACGGAAAGAGCAAAGACACAAGGATCAATATAATCGATACCCCCGGACACGTTGATTTCACGGTGGAGGTCGAGCGTTCCCTGCGGGTTCTGGACGGCTCCGTGACCCTGTTCTGCGCCAAAGGAGGCGTTGAGCCGCAGTCGGAGACAGTCTGGCGCCAGGCGGACCGCTATCACGTTCCCAGGATCGCCCACGTTAACAAGATGGACATCATGGGAGCCGACTTTTACCGGGTCGTCGACATGATAAAGACCAGGCTCGGAGCCAATGCGGTCCCCATCCAGCTGCCTATCGGCAAGGAAGAGACTTTTATCGGCGTTATCGATCTGGTCAAGATGGAAGCGCATATTTACCGCGACCCCGAAGGCAATGACGTTGAGATCGGTCCGGTGCCGGATGACATGCTTGAGCTTGCCACTAAGTACCGCGAGCAGATGATCGATACCGTTGCCGAGGAGGACGACGAAGTCATGATGAAATATCTTGAAGGCGAGGAGCTGTCGGTGGACGACATTAAACTTGCCATCAGGAAAGGCACTTTGGCTTTGCATTTCGTTCCGGTGACATGCGGTTCTTCCTACAAAAACAAGGGCGTTCAGCAGCTGCTTGACGCCATCGTCGACTACATGCCCTCCCCGCTGGACATTCCCGCTATCAAGGGCCAGCTGCCCAACGGAAACGAGGCGGAAAGGCATCCCAGCGACGACGAGCCCTTCTCAGCGCTGGCATTCAAGATCGTGTCCGACCAGTACGGAAAACTGTGCTTCATAAGAGTCTACTCCGGAGTGCTGAAAGTCGGTTCCTACGTTCTGAACGCGTCGAAGGACAAGCGCGAAAGAGTCGGACGCATCGTTCTGATGCACGCCGACCAGAAGACTGAGGTCAGCGAGGTCTACGCAGGCGATATTGCCGCTGTTATAGGTCTGAAAGACACTACCACGGGCAACACTCTCTGCGAGCCTTCAAAGCCTATCATCCTTGAGTCAATGGTATTCCCGGAGCCGGTCATCTCCGTTGCGGTGGAACCGAAAACGAAGGCCGGACAGGAAAAGATGAGCCTTGCGCTCCAGAAGCTTGCCGATGAGGATCCCACGTTCCGCGTCGCAACAAACGTTGAGACGGGCCAGACGGTCATTTCGGGCATGGGAGAGCTTCATCTCGACATCATTGTCGACAGGCTGCTTCGTGAATTCAAGGTGGAGGCAAACGTTGGCAGTCCTCAGGTCGCTTACAAGGAAGGCATCAGAAGGGCCGTCACTCAGGAAGGCAAATTTGTCCGCCAGTCCGGAGGAAGAGGCCAGTACGGACACTGCGTCATCCAGATCGAGCCTGTGGAACGGGGCAAGGGATACGAATTCGTCAATAAGATCGTCGGAGGAGTCATCCCCAAGGAGTACATCGCCCCCATTGACCAGGGTATCCGCGACGCCATGGCAAGCGGTGTCCTGGCGGGCTATCCCGTAGTGGACGTTAAGGTGACGCTCCTGGACGGATCTTACCACGAGGTCGACTCCTCTGAAATGGCATTCAAGATCGCCGGTTCAATGGCCTTCAAGGAAGCCATGAAGAAAGCCGATCCGGTCCTTCTGGAACCCATCATGAAGGTCGTTATCACAGTGCCTGAGCAGTACTTTGGCGACGTTATCGGCGGTCTCGGCTCTAAGAGAGCCAGAATCGACGGCACGGACGACGACGGCAAAGGCCTGAAGAAGATCAGCGCTTCGGTCCCGTTGGCGGAGATGTTCGGCTACACCACGTCTCTGAGATCCATCACACAGGGAAGAGGCATGTTTACAATGGAGCCAAGCCACTACGAGGAGGTTCCCCGCGGAGTGCAGGAAACGATCCTCAACGGCGCACGCTACTGATAAAGAGGCATAATTAGGTAAAAACAGCAGGCCCGGACAGTCCGGTGCCGGCGCGTCGGAGCCTTTTAAGTCTCTCATGACAGCGAATTTGACGATGAAAATCATTGTTGAAATGACGCAGTCCTTTTGATATAATTCACTAAGTATGTGCGGTAGAACGCACCCATAAACTTGTTGCAGATTCATTTACTGAAGGAGGAATCATACACTATGGCAAAAGCAAAGTTCGAAAGAACAAAACCCCACGTTAACATTGGTACGATTGGCCACGTTGACCACGGTAAGACTACGCTCACCGCAGCTATCACCAAAGTTCTCAGCTTCACAGACTCCAGCATCGTGGTTAAAGCATATGACCAGATCGACGCAGCTCCCGAAGAGAGACAGAGAGGTATTACGATCAACACAGCTCACGTTGAGTATCAGACAGAGAAGAGACACTACGCTCACGTTGACTGCCCCGGACACGCTGACTATGTTAAGAACATGATCACCGGTGCTGCTCAGATGGACGGTGCTATTCTCCTCGTTTCCGGTCCGGACGGCCCGCAGGCTCAGACCAGAGAGCATATCCTTCTTGCCCGTCAGGTCGGTGTTCCTTACATCGTTGTTTTCATGAACAAGTGCGACCAGCTGGCTCCCGAGGATCAGGAACTCCTCGACCTCTCCGAGATGGAGATCAGAGAGCTTCTCAACCAGTACGACTTCCCGGGCGACGAGATCCCGATCATCAGAGGTTCCGCTCTGCTCGCTCTTGAGAGCACCAGCACAGATCCTAACGCTCCCGAGTATGCTTGCATCCACGAGCTTATGGACGCTGTTGACACTTATATCCCGACTCCTCAGAGACCGACTGACAAGCCGTTCCTTCTCCCTGTTGAAGACGTTTTCACCATCACAGGCCGCGGAACAGTTGCTACGGGCCGTCTTGAGAGAGGCACCATCAAAGTCGGCGACGCTGCAGAGATCGTTGGACTTAAAGATGAGAAGCTCAGCACAGTTGTTACCGGCGTTGAGATGTTCAGAAAGCTCCTCGACCAGGCTGAAGCAGGCGACAACATCGGTGTTCTTCTCCGTGGTATTCAGAGAACAGACGTTGAGCGCGGCCAGGTTATCGTAAAACCCGGAACGATCCATCCGCACACTCATTTCAAGGGTCAGGTCTACGTTCTGACCAAAGATGAGGGTGGACGTCATAAGCCCTTCTTCTCCAACTACAGACCTCAGTTCTACTTCAGAACAACTGACGTTACCGGCGTCATCACTCTCCCCGCAGGCGTTGAGATGGTTATGCCCGGCGATAACATCGAGATGGAAGTTCAGCTTATCACTCCTATCGCTATGGAGCAGGGACTCCGCTTCGCTATCCGCGAGGGCGGCAGAACAGTCGGTGCAGGCACCGTTGCTTCGATCATCGAATAATTAAAAACCTGATAAGGTTAACAAGGAAAACGGGGGTCCGCAAGGGCTCCTTTTTTCTGTGCCGAAAACGGTGGGCTGATTTTATAATAATATAAGAAATTACCTCATTATAAGGGGAAAAACAGTTGAACGGACGCGAAACAAGTGATAAAATAAAAGTGTATTTTTTCTTCCCTTGGAGGCAGTCGTGAAGGCACTTGAAGAAAAGATTTTGGCGGAGGGAAAGGTTTGTTCCGGAGACATCCTTTTGGTGGGAGGATTTCTCAACCAGAGGATCGACACAGACTTTATCTTTCAGATGGGCAAAGAGATCCGCGACCTGTTTGCGGATGCCCGGGTGACCAAAATCGTGACCGTAGAGGCTTCCGGAATCGCCATTGCGCTTGCGGCGGCGTACTATCTTAAGGTACCGATGGTATTTGCGAAAAAAAGCAGCGCAAAAAACTTTTTCGGAGACGTCTACAAAGCGTCGGTGCACTCCTACACCCACGGGAAAGACTATGAGATCGCTATAAGCTCCGAGTTCCTCTCGCCTGAGGACAGGATCCTTGTGATCGACGATTTTCTTGCCACCGGAGAAGCCATGGAAGGTCTTGCCGAAATTGTGAAGCAGTCCGGCGCCGAGCTTGCGGGGCTCTGTGCCGCCATAGAGAAGGGCTACCAGGGCGGCGGAGACGCTTTCCGGGCAAGGGGCATTCGCGTAGAATCGTTGGCGATCATAGACGAAATGAATGGCGAAAACATCAAATTCAGGTCGTAGCATACACTTTGTATCGCTGCGCCTTTTGTTTTTGGTGACTAGCATAAACCCGCAGCCTGCTGCGGGACGGTATTTTCAGGACATGGTCCTTGCGGCGCCAAGGTGCTGCAGGGACGGCAAACCAAATATTTTGCCAATATATTTCCGGGGAAACGCAATCGGGTTTTCGGACGACTGCGACCGGCCCGGAAAGTTTCTACCATGACGCCGAATGTCACGACTATTGGTGAACCCCGCTTTCATGCTTGCAGCGCGGATCCGGGGCGTGTTGGCAAAAACAGACTTTTCCCCAAAGGTCTGCTTTTTGTTTGCATATAGCACACGTTATATTATTAATATTTGGAGGGAACCATGAAAAAAATTATTGCGATAATCATTGCATTTGCTGCAATATTTGCACTCGCAGCCTGCACCACCGGCAACGAAGGCGGCGCTGTTACGATGGAAAACGTCAAGATCGGTGTTATCTGCCTGCATGACGAGAACTCGACCTACGACGCAAACTTCATCAACGCCGTAAAAGCCATTCAGACCAAACTCGGCCTGAAGGACAGCCAGGTCATCATCAGAACAGGTGTTGACGAGTCTGACGCTTGCTACAACGCCGCTGCAGAGATGGCAGACGCCGGCTGCAACATCGTTTTCGCTGACAGCTTCGGCCACGAGGACTACATGATCCAGGCAGCCAGAGAGTTCAAGAACGTTCAGTTCTGCCACGCTACCGGAACCAAAGCCAAAGTCGTCAACCTTGACAACTATCACAACGCATTCGCTTCCATCTACCAGGGCCGCTACCTCGCAGGTGTTGCCGCCGGTATGAAGCTCAACGAGATGATCTCCAGCGGAAAGATCGCTTCTTCCGATGCCAAGATCGGTTACGTCGGCGCTTGGCCGTATGCCGAGGTTAAATCCGGATACACATCCTTCTTCCTTGGCGCAAGGTCTGTTTGCCCCAGCGCTACAATGGTAGTTACTTACACAAACTCCTGGTTTGACATTGCAAAAGAGAGAACAGCTGCCGAGAACCTCATTTCCAGCGGATGCGTACTCATCAGCCAGCACGCTGACTCCGAAGGCGCTCCTAAGGCTTGCGAGATCGCAGGTGTTCCGAACGTTGCTTACAACATCGACACCACTCCTCTCGGACCCACCACCGCTCTTATTTCTTCAAAGATCGACTGGGAGCCTTACTTCGAGCTCATCATCAAAGCCGCTGTTGACGGAACAAAGATCCCCGTTGACTTCTGCGGAACCTTCGCAACAGGTTCTGTTGCCCTCACAAAGCTCAACACCGCTGTTGCCGCTGCAGGCACACAGGAAGCTATCGACGCAGCTAAAGCCAAGATGATCGCAGGCGAGCTCAACGTTTTCGATACAAGCACCTGGACAAAGGACGGCCAGACTCTTACCGAGTATGTTGCCGACGTTGTTGACAACGGCGACTTCGTACCCGAGACCAACGTTATTCATGACGGTTACTTCGATGAGTCCAACGCAGATCAGTTCAGATCCGCTCCTTACTTTGACTTCCTCATCGACGGTATCACCGAGCAGTAATGAGCTTCGGCGCGGATGACTGATTAAAGTCGATTCGCCAAAACCATCCGGGAACGGGGTCCTTTAAACGGGGCCGCGTTTCCGGGAAACACAAAAACTGTTTACTTGCTGCGGCTCGGTCCGAAAACGATGCCGCAGGAAAAGAACAGGCCATAACCATGCGGCAGGAGCCGTGAAAAGAAACCACCACGCCCTTTTTGTTGAGACGTGGCTGTTTGTTTTGTCGGCTCGGCGAAAAGTCAGAACCTTCGAAGGAGAATGCGGCTTTGGAAACAGTAGCTATTGAACTGAAGGGGATCTACAAGCGTTTCGGCAGGATCCAGGCCAATAAAAACGTAAACCTGACACTATATCACGGTGAGATACTGTCTCTGCTGGGGGAAAACGGTTCCGGAAAGACCACTCTTATGAACATGATCTCCGGAATATATTTTCCCGACGAGGGGCAGATCTTTATTAACGGCGAAGAAGTTGTAATTTCCTCGCCTAAGGACGCCTTTGACAACGGTATCGGAATGATCCACCAGCACTTCAAGCTGATCGACGTGTTCACCGCCACGGAGAATATCGTCCTTGGCCTGGAGGAAAAAGGCAAATTCGACATCAAGGCCGCGGCGAAAAGAGTCAAAGAGCTCTGCGACAAATACGGCTTTGTCCTTGACCCCAATAAAAAGATCTATGAGATGTCTGTTTCGGAAAAGCAGACCGTTGAGATCATAAAGGTGCTTTACAGAGGCGCCAATATCCTGATCCTGGATGAGCCCACGGCCGTTCTCACGCCCCAGGAGACCATTAAGCTTTTTGCGGTCATGCGCAAGATGAAGGAGGACGGCAAAGCAATCATTATCATCACCCACAAGCTTCAGGAGGTGCTCTCCGTTTCGGACAGAGTGACCGTTCTCCGCAAGGGCGAGACCATCGGCTCTGTGAAGACTTCGGAAGCCACGGTGGAGATGCTCACGGAAATGATGGTGGGCAAAAAGATAGAGCTCAACATAAACCGTACGGACCCGGTGGATCCGTCTCCCAGGCTGGTGGTCGAGGGACTTACCTGCATCAACCGCGACGGAGTCAAGGTCCTTGAGGATATTTCTTTTACGTCAAAAGCCGGTGAGATCCTCGGCATTGCGGGCATCGCCGGAAGCGGACAGAGAGAGCTTCTTGAGGCCATTGCCGGACTTCAGCACGTCAACGAAGGCGGTATAATGTACATTGACCCCGAAACGGGGGAGAGCAAGAGCCTGAAGGATATGTCGCCGCTGCAGATAAGAGCCCTTGGCGTGAGGCTCTCCTTCGTACCCGAAGACAGGCTCGGCATGGGCCTTGTGGGAAACATGGACATAATCGACAATATGATGCTGCGAAGCTACAGAAGAGGCCATTCTGTATTCCTTGAGAAGAAGGGACCGACAGACCTTGCGCAGCGTATCGTGGAGCAGCTTGAGGTGGTCACCCCCAATATTCAGACCCCCGTCCGCAGACTTTCCGGCGGCAACGTCCAGAAGGTCCTGGTGGGACGCGAGATCTCGTCCGGCCCCACAGTTCTGATGGTCGCCTACCCGGTGAGAGGCCTTGACATCAACTCATCGTACCTTATCTACAACCTTCTTAACGAACAGAAGGAAAGGGGCGCCGCCATCATATTTGTCGGAGAGGATCTTGACGTTTTGATCGGTCTTTGCGACAGGATCATTGTCCTGGGCAGCGGCCATATCACCGGACAAGTGGATGCGAGACACACTACAAAGGAAGAGATCGGTTATCTCATGACTAAATCGAACGGAGGTGAGCAGTGATGGAAGAACAACAGCACGTCAAATCGAAAAGAGAACCTCTGATACATATAACCAAAAGAGACGTGATGCCTCTCTGGAAGGCGATCCTCGTCAGGGCCGCAGCGGTGGTGATCGCGCTTGTGGTCTCATCCATACTGGTCATGATACTCACCAAGAGAAATCCTGCTCAGGTGCTCTCCGCAATGTTCAACGGCAGCTTCGGAACGCCCCGTAAAGCGCTGAATATGATCCAGGACGTGGCAATGCTCCTATGCATCTCACTTGCGGTAACCCCTGCGTTCAGAATGAAATTCTGGAACATCGGCGCTGAAGGACAGGTTCTTATGGGGGCGCTGGCTTCCGCGACGCTCATGTATTACCTTGGCGGCACCGGTATCCCCAACGCGGTGCTGATCCCGCTCATGTTTGTTTGTTCGCTGATCGTAGGCCTTATCTGGGCGGTCATACCGGCTATTTTCAAGGCGATCTGGAACACCAACGAGACGCTGTTCACGCTGATGATGAACTACGTGGCAATGCAGATAATTCAGATCTGTATCGCCAGCTGGGCCACCAACGGCTCCGGCGTCATGGGCGTTATAAACAATAACAACGAACTGGGCTGGATGCCTGAGCTTTTCGGCCAGAAATACATTCTTAACATCATATTCGTGGCGCTCCTCACGGTCTTCATTTTCATTTACCTGAAGTACAGCAAACACGGATACGAGATTTCGGTGGTGGGCGAGAGCGAAAACACCGCAAGATACATTGGGATCAACGTCAAAAAGGTCATTATCAGGACAATGGCCATCTCCGGAGCTCTCTGCGGCTTTGCGGGCTTCCTCCTTGTGTCGGGTGCCAGCCACACCATAACCAAGGAACTTGCCGGCGGCATGGGCTTCACCGCGATCATGGTATCGTGGCTTGCCAAGTTCAACCCGGCGATCATGGTGGCGACCTCCTTCCTGCTGGTCTTCCTCGACAAGGGCGCCAGCAGCATTGCGATGGAGTGCAGGCTCAGCGAGAGCATTGGCGAGATCATCACCGGAATAATCATCTTTTTCATAATCGGATGCGAGTTTTTCATCAGATACAAGATCAACTTCCGTTCTTCGGGTAAGGAGGCGGTGAAATGAGCAAGCTTATTCAGATCCTTATCGCGGCAATAGTTCAGGGCATTCCGCTGCTTTACGGCGCCACAGGCGAGATAATCACCGAAAAGAGCGGCAACCTCAACCTCGGTATCCCGGGGATCATGTACGTCGGCGGAATTTCCGGAATTATAGGCGGTTACTTGTACGAGCGGTCCACGGACACGCCAATAGGAATTCTGCTTATTCTTATTCCGCTCCTCTCCTCGCTGCTGGGGTCCCTTCTTATGGCCCTCATTTACAGCTTCCTCACGATCACGCTGAGAGCGAACCAGAACGTAACGGGACTTGCCCTTACCACCTTCGGCGTGGGCGTCGGAAACTTCTTCGGCGGCTCACTTCTTGCGATGTTCGGTGAGACAGGTTCCATTGCTCTCCAGGCAACGGGAAAGGCTTTCAGGACCACGCTGCCCTTTGCCCACTCCCTGGGGCCGGTCGGGGAGCTGTTCTTCTCCTATGGTTTTCTCGCATATTTAGCGGTAATAATCGCAATAGCGGCTGGGATCGTGCTCAATAAAACAAGGGTCGGGCTGAATCTCAAGGCGGTCGGCGAGAACCCCGCCACGGCAGACGCGGCCGGCATCAACGTGACCGGGTACAAGTATTTCGCAACCTGCCTCGGCGGCATGATCGCGGGCCTTGGCGGACTTTACTGGGTCATGGATTTCACCGACGGCGCATGGACAAACAACGGCTTCGGCGACAGAGGCTGGCTCGCGATCGCCATCGTTATCTTCGCAATTTGGAGACCGTACCTCGCTATTCCCAGCGCGTTCCTGTTCGGCGGTCTTTACATCCTCAGTGTGTTCATCCCCGGCCTCACACCGGCAATGAAGGAAGTCATCAACATGCTTCCGTATTTCGTTACGATAGTGGTGCTTGTGACGGTGAGCGCGAGAAAGAAGAGGGAAAACCTGCCGCCCGGAAGCCTGGGCCTCTCCTACTTCCGCGAGGAAAGGTAAAAGCACACTCCAACATAAAACGAAAAAAGCTTGCCCCGGGACCCGGGACAAGCTTTTTTGAACGAATATTAACTGTTTTCAGAGCCTCAGAAGTGGCACCGTCAGCTCCCTCCGTGCGGGCTCGTTGGGGCTTTTCATGCCTATCGGGTAATAGTCCGTTGCCGTGATCTCGCAGGAGAGCAGTCTCGCGGCTTTTTCAGGGAATTTTTCCCGGAAATCCTTCGGAACGTTTCCGGCGATCACCGCCGCGCCGTTTTTGTAAAGCCCGGAAAGCAGATCACCTTTATCCTTTGAGACCGCAAGAACTCTCACGTAGGGCACGGAAATAATATCTCCCAGCATATCCATCCTGGCTCCGGTAAGCGTCGAAAGGATCGTCCTTCTGATCCTTCCCGAAGTAAAGTTCTTGCCGGTGGCCTTCGCGACAAGCTCATCAACGTCCGCCGTTTCGCAGGCGGCTTTGTATATACATTCCGCAAGACCTCCCGAGGCAAAAGGAAAAGACCCAATTCCGTCTGCACCGATTTCCCGCAATTTTCCGATAATAAGGGCGTTGTATGCGCTCATTGACGGGACGTATTTTCCGGCCTCCACAAGCTGCCTGAACAGCTCAAAAGCCTCCTCCGGCATCAGTTTTTCAACGGCCCCGAGGCCCGCCGCTCCGCTTCTGACGGCGCTTCTTATAGCCGCGGCACTGGCAATGCCTTCCCCATCAATGGGAACCTCTGTCTCTTTGTGATTGGCGCCTCCGACACGCTTCATTGCGAAAACCTTTGCCTCTGCGCCCCGCTTCTTCAAAGCTGCCAGATACTCGACACCGAGAATGTCATTGGCCCCAAGCGCACAACCGTAAACGTCGGCAATTGCCCTTGGATAGGAAAGCCCGCCGTCCAGAAGTTCTTTGAGGGACAAAGAGAACTCACCGCCAAGCTTCTTCTCCGCAAGACTATCCAAAAAGCCAACGTCGCCGCATTCACTGCCGAAAACCAGCGCGTCGCAGATCCCGGACCGGCACATAACGTCGACCGCCGCATCCGCAAAAAACTGGGCGCTCTGCTGCGCATAGACCGAAGGGATCTCGATCACCATATCCGCGCCGCACATGACAGCCATCCTTGCCCGGCTCCACTTATCGACAATGGCCGGCTCGCCCCGCTGGGTATAGTTGCCGCTCATGACCGCAATAACGTTATTGCGGCCGCCCCCCAGCGTCTTAGCAAAATCAAAGATCGCCGCGTGACCGTTGTGAAGAGGATTCAATTCGCAAACAACCGCAATGTTCATCCGCAACACGCTCCTTAGAAGCTTCAATGCAATTCTATCACTGAACCGCCCTCTTTTCCACAATAACCGCCAATAACCACCAAAAGCCTCGCCGGAGCAATTTTATGTTGACACGCTCCCGAAAATATGGTAGTATCTCATCCGCCCCGCAAGACCCGGGGCAGAAAAACCATAAACGGGCCTATAGCTCAGTTGGGAGAGCGCTGCGTTCGCAACGCAGAGGTCATGGGTTCGAATCCCACTAGGTCCACCACGAAAAAAGACTCCTTCGAGGGGTCTTTTTTCGTGGTGATACAAAGCGTGGGATTCGAACCCGAGAGGGTCGAGGCGTAAAACAAATCATCCGGTGGATGATTTGTAGCCGAGATCGCGAAGAGCTATGCTCGAGCAGCGCCGGATGCAAGCAAAGCGCAGCAGACGGGCGAATCCCACTAGGTCGTTAGAGAAGATTAGCGTGGGATTCGAACCCGAGGCCCCCGCAAAATCGTCAGATATGTTTCGAACCTCATCCCATAGGTTTTATGAATACTGATCTTGCTTCTAACGGGGGTGGTAAGTTCGTGACAACAGTATTCTGGCAAAATCTTTTTTATAATGGAAAACCAATTGCCATAACCGATGGCCTCTATTTGGTATGTATCACCCATCAGGATAATCGACGCATCACCAAGCTTTTCTAGGACAGCAATTAAATCTTGATTTGTGGTCAGTTGCTTAACCTCAATATTTTTGACGAAACTTTCCATCGTGCAATGAGCACAGATATGTGAACGGCAACTTCACATAAACATCACAAAATAGTGGGGTAAAGTTGATTTAACGCCGGACACACCGTTTTTCCCTCCGGTCAGTTTGTATGCAACCGCCGGACTGAATTTGTTTATGAAATCATTCAGCGAGGGAGTTGAATTGTTTCCGGCCTTAACTTCAACGGGTATCACATCCCCGTTCTTCTCGATAAGAAATTCGATTTCGTGTTCACTGTCCGGCTTGAAGTAGTACAAAGTGTAGCCGCGTTTAAGAAGGCACTCGGCAATTACGTTTTCGTATATGCCGCCTCTTGCGTTGCCTTTTATCGTATTGTTCAGGACGGCAAGTTTTGTCTCGAAGCCGTACATGCAGAGCAGCAATCCGGTGTCGTTGATATACAGTTTAAACTGATCGTCTTTGGCGTTTGCCATCAGGGGAAGATACGGTTCCGATATGTTATAGCATGCGTTTACTATTTCAGAATCCTTCAGCCACTGTACACTTCCGCCAAACTTTCTGCGGGTCTGGCCTTTTTCGACTGAGGAATACTGAAACTTTTTCAGTTCTTTTGCCAACTGCTTCGGAACGGCGTCATAGCACATGCGTACGTACTGTTTTTCATTACCTTTGGCGTGTTTTGAAATGTCATCTTTGTATTCGGCAATAATATCGCTCTGTATTTTGTTAACGCGGTTGAAATCCTTGTTTACGACAAAATCCGCAACCGCTTCCGGCATTCCTCCCACGACCATATACTCGCGAAACAGAGACTCGAATCTGTTATGTATGCTCTCTGGAACAGTCTCGCCGGATTCGAAGTAAGAGCGGAGCACAGAGATCGCAGCGTCATCATAACCGTACGCCCACAGGAACTCTTCAAAATCCAAAGAATACATTGTGATCTGAGACTCATAACCAACGGGAACAGATTCCGGAATTTCCACTCCGTCATCGTCGTCCTCCCCATACGTTAACCCCATAAGCGATCCGGATGAAATGACGTCAAATCGCATATCTTCCGCTAGAAATTTTATTGCGGTGCGCGCATTTCCGCAACGCTGAATCTCGTCAAGGAAAATTAATGTTTCTCCCGGAACCAAGCTGAAATTCCTGATATTTGCCGTAATTTTTTTGAGAATTTCCTCAGAAGTCAGATCGCCGTCAAAGATGGACTTTAGTGCCGGTTCACGGTAAAAATCGATGCAGACAAATGATTTGTACTCGTTCCTGCCAAATTCTTTTATTATGAATGACTTGCCAACCTGACGGGCGCCCTTTATAAGCAGACTTTTTTTGATTTGCTTCTGCTTTCTGCTGTTTTTCCAGTCAAGAAGGTGACTATAGATTTTACGTTTCAACATGGCGACAAGAGGCCTCCTTTTAGCGTTCAAGGACAGTATACATAAAATTGGGGTTGTCTGCAAGAGAAAAATGCATAAAATTGGGGTATCAAAAACGGAAAAAATGCATATTTTTGGGGTTGAACGTTTTTTGAGGTTCCAATTTGGAACCTCAAGGGGACACTCTTGACATAGCGGCCGAAGATATTTCCGGCCAACTATCGGAGTAAAATCCGGCCAATCGTCGGATCAGCGTGAACAAGTTGCCCCCAACCTCACGGGGGGCGCAAGTTCAAATGCTGCAGCTTAAGACTTGGAAATAGTACAGAAAATCACTAAATTTAGCACTTGACCACAAGTGGACTGGTATGGAAAAGTATTAGTGGCTTTGATAGCTTCCTGTGCCGCTTTGTTTCACCAAGGTAAAATCATATAAGGTCCGTATGAATAAAGCTTTGAATTTTAATAAATGCTGGATCAGGAGCTATAAGATATTTATCGAAGACCATCAGTCGTTTGATAATAAAGAAGGATATGATGGAATAGACTTTGACGAGAACACGGATTTGTGCTGTGGAGACAGAGTTTTTTTAGAAATGGATGTTTATAAACAACATGTTTGTTCAGAGCCCTTGGCGTTATTCTACAAGAATGCAGATCTGTACTATGTTTCGTTCAAAAAACAAACCGTGTAATCTTTTTTGAAGACGTTGGTGTTTTCAGTTGACATTTCTGATCTCGCTTTCTACGATGTTGAATCGCATAAATTCCGGGATGGACGCTTCCGTTGCCCGTTCCTTAATTTTGTTGTCGCCGGATACTGCCGCCGCGGTAATGATACTCGAAGGATACAAAACGCGCCTCAGTTTTGCTTTTCGAAGCTCGCTGTAAGCACTGCATAGCGGCACGTCGTTTACCCGGCTGATATAATCTACCATGGCAAGCAGGTACAGGCACTCGGGATACCATGCTCTTTTGTAGTAGGTCGTGATCTCGTCGCTTTCAATGGTCTCGATCAGGAAGTCGATATCGCCGAGGTCCTTCAGTTTTTGGCAGACGTTGCTCTTGAACAGATCGAACGCCGGGCGCGGCGCCATTACAGGCTCCAATAATTCTTCCATTGTTACGTCCAGCTCCTTTGCCAGCTTATACACCGTATCGGCGCTGCATTTGTCGAGCCGTGTTTTGCCGTTACAAATATCATTCAGCGTCATATAAGGGATACCGCTGCTCTTAGCTAAACGGTATTTTGATAAATGCTTTTCATTTATGATTTCATTGATGTTCATAGTATTCACCTGCCTTGATGATATTATAACGGCAAACCGTGATAATGTCAATAGCAATTGGCGATTTTTTTTTAACATTTATGTGACGAGGGGTTTCAGGGGACGGAACGTCACCTGAGTGCGAGACGACGGGGCGGCTTGCGGCGGGAAAAATATATATTTTTTCCCTGCTTGCCGGCAGCTGCGACAGCAGCTGCTGTGTGCTGACACACCCCGTAAGGGCTATACCAACTATTCCTGTGTGGCGCATACCACGACAACGGCGAAGCCGCAGGAATGGTGGGATTTCCCGACAGGGTGCATCACTTTTTAGATCTTTGTCGTTGTTTTCTTCATCGTCGGTGGGGGTCAAAAGTG
>JAGCZO010000142.1 GCA_017959965.1 Clostridia bacterium | reverse complement strand
TACTTCAAGGCGCAGGTCGAGGAATTTATTCTGGAAGGCGAGATCTTAAGTTCAGGTCTGCCGGACAAGACGCCGGACAAGGCCTTTAAAGAATATGACGAGAACACAAGATCGGAATTTGTATATCAGTTCTCGAAGCATCTTATTCCCTTCGGCGATCAGGAAGGGTAACTGTAACGTTGACACGTGACGAATATTTTCTGCCAAAGATCCGGTGTTTTACGGATCCAAAAAAGGAAAGCGTTTATGAAAAAGCATATTGGTTACAAAAAGCTATTATTACCCGCGGCGGTGCTGGCGATGACCGTTTCGCTCATGCTTCTTGCCTGCTCCTGCGGACTGATCCCGGATGATCTCGGCAAACCGGCGACACCTACTCCAACTCTTGCCCCCGCCACTGTGAAGCCCTCGGTCACTCCCACTCCCGAACCTACGCCAACGCCTTTGCCGCAGGTCATGGCTGAGTTTTACGACAGAGGCACCAGGCTCGACGACACGGGCCTTCTCGCCGCCGGCACGGTCCTTAAAAACATCAGTTACGATATCTCAAACGACGAGGAAAACTTGTACGAATTCCTGGGCTGGGACGCCAACGGCGACGGTATCCCCGAGGAGTTTCCCTACACCTTAAACGAAAATACCACCTTCACGGCGGTCCTTAAGATCACACCTGTGATCTATAAATACGAAATTTATGACCGCGGCACCCTTAAGGTCTCCAAGGAGTGCAGATACGGGGACTACATCGAATACCCCGATGCCGGCTCCTCCATCGAAGGCGACAACGTATTTCTTTTCATCGGCTGGAGCTACAACGGAAAATACGACGGAATGACCGTCCAGAGGGTCACGGAAAACCTTAAGATCGAAGCCGTTTACGCGGACAGCCAGGTCCTGAAGCTTTACTACGGCGGCGGTATCTACGCCAAATACGTTGAGGAGGGAAGCCTTCTTCCGGATCTTTCAGAATGGGGCGTGACCCCCGACGAGGGTTATTCCATCGTGTGGTATACCGACAAGGCCCTTACGAAGCAGGTGTCCTCAAGTACAATGATCAAGGGCAACCTTACCCTCTACGGCAGGCAGGAGCGCACAGGCGCGGGAGCCGGCTACCGCATCGAGACAAAGGACCAGTTCAGGCAGCTGATGGATCAGGTATTCCTCTCAAGGACCACCTCCCTGAACGTTCTCATCACCTACGACTACGGCACGCTGAACGACCTGACAAAGTTCATTTCGAACAACTGCATCAGCATCTTTGGCTATGAGATCTCCATGTCGTCAAAGGACGGAGACAATATACAGATCAAATTAAAATATCCTCCGCTGGCCACCGTCAAGAGCAGCCAGGTGTTCTACACCCAGATCCCCAGCGCCAATACCACCCTGGAAAAATCGGGCAGATCTGCCGATTTTGACAGCTTTGCCGTGGACAAGATAAAGAAGACCCTCACGGTGAACAATTCCGAGGCTCTGTTCTACGCTTTAGAGAACGGTATGCGGCCCATTATTGACCCGAAGGCAAATGACCTGGCGGCCCTTTACGCAACCATGAAGAGCGCCCTCCGGACCTACGTTTCCGACGATATGACGGAGATCGAAAAGGCCTTTGCGATCTACCAGTACGTTATTCTTTCCACCGTTTACGACAACGAACTGACGGAGAAGGTCAAGAGAGGCGAAAACGTTGAAGGATACCGGGGCTTCATGCTTGAAGGCGTGTTCATGGATCATCTGGCGGTCTGCGACGGCTTCAGCAAGGCCTTCGCCTGCCTCTGCCGCATCGAGGGCATCGAGTGCGTGAGAGTGGTTGGAACAAAGATCGAAACGGGTCTTTCCCACGCCTGGAACAAGGTCAAGCTTGAGGGCAAATGGTACGTTGTGGACACCACCTCCGGAGGCACCATTGTCAAAGACACCGAGATAATGACTTTGAAATATTTTCTTCTGACGGATGCCGAAAACGAGAAGCTGAACAAGCCGGAAAAAGGCAGTCATGAAGATCTCAAGTGCAATACAGTCTACGATATCCACAGCGAGCTCGGCTGCAAGGTTTCGAGCCCCGAGGCTGCTGCGGTCCTTCTGAAGAGGTTCATCGAGGCCGCTCCCGCAGGGAGATCCACCTTCGAAATAAAGCTGGGATATTCTATAGAATCCGACCGGAAGGCGGTTCAGGATATCCTTGACCTTATGGATATCAACGTCAAGATCTCCTACGCGGGGACAGGCGGAACGTATTGCTTTATCTACGAAAAATGAGAGGATAATAAATGGAAAACGCCAACGGATTAAGCCCGACAATACTAAGCGTCCTGGATATTGCGGTCTCGAACTGCGCCTCAGATATTCATTTCAAGACAAATCAGGTGCCGGCAATACGCATCAACGGAGAGATCATAAGACTGCAGTTTCCCCCAATGACGGCGGAGGAGATCAGAGCCTTTGCGGATCAGGCCTGTCCATTTGGCGATGAAGCGGATCCCTTGGCGGCCAGGGACTTTTCCTGGGTCTATAGAGACGCCCGATTTAGATGCAACGTGTATACCGACAGCGCGGGGCCCTGCGTTTCCATGCGCTACATATATATCCGCACCACGGATTTTGCGGCCCTCGGCATCCCCGAGATACTTAAGAAGCTTGCGGCGAGGAAGAGCGGACTGATACTTGTCACCGGCCCCACAGGCTCCGGCAAGACCACCACCCTTACGTGCCTCATTGACTATATCAATTCGATCTATCCGCTGCATATTATCACTCTTGAGGACCCAATCGAGTACGTGCACGCCTCCAGAAAGTGCATCGTATCCCAAAGAGAGATAGGCATCACCGTTAAGAACTATGAGGACGGTATCGTGGAGGCTCTCCGTGAGGATCCGGATATCATTTTTATCGGTGAAATGCGGGGAAGAGACAGTATAAGGGGCGCTCTCAGAGCCGCGGAGACCGGCCATCTTGTATTGTCGACCCTGCACACAAAAGGAGTGTCTAACACCATCACAAGGATCGTTGACATTTTCCCGGCAGAGGAGCAGAACCACGTGCGCATGCAGCTGTCTCTCAGCCTTCTGGGAGTCGTGTCCCAGCAGCTGATCCCAAGGCAGGACCGCACGGGAATGGTATTGGCAACGGAAGTGATGGTAAATACGATACCCATACAGAATCTTATCCGCCAGCAGAAGATACACATGATCAGCTCCACCCTGGATCTGTCCAAAAACGACGGCATGCACTCCATGAGACAGTCTCTGGAGGACCTGCTGCTGAACGACGTGATCTCAAGGGAAATGCACGACAGTTATCAGATCAGCTGACAAACGGATCGTTTTGAGGATTTCCGGGAAATAACAAAACTGCTCTTTAAGCTCCAAAAGAGGAACCAAAGAGCAGTCTTTTTTATGTCCGATTATGTAAAGCAAAGCTTACTTCAGCTTTATTTTAAGTGTAATTATACACCTTGGCTCCAATGCCGCGGTGACCTTCTTTCCGGAGTGACGCACTTCGCCGGGAACGTCGTTGTTGAAATAGTCCACGGCCTTGGCGTCTGCCACGTTTTCGCCGAACCTGAGCTCGATAACAGACTTTTCAGAGGATTGGGAAAAAGCTCTCACCAGGATATCACCGTCTTCCGCTGTCTCGATGGAGGAAATCGTAGCTACCTCAGCCTTTATGTCAAACAGCGCTCCGTCCGCCTTGAGCGCTCCCTTGTGGGAGGATGCGGAAACGTATGCCGGCCTGCGGCAAACACCCTGAGCGTACTCGGTGGCGGCTTTGGCGTCGTCGGGAATAAGAGCCAGAGACATTGTGAATTTATGGATGCCTCTTTCGGGATATTTGTCAGGGGAGACCGCGGAGTTGATGAAGGTGGAAATGAGAGTTCCGTCGGGCCTTGCCCTGTAGCCGTACTTGCTGTCGTTAATGATGGCGGCTCCGGGGCCGTCCTTCACAGGTGCCAACGCAAAGCTGAGGGCGGGAACGTCCATATCCATTGCCTCACGCCTTGCGGTGCCCGCGGGGATATCGTACAGATATTTTTCCGCTTTGTAGGAAAGAGGCAGCGCATAAGCAAACACAGGCACGGTCTCTCCCCCGGCCTCGTTCCAGTCGACTTCCGTTTTGTAGGAAACGTGCCTGGAGCCCTTGTCGATAAACACCTCAGCATTTACCCTGCTGCCAAGGATCGTCGCCTCAAAGCTCATGGAGCTGCGGAGCTTGCCGCCGCCTGCGTTGAGACGGGTCACACGTGTCACGGGAGTGATCCGCTGATACTTGCCAATGTGCCATGCGTCCGAGGTCTGCCTCTCGGTGTCGATCACCACGAAGCTTGCAGCCTTGCCTTTTTCGATATATTCGATGCCGGAGGCCTTGTCCTTTAAGGACACCAGCGCCGCATTCGTATAGTCAAACTCGGCTCTTATGAACTCGTTCTCGAGAACGATATTGGCGTTAGGCACGTCCGCGGCCGGATGAGTGAGGAAATACACGGGGTAAAGGCCCTCGTTTTCTTTTTGGTCAAGAACCACCGTTCTGTAGCCCGCCGCCTTGATCTCAAGGTTTACAAGGATCCTGAAGAATTTGTGGTCCCAGTAGTGCTCAAAACCGCCGCTAAGCATCTGGAACTCAAGGGGCTTTCCGTCCGCGTCCGCAACGTTTATATACCTGAGGTCCCCGGGCCAGTCCCAGACGGTTATCTCCACGTTTTCCTTCTTCGCAACGGGCGTTGGATTGAAAACGGTGAAGATCCTGGTGATACCGTTTCCGGTCTCAGGCACAGGTTTGCCTGAAAATGCCGAAAATCCGCCTGTAAAGCCCGATCCCGCGCCTTCAGACTGGGAGGACATATCTTTACTCGTTTTGATATTGGACGTGTCTGTGGCCTCTGAGACGGCTCTCATGGCAAGAAGCGATTCGTTGTTCGCCAATGCCAAAGACTGAGAATAAAGCCCCATGGCGTATTCGCGGCTGTCCTGCACGCAGGAGCCTGTGAGAATATCGTGAAAATGGGTGAAAAGAACGTTCCGGTAGGACTTCTCCAGCCTTTCGTTACTGTATTTCCGTCCTGCCTTGGCAGAAGCGAGAGCCCCCAAGGTCTCCGTGTCGCGGAAGGCGTTTTCCGTCATGCGGTTGCCCATCTTGATCCTGCTCTGGGTCGTGTAGCAGCCTGGGAAGATGAAATTCATCTCTCTGTTGACGATCGGAAGCTTGTCCCTTATTGACTCTGCTTTCTTGAAAAACTCTCTGAAGGTGCCGGATTTTATTGCCGGGAAAACAGGCCAGGTCATCATCTCAAGAGCGCTCTCAACGTCACGCCTGGTGGGTCCGCCGCCGTGGTCGCCCACGCCGTAAACAATGAGGAAGGTCTTGAAACCCGCCTGCTTTTTCGCGACGTCAAACACGATCTTGGCGATCTTCGGCGTTATGCCGCTGTTGTACCACTCCTGCTCTTTGTAGCAAAGGAGTTCCTTGCCGGAAGGCGCGATCCAGCGGTAGAGGCTCTTGTTGTCCGTGAGACCTCTGCAATGGTAGTAGTATTTCACGCCGCCGTAGAAGTCAAGCTCAGGGAGGTTGGCGCTGTGGCCAAAGGTATCGGGCGAGAAATCGATCTCAAGCTCGTCGGGATCAATGTCCCAGACCTCTTTGAGGTAGTTTTTCGTGTATTTGATGTGCCTGATGAGGGACTCGGTGGAAGGCATGTTTTTGTCGGTCTCCACCCAGGCGGAGGCTGTGACCTCCCAGCGTCCTTCCTTGATGCGCTTTTTGATCTGCTCCATCAGCTCCGGCTCGTACTCCTCGACGATCCTGTAGACAGAGGCCTGGGACTGGGAGAAGCAAAAATCCGGATACTCGTCCATGATCTTCAGCATGGTCCTGAAGGTGGCAAGGGTCACCGCCACTGTCTCGTGCCAGGACCACATCCAGTTCATGTCAATGTGAGCGTGCCCCGCAAGAATGATATTGTATTCCTTGGCGTCGGCACTCATCGGCAGCAGCATTTTTTCGGCTTTTTTGCAGGCGGGTATGGTGAGGGCTCCGTTCTTTTCCATCTCGCCTTCAAGGAACGTGAGCTCCTTGTCGATGAGCTCGTCGTATTTCCCGCCAAGCTCCTTGGAAAGGGCAATGGCAAACTCCGTCTCGGCAAGGATCCTTTTATTGGCCTTGTTGGGAGCGGTGATGTTCATCTGCTCCTCCATCGGCTTGCCGAAGGTGTACTCGAAGCCGAAGACTTCCCTGTTTCCGCCGACTCTTTTCTTAAGCGCGGCATATCTGTTGCTCAAAGTCATATTATTAAACCTCCGTAGGTCTGTTTATGGGTCTATTATACCACAACGCGAGCGGTTTGTAATCGCCAAACGCCACCCGCCAAAACAATTATCCCTGCCGCAATCTTTTTGATCATTGAGAACGGGCAGGGATACTATAAACAGATCATTATTGCTTTTCGTCGTCAACGACCTCGTCAGGCTTCTCCTCCTGATTCCCGTCAGGTTTTTCTTCCTGCTTTTTGTCGTTTTTGTCGCCGTCGACAATGTCGTCCGCCTTATCAGCAACCTTCTTGGCGGTGCCGGTGATGGCCTTGCCGAGAGATCTGCCGGCATTGCCGAAATCCTTTCCGACCTCGTTCCAGTGCTCCCTGAGGTCTATCTCGGGCTCATTGGCGTCGTCACCGTCGACTTTATCCACGCCTTTTTTCACGGACTTGACCAGTGCCTTGCCAAGGTCCTTGAATGCTTTTCCGGTACCTTTCCCGGCGTCTTTCCATTTTTCCTTCAGTGCCATTTTTCCTCTCCGGGGATGGCCCCGGATACCTCCTTGCAACTAAATTTTTATAGTCGAATTATAGTGTTGTTTGGCGATATTGTCAATGAAGGTGCGGGGGTTGTTGCCTATCTGTTGCCTATCGGCCGGGTAACAGTGGTAAGTAGTGTTTGAAATTGCCAATGCAGCTCATCATAGACGTTTCTCATACAGAAAGAGACCGATTAAAAACCGGCCTCAAGATAATCTTCGCTCGGTCAATTTTTATTTTACCGACGAGTCAGAACCGTCACTCGTCATCTTCGCTCGGTCAATTTTTATTTTATCGATGTGTCAGAACCGTCACACATCATCTTTAGCGAAGAGAACAGTTTTTATCTGCTCACGCATATTTTACCTTCGTTTTTGTTGTCATTGTTTATAATTCTCCTTAATTAAACCATGTTCCCTTCTGATAACGTCAAGCTCATTTTGAACACGTTCATCCGAATTACTTCTAAGCCGCATCAGAAGAGAAATATCATCAACACAATCTGTGGTTGTCAGAACAGACGGATCATAGTTCCACACTTCAATAACAAACCCGCCAAGATCCCTGAACCGGTCAGCGTCAACAACGCTGTTTTTATCAATAAGCCGTTGGTTGCTTTTGCTGATTGCAAAACCTTCGTCGCCCGGCTTTGCCGCCAACGCAGATCTCTTGCTCAGCGCCAATACGCCGCTCAAATTATACTCAATATTATCAGGCAACGTATTTACACATATTTTTTTCTTCAAAGGATCGATCATATGGCCTATGGCATTGTTCAGCGCTTCGCTTTTTGTCCCGTTTAATCTGATAAGAGTTGCCGTTCCTTCTTCTGAGACTGAAATCAGACGAAGTGATAAAAGACATTGTATTGCACGCGAGCACGTTGCTTTTGATATTTTTAATTCTTTGGCAATAGATATCTGCGTGACTCCGAACGCCTTGGTGTCGTTGTAGTACAAGTAGAGAAAAACAAATTGCGCAGCCGAAGTCAGCACCTTGGTTTCATATGCTTTCTCCCTTATTTTGCATTCGAAATAACTGCCCCAAAAAGGTATAAACACCTGCCCGGTTCCGGAAACGAAAGCGATTCCCGCTTCGATTAAACAGGTTCGCTGCCATGATGTCAACTTATCCATTTCCAATATTACGTTAAGTCCTGTCGTGCTTTCAATAATTGGAATTTGCTTTTTAACGGCTTTCAAGCCAGCGCTTTGATCGACCGGTCTGACAAGCAACGCCCCTGTGTTAACGAAAGTTAAATATTTAACCGAATAACCGCACGTGATAAACAAGGGCGTCCCGGTTGGAAACCGATATTCGCTCTCGCCAACAGTTTTTCCGAAAATGCGTGAAATAAAATCGTTCATAATGTTTCACCTCATTTTGCATTGTATCACTATATGTGAAACAAGTCAATAAATTACGAAACAATAAAACATCATTAAGAATACATACCCGCGAAAACGCCCGATTTTCAAGCGTTTTCGCGGCTTTTTTGTGTGTTTTTGAATCTGCGTGTACAACATATTGTGTATGCACACACATCAAACCACAATATATTGTGTCTCATAATCTCTAACATCATTAAAAAAGCCAACCTTTCAGCAGATAAGCAGGCTGTTCGCGAAATGAACGAAGCGCTTGCTCAGTGGTCTGCCGCAAACAAGTACGCAAAGCCTAATGATGTTGAAACTGTTATGCAGGTTCTCGCAGATGCAGGCTACAATACGATAAATTGGCAGTGCCTCACAGCAGGATATGAAGTTTACTGGGACAAGCAAGAGAACAAGATGGTTCTTTACAACTCAGCTACAGCAGAACTGGAATATCCTGACGAGTATGAAGGAAACGAGTTTACCAAGGAAAACAAGACTGACGAGAGATTCGTTCAGTACAACCACAACGTTAAGACAGCTCTG
>JAGCZO010000141.1 GCA_017959965.1 Clostridia bacterium | reverse complement strand
TGATTACATGCAACGCTGCGCGGTGATTACATACACGCCAGAGGCGTGATTACATACATCCCTTCGGGATGATTACATGCAACGCTGCGCGTTGATTAAGATGACGAAAGGAGACACTTGTTTTTGCCTAATAATCTTTTGCTTGATTATTCTGAAATGCTTGCCATTAAGTGTGAAATCTTATGTAAAATATTTTCGGAAATTCAAACGCCGTTTTTCAGTTGAGGAAATCTTCTTCAAGCGTTTTTGCTAATATTTCCGAGGCGCAATTTCCGCAAAGCAAAGCAGATATGCTTTCCAAATTTAAAATCGCCAGAAAAGAATGTATTGAATCTGAAAGCTGGCTGAAACTGCTTTTCAATACCGGTTATATTGATGAGTTGACTTTTAAACATCATCGTAATCTTTGCGGGAGGATTCGAAGAATGCTGACTGCTTCCTGTATCTCTCTTGAAAAACAAATCTGATTTTATAGTTTCATTACTTGAAATTTGAATATAGCCTTTCTTTTCGGGCGGTTGAAATCGCCCGAAAACACTGGACTACAGTTCCTGTTCATTGACTTTGGCGTATAAATATGATAGTATAAACTGTCCGGCAGGGCAGTGCCCACTCATCAGCCGCAGGCAGGAAAAGCCCTGGATCACGGATCTTACGGCATATAGGAGAAAAGAATGAACAAAAAGCTCGTATTGATCATAATTGTTATCGCGGTTATTGTTACAGCGCTTACGATCGTTATCATATATTCGGCCACAAAGGGATCAAGCTCAAATGCCAATCATACTCCGGCGCCTACGGAGGATATCAGAGGCTACGATCCGGATGGAGGCATCTTCATGGAACTTGCCCACGGAGATATTGACGGAGACGGTGAGGTCTCGGACTGGGACGCAATGATGTTTGAACGGTACCTCTCCAACTGGAACAACGAGGTCGTGCTTGATCAGTGCGACATTGACGGCAACGGAGAGATCAACGACTGGGATTTCGTTATTTTTACCCGTTACCTGACAGGCTGGAGAGTTTCTCTTCCCACGGCTTTACCTAAAGAGGAGACGCCTTCCGCCCCCTGAACCCATATTTTTAAAACGAAGCGGCCGGATGTATGTCCGGCTTTTTCATAATATTTGAACATTATTTCCGGCCGGAGTTCCCGCAGGATGCGGCAGGAGTAAAGTATTGCGATCTACGAAGGGAGACTGCTTCAAATGTATATCTGGACTGAGCCGTCGACAAAAAGTATTTTCATGAACACAAGACCCGGGAAGGGCGCCTCGGCAAATATGATCATTGATTGCCCGAGGAACGCTTATTGCTCCGGGCAGATCGCAGTGAGAATGCTTGAGAACTATGCGATCACAGGCATCGAACTGCGTGAAAAGAACTCCGCCAAGGGCGAACCAAAGCTCAGAACAAGACTTTTCAAACAGGACTACACAAGGTACAACGACAATACCTTCTACCCTGACAGGCTTTGCGAGCTGAAGACCAAAAACATGCGCCTTCAAATGAAAGCCCACAGGACCCAGGCCTTCAGGATCGATTTTTTCATACCAAAGGACGCCGGAACAGGCGAGAGGACCTACTGCGTTACTGTCAAGACGGACAAGGGAGATCTTTCCGCCGAACTGACCTTGAGGATCCACAGCGCAAAGCTGAGAGACCCCGCGGAGTCCGCGTTTGGCCATGAGTATTTCTTCAACCTTGAGCTCCTTCCACACAAGGAGGCAGGCGTTGCCGGATTCTCCGATGAGTGGTGGAAGCTTCTTGAACATTACGCGGACGTAATGAAGGAGCTCAGAAATAATACGATCTGCATCCAGCCGCTCCCGCTGCTCCACAGAGCGGGAAGTACCTATAAAAACGCCGGGGAATTTGATTTCAGGTTCGACCTGTTCGATAGGTTTGCCGAATTGTTTATAAACAAGGGAGCCGCCAGAGATTTCACGCTCTCAGCCTTCATACAGTCAGTTGAAGGCAAGACAATGTCGGCTCTTGGCGAGACCGGGGACGTGGTCGCGTACGACACTTTGACGAAGGAGGCCGACGAATACCTGCGGACCTTCTACGGGGAGCTGAACAGACACATTGAGGAGAAGGGCTGGAAGGGCATGTTCCGGGTGCACATTGAGGATGAGCCCCACACCACCGAGGTCTGGCTGCACACAAAGGAGATCCTTGATGAGGTCGCGCCTTCGCTTCTCCCCGGCGAGCCCCTGGATATGCTGGAGTCGGCAGAAACGATATGCGACCATTGCCAATGGGCAGTGCCGAGGATCAACGTACACGACGAGGGCCCGGAGGTGTTCGAAAAATTTGTCGACAGAGGCGCGGAGCTCTGGCTCTATTCCTGCTGTTTCCCGGAGGAGGCCTATTTCCTGAACAAATTTGTGGATCTGCCGGTGATAAGGTCAAGGCTAATGGAATGGGCCTGCGTCAACGTTGGCGCCAAGGGCTTTCTCCACTGGGGGTTCAACTACTGGGGAAAGGGCGACTCTCTTTACGGCTTCAACGCCGACGCAAGATTCAAAGGCGACGGAGCCATCGTATACGCCAATAACCGGAGTAAAAAGCTTGACCTGTCGTCAAGGTTTATGAACATGAGAGACGGCCTGCAGGACGCCGACCTATTCATGCAGATATTCGAAAAAGGAAGCAAAAAGGCGAAGAAAGATGCGAAGGACCTGCTTAAGAGCGTCTGCTTTGACGATTTTGAGTCTCATTCCGACGATGACGAAGCTTTCCGCCAAGCCTTCTTAAAACTGCTTGAGATAGCTGACAGTATTTAACAGCAATTGTAAGATATTAAAAAACGAGCCGCCCCTTCGGAATTCCATAGGGGCGGCTTTCCGGTTCGTTGTCTATACTGTTATTCTTTCTCAGGAGCTTCCTGCTCCGCGGCAGGTGAAGAGGCAGGTGAAGCGGCAGGTGCAGCGTCGGGTGAGGCGGCGGTGGCGGCAGGATCGGGCTGTTTTATGCCTATGACCTGGTCCACAGGCAGGGCGAAAGCGATTCCGTGACCGGGCGTGTCAAGACCGCACATGGAGTACAGATTGTGAAGTACGTCGTTCCTTATTTCCGCGGGCACCAGTATCATCACTATCTCCTTCTGGGGCGTGATGGAAATGCCGAAGAATTTCTCGGCATCGACGTTGGCGGTTCCACGGGCCCGGAGAACGGTGCCTCCTCTCGCTCCGGCTCTCTTGGCGGCGTCCATTACGACCTCGCTGAAGCCTTCGTTAACTATGCAAAATACAACTTCATGTGAAATGTCCATCAAAATAACCCTCCGGTATCTCTCTTGTCAGCGAGAAATCTGTATACCTGTACGCCGATCAGGCTGCTCATGGGTATCGTGAAGGCGATCCCCTTGCCGTTTCTTATGGTCTTGAAGCGCTCCTCCAGGAGCCCGAGTATCTCCGGCGCCTTGTCGGCCTTAACGATGCTGAAGATCGCGCTTTTTCTGTCGTCCTGAAGTCCCATGAGGTCCAGAAACTCAGAGCCGCCCGTGCCCTTGGCGGACACGAAGCATTGGAGATTTGCCCCGTGGCTCTGGATGAGATCCGCGTAGTATTCCGATTTGACCCTGTTTACCACTGTGATAAGCAGCTTGAGGCCTTCCGGCGAGCTTACAGGGGTCGGTGTCTGATTGTTTGCCATGAGCTCCTCCTTCACATAAATTCTATGATCTGTTCGTCGTCGGCGGCAAGGATCCTGCGCATTGCCCGCTTTGCCTTGACTTTTTCGGTCACAACGGCCTTGAAGCCGAGAAACTGGATGGTGATGAGAGGCGTCATTGCCACCATTGCCACCACCCCGAAGGCGTCAACTGGTATCATGCTCTCGCCCTGGATCACCGCACAGGCGCCAATGGCAAAAGGAAGAATAAAGGTCGACGTCAGAGGTCCGCTGGCGACTCCGCCTGAGTCAAAGGCGATGGCAGTGTACATTCCCGGAACCAGAAGCGAAAGGCCCAGGGAGATGATGTAGCCCGGAATGAGGTAGTAGAGAATGCTGAAATTGAATATGATCCTTATCACCGAAAGGGCGATGGATATTCCCACGCCGATGGAGAGAGCGATCATCATCGATCTTTTGGTAATTGCGCCGTCCGTGACGTGCTCCACCTGATTGTTGAGAACGTGGACAGCAGGCTCGGCAAGAACTGTTGCCATGCCGGTCACAAAGGCAAAACCCACCAGAAATGCGGGATGGACTCCCGCTTTGGAAAGCTCCGTGCCGAGTTTAAAACCGACAGGCATAAAGCCTATTTTTGCGGCAGTCATGAATATTACCAGGCCCACGAAGGTGTAAATGACGCCGCCGAACATGTACAAAAGCTTTTTGGCGGGCAGCTTCAGCAACGTCACCTGGAGGATAAGAAACATGACGCAGATAAGTCCCAGCGCAAGTCCGACTTCTCCCATGGTGTGGAGGATCGTGTCCCAGATCTGGGCGCCAAGCTGTGATTCCACAGAGTAGTCGGGAAGGATGTAATCAACTTTTCCTTTTGAAGCGATGCCGATGATGACCACCGCCAGAACCGGGCCCACGGAGCACATGGCAATGGAGCCGAAATTGCTTTCCGCGGATTTGTTTCTGCCCACGGTCGACGCGATACCGATGCCCAGAGCCATGAGAAAAGGCACTGTTATAGGGCCTGTAGTGACGCCACCGGAATCAAATGCCAAAGCGGTGAAATCATCCCGGCCCTTGACCAGGAGAACCGCCACAAGGGCGAAAAGAGCAAGGTAGAAGAACATCAGATACTGGGGCAGGGGCTTGTTCTTGACGGTCCTTATAATGGAGAGCATGAGAAAGAGTCCTACGCCGACGCCAACGACCACGATAAGCACCCAGTTCTGTATCATCTGTGAGACCTGGCCGGCCAGCACCGAAAGATCCGGCTCGGCAATGGTGACCACAATGCCCATGATGAAGCATACGGTAAGCAATACCGCCGGCTTGCCGGCTTTTGAAAGACCGGTGCCGATGTGTTGCCCCATTGGCGACATTGCGATGTCGGCCCCGAGATTGAAAAAGCCGACGCCTATCACAAGAGCGACCGAAGAGCACAAAAAGGCAACCAGCTCCGTGGTGGAAAGGCTCACGAAGGGCAGAAAATACATCACCACCACAATGAGCATCACAGGGAGGACCGAAAAAGCCGATTCTCTGATTTTTAATCCAAGAACTTTCAATTTTTTCTCCGTTAGTATTTAAACTCAGGCTTCAGTTGCCGCGGCGGTAAAAACGCGGAAGAGGCCGAGTTTTTATTTGCCCCTTGGCTTCAGAAGACCGTGACTGTAATTGGCAACGACGATAACAGCTCCGGTGATGTAAAACACGGTGTTGATCAGGATCACTAACCCGTCCAGCATGAGAAGCACGCTGCCCGTTCTGATTATGTTGCCGGAAAGAATGAACATCACCACGGTAACGGCAGTAAGCACGACTGCGGAACCGAAAGCGACTTTGATCATTTTCTTGGTGGGATCCTTCCACAATTTGTAGCCAATGTACCCGATGGCCAGGTGGAGGGCGATGACCGCGAAATTGACAATGAGTATCACTGTTTTGTTTCCGACGTAGACCGTGTTCACCTGGACGAAATAACCGGTTGAGGCGGCGGCTTCAATTGCCGCGAGAATACCGTGGATGATGAGAACAAGTCCGGAGGCCAGCATGAACCGTCTGCCGATCCTGAAGGCGCGGCCGATCTTAACGTCCTTTATCTCCTTGCGGGCGAAGTTCTCGATGGCGAACATCAGAAGAATGAATATCGGGATGGCAACGTAAATGAATATCCTGAGCACGATAAAGTTATTTGGCCTGCTGACAAGCCCCTGTACCGCTGCGGATCTGTCTGGCCTGAACAGCTCGCGTACAAACTGAGAATCAAATATGGTCTGTCCCTCGCCGACCTTGAACATATCCGCGCCAATGGTATGACCGCCGATGTAAGCTGACGGAACCAGCGCGCCAAGGAAGGAGGCAACGAAGATCACCGCGGTAAGCGCAGCCGACCGGTATTTGTTGAATGGGATGCACATTGCGAAGACCACGACCACACCGGCCATAGTCATCATTACCGTCATCATCGGACGGACGTCATCATAGTGAACAAAGGGTACCGCACCCGCCGCTGCGGGGATCGTGTAAAGCAGGATCGGCAGCAGAATGGCGGACGCCGCCAGCGTACCTGCGCACAGGGACTGAGACAAGGTGTATTTCAGGAACGCGCCTCTTATTGGCGTACGCCTTGGCTCCAGCGAGAGCAGGAAGCCTCCGGTACCGATGACCGCAGATTCGATCAGGTACATGTTTTCCACCTGGAACCACATCTGACCCTTGTCGAAGGGGATGAGAGCCAGCGAGAAAATGAATACCGCGATGGACTTCATGAGGTAGAGCACCGAGGTCTTTCTGATGTTGCCGATTACCCTGCGGCCCTCGCCCACGACGTCCTTAAGGTGACTGAAATCATTGTCGAGAAGAACGACGTCGGAGCAGGATTTCGCGGCGTCGGTGGCCTTGGCAAAGGTGATGGAGGAGTCGGCTTTCCTGAGCGCCAAAATGTCGTTGACGCCGTCGCCGGTCATGGCGACCTTGTGCTTCTTAGCCTGGAGGGCAAGCACCAGCGCCTCCTTCTGCTCGGGAGATACACGGGCAAAAACTGTATATTCCTCGGCAATTGCGGGGATCTCCTCAAGGGGCACACCCGCAAGAGAGATGTATTTGTCGGCGTTTTCGATGCCGCACTTCTGGGCGATCTTGCTTACCGTGAGAGGATTGTCGCCGGAGATGACCTTAACGGTGACGTTGTTTTCACGGAAGAATTTCAGCGTGTCGGGGGCAGACTCCCTTATATGGTCTTCGATGGCGATGAAAGCGATAAGCTCCCCGTCGAGGGTCATGGCGATTACACGGTTGCCCTCGGAAGCCATTTTCTCCACGTATCCAAGGTTGGGATCGTCCTTATCAAGCAGATATTCAGGTGCCCCCATCAGAAGCTTCCTGCCGTCGTTGTAAATGAGTCCGGAATACTTCGTGGCGCTGGAAAAAGGAATTATTTCCTTAATATCGGCGTTTTCGTCAATACCGAACTTTTGGTATACGGCTTCCGCCGTGGCGTTTCTGTCGCCTGCCGCAGCCATGAGGGCCCGGGCATGTTTTTCGACTTCGCCAATGCCAATGAAAGACTTTATGTGGGAAACACTCATGGTTCCGTCCGTGAGTGTTCCGGTCTTGTCGAGGCAGATTATGTCAACACGGGAAAGGTTCTCAAGTGAGTAGAGTTCCTGCACCAGCGTCTTCTTCTTTGTAAGCGACGCTATCGATACCATCATGGTCACGGAGGTGGTGAGCACGAGACCTGTGGGGATCATACCGATGCCGAAAGTGCCGTCGGTGAGAACTATAAGTGCCCAGGTGACGGGATCATTCAGGGACAGCTGCATGCCCCATATGGCGGGGTCTCCGCCGGTCGCAATTATTTTTACCACCAGAGTGACCGTGACCGTCGTGATGGCGATCAGAAGGCCAATGGTGAGCAGCTTTATTATTTTCATGATGGAGGTCATAAGCTCCGACTTGTGGGAGGCTCCGGATTTGACCTTCCTGGTGAGCTCGGCGGCGTAGGTGTCTTCGCCTACTTTAACAGCCCTTGTTTTGGCGGAACCGACGATGATGGAGGAGCCCGAGAGGATCGTGTCGCCTGCCTTCTTTTTAACGTGATCCGACTCTCCCGTCAGCATTGACTCGTCGACTTCGACTTCGCCTTCGAGCACCGTCAGGTCAGCGGTGGCCTGGTCGCCCGCGGAAAGGGCGATGATATCGTCAATGACAACGTCCCTGGCGTCGATCACATTGACCTGGCCGTCGCGTATGACTTTGGTTTTGGTGCTGGTGACTATCTTGAGCTTTTTGATGACCTTGAGACTCGATATCTGCTGATACGTACCCATCCCCACGTTCATCACAGCGGGTATCAAGAACACGAACTTCGAAAAGCCGAAGTACTGGTTGACGATATCCGTCCGTCCGATAGCGTTCAGGTAGATGATGAAACCAATGAAAAGAAGGGCTATGGAAAAAAGAACGATGTTGAAGAACGAAAAAAGGTTCTCCGCCAATATTTTCAAAGTGCTTTTGTCATTTGGATCCGCCGCGATATTGCGGTATCCCTTGGCGATGCGCTCCTCCGCCTGAGACCCGGTAAGGCCCGCGGACGGATCAGCGTCAACCCGTTCGAGAAAAGGCTTTTCGACTGCTTTTTTACCCATTTGCTGCACCTCTCTGCAATGTGTATGGTGTGCGGTTAAACCGTCAGCTGTACCGCTCCGGAAATATGCCGCTTTGACTGTCCTTTAGCCAAATGATTATACCACACTACCCCTCCGATTGTAAGTGCGTTTTTGCTTGACTTGGGGGCGCGCAGGTGATATGATTTCTCAGCGTAAAACGGGGTGTGGCTCAGTTGGTAGAGCGCCTGGTTTGGGACCAGGATGCCGCAGGTTCGAATCCTGTCACTCCGACCATCAAGAAAGCGTCTTTTGCCTACTGAAAGACGCTTTTTTGAATCCAAGCCGGCGGCACAAAGGCTTGGCATGGCATCACGCTGCAAGCGTGTATGTGATCACGGCTCTGCTGTGTATGGCATCACGCGTCAGCGTGCATTATTTCCGCGTCAGGTTTTGAAAAAGACGTAAACGGTTTTGACCTTATATCCGGTAAACAGCTTTACGATCGATCGAACGGGTAACGGAAGGGTAATACCTATGGAATGGTACAGGATCGCTAATCTTGTTATGCAGGCGGCTTACTTGCCGGCGCATTTTATACTTATTCTGCAGCTGATAAGAAAGCGTCAGCCGACGCCGATCTGGCGCTGGTTTATCGTAGTTGTTGTTGGCCTGTGGGTCATGATCAGCGGCAGATTATTTGAGACGCTGGCTTATCTCTTTTTACCTGTCAACGGTTTTTACGTTTTCGCGGTCTATTATCAGCTGGTAGGGACTTCGTTCGCTACGTCGGCTTATCTGATCTGGAATCTTTATCTTGCGGGACACGACCGGCTGTCCGAAAACCGTATTTTCAAGACCGTCATGCTGGCGCTTTCCGGAACAGTCAGCCTGATCATCTGCACCAACAGCTTTCATCATCTTTTCTATGAAAAGCTGGTGATGGGTGAGCAGGTCGTACACGGAAAGCTGTTTTTGCCTTGCCTGCTCATTGTTTACGGGACGCTTTTTGCAGGCTGGCTCGTTTCGGTCGTACACATTATCCGAAAGGAAAAGGAAAAGATCAGACGCCTGGTGGTGTTTTCGCTTTATCCAATTCTGCCTGCGGCCGCTGCACTGATCCGATCCATAACAGGCGTTGATACACTGGATTATATGCCGATCATCATGACGGTATCGATCATATGCCTGTATCTTATGGTATTCCGTTACCGTTACGTCGATATCGTTTCCCAGTCCGTCGAAAACGCGCTGGAGAATACGCGGAGCGCGCTGCTTGTCTATGACATCGCCAAAGGAGAGACCGTCTACAAAAACAAGGCCTGCGAGCTGTATACTGAGGCTATCCCGGAAATAATTCAGGGTCTGACCGGTAAGACGGAGGCCGTAGAACAGTTTGGCGAGAAAACACTGCATATCTCGGGATCGGTTTTGGCGGAAACGGAGCTTGTTCTCATTACCGTAAACGACATCAGCGAGATCGCAAATGAACGCCGAATGATCGAAAACGACATTGCGGAGCAGAGCAGGATGGTCGCGGAGCTGGAGGATAAGAAGCGTAACATCGACGCTTACTTAAGCACGCTTTACGAGATCCCGCACCTTAGGGAAAAGCAGGAAATGATCGTTTCAGCGCAGGAGGAGATAAACTCCGCATTCAGGACTATTGAGAGCGATCTCTGTAACGCCAAAGACGTTGACTCGGACGCGGAAACTGCGCTGCTTGACGGTATACGCACGGCGCAAACCACGATGGCCTCCGTACGTACGACGGTCGCGGCTTTGAGGGAGGAGATCTGATGGTTAACTCAAAGACGTTGTTTTTAAATGTTCCCGATACGGTCTTCGTGACCGATATGTACGGTTATATACTTGATTTCAACCGCCTGCATCCCTTTGATACCGTCAGAAAAGGAAGAAAGATCACCTCCCTTATTCCGGACAGTCTGAAAACGGATGACGGAGAAGTCCGGATCGGGGGCGGCGTTTACAGGCGGAGGACCATGCCGATCCTGTATAAGGACAATATCTCCGGTTATACTGTGATGCTCACCGACGTTACCGAAGAAGCCGATATCACCGAAAAGCGGCGAAAGACGAGCGAAGACCTCAAAGCCCTGGCTGATACGCTGAAAAGCTCCAACGGGGAACTGGAAAGCCTTGTTCTGCAGACAAAGCAGCTGACTGACTATGCGGAGCAGCTGCGGATCGCTCAGACGATCCACGACGATGCCGGGCATGCGATCACCGAGCTGCACACCATATGTCAAATGTGCCTGAAGCTCCGGGACAGTGATCCCAAGCGGTACGGAGAACTGTTAAATGAGGGAATTGAGATCTGCCGCCGCTCCATTGCCGCCAACGGCAGAAAACGATACGATTCGCTGAAGGAACTGCTTGATGAGTTCGCCCATATGTGCCGGCTAAGGACCGATATTTCGGTCCGCGGTTCCGAACCGCCTTTCCTGAGAGAAAAGTACGGGCTGATCAAACAGATGCTTAAAGAGGCGTATCATAATACCCTTGACCACTCCTTTGCGGATACGATACAGGTATCAGTCGATCTTTCGGAAAACAGCGCGAAAATTACGATCTTAGACAACGGAAGCTTCCGCGGCGGATTTGAAAAGGGCTTCGGCCTCAGTGTAATGGAAGAACGGGTGATCGCCTCCGGAGGGGAGATCGCTTTTATCGCCGAGAGCGGGCGGGGGTTTGAAATTAAAGCAGAATGGAGAATGCAAAAATGAGCAGGAATATCAAGATACTGATCGCGGACGATCATCCGCTGCTGACCGCGGGGTTAAAGCTTGCCATCGACAGCTGGACGGATTTTACTCTTACAGGTATTGCGGCCAACGGAAAGGAAGCCGTTGAGCTTTGTGAAAAAGACGTTCCGGACGTTGTTCTTCTTGATATGCAGATGCCCGTACAGTCCGGCGCCGAAGCGGCTGAGATCATTAAGAAACGTTTTCCCGGGACGCATATTGTCGCGCTGACAACGTTTTATGACGCGGAGACAGTGGATTCTGCTCTCAAAGCGGGCTGCGACGGATTTCTGCTGAAAACGATGGATCCGGAACGGCTGCGGGCGTCTGTCTATTCGATCCTCAACGGCATGAGCGTGATAGACAGCGAGGCAATGGAACAGCTGCGAAAACGGGAGACCGCGCATCTCAAGGTGGATTTCAGCGAACGGGAGATCGAGACCCTCGGTTACATCTGCAACGGAATGTCAAACAAGGAGATCGCGGAAAAGCTTGGTCTTCAGCCCGGCACCGTCAAAAATATGATATCGATGATGCTCAACAAGACCTTCTGCGTAAGCCGCGCAGACCTGTCGCGGTATGCCATAGAACACCGCCTGGTAAAGACCAGTACGTGATCTGAACCAACGAATACCTGTAATAATTGTTTTAAAGTGCCGAATGACATGCCGTTCGGCACTTTTGTTAATTGTAATAATCCGTTATTATAATCAAAACTATAATTAATGGCAGACTGCGGCTCTTGGCGCACAAAAAGAAAGGAAAAACATATTATGTCAGACTTTAATGAGAAAATCGATGAATTAAAAAACACAAAGGATTCAACGTCCGAATTTGACCAGAATGACATTACTCAGAACAAAGGTATGACCATATTGGCGTATCTGTCATGGCTGGTCCTTATACCGCTGTTCGCTGCGAAGGAATCTAAATTTGCCCGCTTTCACTGCAATCAGGGTATCGTTCTTGCGATCGCGGAGGCTATAATCTGGGTGACCTTCGGTATTCTTTCATGCATCCCTTACGTGGGCTGGATATTCTCCATAATCAACAGTCTTTTAAGCGTTGTCTGTGTGGTCTTTGCGGTGCTGGGCATTGTTAATGTTGCAAAAGGCAAGGCCAAGGAATTGCCCATAGTCGGAAAATTCAAGATCCTTAAGTAAAGCTGCGAAGAAAGGAGCGGCAATATGTCGGCAACGAAAAAAATCGCGGCAGTCCTTCTTTCCGCCGTTATGCTCGCAACGACCCTTCTTGCGTCCGGAGATAACTATGCCATGAAAAAGCCGGGGCGCATAGACGGCGTTGACTACACGCGCATCAACGAGAACAAGGAGCTGTGCGTGGAGGTGGAGTTCCAGCTGGGAACTACCAAATTCAAAGGCGAGCTTACCAACGGAAACACTTTGTCAAGCGACGAGATCGATCAGATCATCAAACAGGTGATGAACCAGATGGAAATGACCAGCGGAAAGCTTGGGTATTCCGAAGCGGTCATCGAAAAGGCCAAGCATCTTAAAGGCTTTGATCCTGCCATGGCGCTCCGGATCGGTCTGAACGTGGCGGGATTCGGAACTGTCGCCGATATTTACGATATGTACACCGGAAGCAAGGAGGTCACGGACGTTGCGGCAAGCTTTGTCATAGGCCAGCTCTCCGGCGAGGCGGTCAAGTTTATCACCGGTGCCAAGTGGGCTGACATCGCGCTCAACGCTTTCCTTGCCACCAAGGATATAGCGGAAGAGTGGACTCGGCTTGAAAACGAAAAAGAGATCGCAGAGCAGGCAATGCAGCGCGAGCTTTTGCTTGAAATGTTCTACCGCGAATGCAACGCCAGGCTGAAAAAAGCCGAAGAGGAGCGGGGCGGAAATCAGTGGAAGCTGAAGGTCAACGATTCCAAACTCAAGCACAAGACTCTTTTCGGCATTGAAGTCAGCCAGATCCAGTGGCTGAAGGTCGACATGCAGCGGGTGGACAGCTTTGGTGATAATACCTCGACGAACTGGAGCGGCGTATACGAGGGCAGCATCGAGCTTCAGATATGGCACGATCTTGATAATTTTGACCAGAATTTCCCGAATATTTTCGCAAACTCGAATCCGATCTTCAACAGGGTGCAGGCTATATACACCCTTCGACCCGAATCCGCGAAGGAAAGATCAACGCTTACCAAGATCATCACCCTTGGCGATGCCCTGATCCATATCGACAAGCGCAACGCTATAGGAACAACGCTCACAAAGCAGGTGCCCCTTGCCGGCGCGGAAGACGTTTCG
>JAGCZO010000140.1 GCA_017959965.1 Clostridia bacterium | reverse complement strand
TTTTTCCATAGTCAGCTCCCTTCATAAACAGATATCTCGTATATCGAGCACCAGCTTGCGTCTTTCGGCGCTGTTATCTTAATAAACCTTACTTCGGCGTTCAAAGTTATCCTGTCCAGATCCCAGTCGGTCATCCGGGTCTCCGGATAGTCAGTCCAGCCGATGCCCGTGGGAAGCGAAGAGGTGCCCGGTTTTCCCCCGGTCTCCGGGACGTCGGAGGAGACCGACAAAGTGTACCTGTAAGCGTTGTTCGATTCCCAGAGTATAGTGATCTCGTCCACCTTTTTGACCTCTCCCAGATCGATCACCACCCACTTGTACCCGGAGGTTCCCGCGCCGCTCCATCTGGTAGTTGAGTCGCCGTCGACCAGATATTTGGAAACGTAGCTGCCCTCCCTGCCGTTGCAGTAGGTGTCGCAGCCCAGTGCGATGCTTGTCCTGTTTTCGGTCTCAGGCGCGATACTTCCCGGCGCGATCACGTCAACGCCGCTGCCCGGCTGAAGCTTCTCTTTTACAGTCTTTGTGGTCTTTTCAGAGCCGATATTGATCTTTTCGGTCAGTCTCACGCCGTCGGAAGAGGCCGCCGCATGGAAGGAATACTCGCCCGGGACTACTCTCCAGGACATGTCGGAATCGAAGAACGATTCAAGCTCATATTCGGTAACGACGGCACTTACCGCCTCAGTCTGACCCGGTTTAAGGGTACCGGTCTTCACGAAGCCGCACAGCTCCTTCTTAAGGGGCAGCAGTCCCTCGGTCCCGGGTTTGGATACGTAAAACTGGACGATCTCCCTGCCGCTCCTGTCTCCCGTATTTTTAACGGTGCAGGAAAGCGTGAAGGAGCCGTCGCCGTTGTCTTTTGCGGTAAAATTCGAGTATTCAAACTTTGTATAAGTGAGTCCGCAGCCGAAGGCGAATGCGGGTCTCACGCCAAACTCATCGTAGAATCTGTAGCCGACGTAAACGTCGTCCCTGTATTTGGAAACGGAAGAAGTGCCGGGAAAATCGTAGTAGTAGGGAGTATCTTCATACGCCTCCGGCCAGGTGCAGGTAAGCTTTCCCGAGGGAAAAGTTTTCCCGGAAATGATATTCGCCGCCGCGGTCCCGCAGGTCTCCCCCGGGTATCCGATCCAGAGGATGGCGTCGGCGTTGTCCCGCCAGGAAGCGGTTTCCACCGGATCTCCGCTGTTGATCAGCACGGTGAGAGTCTTCCCTTTGGCGTGGAAAATACGCGCCGTTTCCGAGATCAACGTTTTTTCCTCGTCGTTCAGGTAAAAGCCGAACTCGCCGGAGTCAAGGCTCTGGTCACGGCCCTCGGAAGCTCTCCGCCCTATCACTATCACCGCCGCCTCGCAGCTCTCCGCCCATGAGTTCGCTTCCTCTTCGAAGCCTTTGCGGAGCTTGTTGGAATAGCCGAACCACTCCGCGGCCCTGTAAGGGACAGTGTATCCCGCGTCGTAAAGACCTGTTTCGAGACTGACGGTCTTTGAAGGATTGACTCCGCCCGAGCCTTCGCCGCCGTAGATCGGGTTGTACGCAGCCATGCCCAGCAACGCTATACCTGTGTTTTCCCTAATGGGCAGCGCGTTGTTTTCGTTCTTCAGCAGTACCATGCCGCCTTCCGCAGCGGCAAGGGCAGCCGCCCGTCCGTTTTCGGTGTCTATCACTTTTGTCGCCCTTGGCTTTCCGCCGAGCATTTTTTCGTATGCCTTGGACCTTGCGGCAACGGAAAGAATATTCCTGCAGCATTCCCGGCAGACCTCGACGCTCAGTTTACCTTTGTTCAGAGCGTCCAGTACTTCCCTGTACTGATCCTCCCCTCCGGGTTCCGTAAGGTCGTTGCCCGCGGTCGCCTTATCGGTGACGCTTCCGGCAGAGCCCCAGTCCGACATAATAAGTCCGTTGAAGCCGAACTCGTCTCTCAACACGGATAGCAGCGGTCTGTTGATGGATGAGTAGGTGCCGTTGACCCTGTTATACGAGGACATTATCGTAAGCGGATCCGCTTTTCTGACCAGGTACCCGAAGCCCCGGAGATATATTTCCCGGATGGCCCGCTCGTTGCATTTTGCGGAAACAGTGCCTCTGTCAGACTCCTGGTTGTTTAGAGCGTAATGCTTCGCCGACACGCCAATGCCCCTCGACTGCACTCCGGAGGTATAGGCCGCGGCTATGATCCCTGTGACGTATGGATCTTCGGAATAGTATTCAAAATTTCTTCCGCCGAGGACCAGTCTCTGTATGTTCATGCCGGGCCCGAGGATAACGTCCACTCCCGCGCTGTCGCAGTCGCTTCCGATAGCCCTGCCCACGGCATAAACGCTTTGGCGGTCCCAGGAGGACGCAAGGATCGCGCCGCATGGGTACCAGACCGTCTGGAGCGCAAGTCTGACGCCCTGTGGGCCGTCCGCCAGCGATATAGCCGGAATGCCAAGCCTCGCCACAGGCGACGTTGCCCCGGCTTCTCCGGCGACGGGATGTTCCGCGGTGTTTCCTACGATGAGCGAAGCCATTTCTTCGTTTGTCAGCTCCGCGGTCACAAGATCAACTGCGGCTTCCGACAAAAACACCTGCCCGTCTCTCAGAAGCAAGGTCCCCTCCGCGGAGGCTCCGGATCTTCTGTCTGTTACGGAGAAGGTTATCCTGCGGGTCCTGCCGTCCGAAACACCGGCGCCTTCTACGTTTATCACGTGATCCGTCGCCGGAATATCCAGGGTCTCGCTTCGGCTCCACATCCTCACGGTCTTTCCCGTGTAGCAGATCACGTCTCCCGTGTCTTTGTATTCCGCGTCCTCCAGTATCTCCGCGGTGATCTTCAGCTCCGCTTTGAGATCCGAATCACATCCCACGCCGACGCCAACGGCAGCGTTTCCGTTTTCTATATTAACGGACGATATCTTTATCTCGATCCCGGGAGTATCATTCTCCGCTTTCCGTTCGATCTTTTCCTCGTATTTCTCTCCGCCCCGGGGTCCGCATGCCTGAAGGCAGAAGGCGCACAGCACACACGCCAATACGCCCAAGCTGACAACGACGGTTCTGAATGTTTTTTTCATGGTCAAGAGTCTTCTTTCTGTTCCTGGCGGGCAGCCTGTTGTTTTTTCCAATTATACCAGTTTTCCTTCTTTTATCAACCTGTTGACATGCTTCGGAAGTATGGTATAATTGACGTGAAATTGGGATTGTTTCGCAAATTCAGCGTTCCCTTTGGCGTCTTATGAGCCGGCACCGCCGCGGACCTGCAAGGCATTGGCGTGTAAAAGAAAATCCGTGGAACGCGTAAAGGACAAAAAATGAGCACATATTCTACGAAGCAGAGAAAAATACTGACGGAGTATCTTGCGGAAAACCCGGATACGCTGCTTTCCGCGGAGGATATCGGCGACGCCCTTGAGGACAGCGGGATAAGCAGAAGCGCGATCTACAGGAATCTTGCCGAGCTGGAGGCGGAGGGTAAGGTCAGGCGTTCCGTGAAGGAAGGCACGAGGAAGGTCTTTTTCCAGTACACTGACTCGGACCACTGCCGGGGAGAGCTGCATCTTTCCTGCAAGGTCTGCGGAAAGACCATCCACATGGACCACGAGTCCGCGGAAGCGCTGGTGGCGGATATTGCCGGGAAGCAGCACTTTGAGATAGACAAGTCCGACACGGTCCTTTTCGGTATTTGCGGAAACTGCAGAAAAAAGTAATCGGGGAGCTGACGAATTATGGAATTGATCACTTGCGAAAAACTCTCCGTGGGTTACGAGGGTAAAAGGATAGTTTCCGGCATTGATTTTTGCGTCTGCGACGGCGATTATCTCTGTATTCTGGGGCCCAACGGCGCGGGAAAGACCACGCTGATGAAGACCCTTCTCGGGCTGATACCGCCTGTTGCGGGAAGGATCAGCTACGGGGAAGGCTTCAGCGCAAGACAGATAGGTTACCTGCCTCAGCAGAGCCTTGTCCAGCGGGACTTTCCGGCTTCGGTAAAGGAGATCGTCCTCTCCGGCTGCACCGGCAGAATGGGCATGCGCATGTTTTACGGAAAAGAAGAGAAAAACCGCGCGGAATCCGCCATGGCGGCATTGGCGATATCGTCACTTAAAAACAGATGCTACAGAGAGCTCTCGGGAGGCCAGCAGCAGCGGGTGCTCATTGCCAGGGCTCTTTGCGCCACCGAAAAGCTGATACTTCTGGACGAGCCCGCCTCAGGCCTTGATCCCGGGGCAACGGACGAGCTTTACAAGACGCTGGCGGAGCTTAACCGCAGCAACGGTACCGCCATAATCATGATCTCCCACGACATTGCCGCCGCCAGAAGGTATGCCTCCCACATTCTTTACATCGGGGACAATCTTTTCTTCGGCAGCGCTTCGGAATACGCCGCCCTGGAGTCTCTTTCGGAGGGACCGGGGCTTCAGACCGCGGGCTCCGTTTCGTCTACCCACAAGGGGGTGAAGCGCAATGTATGAGGCTTTCGCGACCCTTGCGGAGTATCTCTCCTACCCGTTTATAATCAATGCGGTCATATGCACGGCCCTCGTGTCCCTCTGCGCCTCGCTGCTGGGCACCACGCTGGTACTGAAAAGGTTTTCGTTCATCGGCGACGGGCTTTCCCACGTGGCTTTCGGGGCCCTCGCCATTGCCCTCGTTCTCCGCGTTTCGGAGGATCTGGCCATCGCGCTGCCGGTGACAGTGCTTTGCGCGATCCTGCTTCTCCGCCTCGGCCAGAATACAAAAGTCAAGGGTGACGCCGCCATCGCAATGCTTTCGGTGACCGCCCTTTCCCTGGGCTACCTGCTGCTCAACAAATTCCCTGCCGGCTCGAACCTTGCGGGGGACGTCTGCACCGCTCTGTTCGGATCCACGAACCTTGTTGTGCTCAAGACCTCCGACGTGATAATATCCCTTGTGATGTGCGTGCTGACGGTGGTCTTTTTCATCGTTTTCTACAACAGGATATTCTCCGTCACCTTTGACGAGAATTTCGCCGCCGCAACAGGCACCAACGTAAAGCTTATAAACACTGCCACGGCGGTCATTATCGCTGTGGTGATAGTATTGGCAATGAAGCTGGTGGGCTCGCTTCTGATCTCCGCGCTGGTGGTATTTCCGGCGCTTTCGGCAATGCGCCTCTGCAAAAGCTTCAAGGGTGTCACCGTATGCTCCGCCGCCGTCGCCCTGTCAACGTCGGTCACGGGTATTTTGGTTTCGATACTGGTAAACACGCCTGTTGGCGCGACCATAGTGGCGGTCCAGGCGATAGTTTTCGCGGTATTCTTTATTATCGGAAAAATACGGAAAAAATAACCGGTTTTGCAGCTCCTTCGCACAGTGCTTTCCGGATCGCTCGTCCGGCCTTTTTACCGGAGAAAGCAGGTCCGGGACAGATCACAGGCGGATTTAAGACAGCTCACAAGGAGGTCCTTTCGTGAAACAGCAAGGCAGTGAAAACAGAAATGATCCAACACCTTACGGCGGCGTACGCGACGAGGATTTCTACATTTACGACGTTGACTCCATCGACTCGTATGAGGACTTTCCGGATGATACGTATCCGGACGGCGGTGCGGAGCCTGAGGACTATACCTACGGGACAGGCCGCGGCGTTTCCGAAAATGACGCTCCGGCCCAGGAAAGATCCAACAAGACAAGGGCCTCCGGAAGGTCCTCTTCAAGGTCCGCCGCAGCAGATGAGCCGTCAGACAGAGGCGGCTCCGAAAGGCCTTTAAGACGCAGAGAAAAGGCCGAAACGGAGGATGAGGAAGAACCGGTTTCCGCAGCAGACACGAAAACGCCTGCGGGGAAAAAGAGTGTCTTTGGCGCTGTCATAGGTGCTCTTGTCCTCATACTTATCATTGTCCTTTGCTTTTTTGCCGCCCGCAGGGGCCGCAGGGACACCGTCTATTACTACATTGAAGGCGGAGAACTTTACAGGTCCAACGATTCCGGCAGAGGCTTCAAGATCACTTCCGCGTTCATTGCCGGCGACGTGTCCGCGAATCCCGCAGCGGTGGAACTGCTTGCCGACAGCCTTTTGGCGGAGGTCTTCGAAAGCTCCGACGGGAAGTACGTTTTCTATCCCGACAACAACTCCGTTACCGGAGAAAAAGGTTCTTTTTACTGCAGAAGAACTGACGGCACCGGCAAGGTGATCAGGGTCGACTCATCGGTCAGCGACGTAACGCCTGCTTCAGACAGCTCGGTGATCCTTTACAGGAACGGTTCCTCGCTCTGCAGGTTTTCGCCCTCCTCGGGCCCACTGGTGATCTGTCTTAACGTCAAGGACTACCTGGCCTCCGACTCCCTGGAGACCGTTTACTGCACCGATCCCGAGGGCTCGCTGTTCGTGTGCGACGCCGCGGGAAATACGGAGCTCGTGGAAAGAGAAGTGACCTCCCTTGGCTGCGTCAACGATTCCGGCACCGTCTGGTTCGTCAAGAACCGGGTCCTCTACCGCAAGCCTTTAAACAGCGACAAGGTCAAGATCTGCTCCGACGCCTACGCCGACGGTTTTGTGAAAAAAGGCAAGACCCCCGGATTTTATTTTCTCACCTTCAAGACCGTCAGCATTCCGGTATCGAGCCTTGTCAGCGACAGTTTTCTCGAAAAGGACGCGGCGTTGACCGAGCCACGGGAACCTGTCGAGCCCGACAGGAGCTCCTATCCTACCGCCAAAGAGTACAACGCTGCCTATGCTCTCTACGAATCCGAGCTGGCGGCATATCCCGGGGCTGTGGAGGCATACAAAGCCAAGACCGTCAGGGACAAGATAAGATCTGCCGCCGCTTCCGGCGAATATCTGCGCTGCGACATCACGTTGAATTACTGCGACGGGGAAAACGTCACGCCTGTGGCAGAGAGAATTGCCGCAGACAAGGGTCTCCCCGGCTACGCATCAGACGGTTCCGGGTCCTCCGGTACAACCGATCTTTTCGGCTGGCCCGTTGACAACGGCGCGGGAGGGATCGTGTATTTCAAGAAAAAGGATTCGCCCCTGCCTTCTTTTGCTATTGAGAATTATGAGAGCTACGAAGCTCTTCTGGAGACGGTCAACGACGCTCTTGAGCCCTCCTGCGTTTTCGAGGCGGCTTACGGCACCTCCAGACTTTATTACGAAACAGACGAGGTATACTCGGTCTCATATTCCGCGAACGGAAAGTATTTCTATTATTTCACGAACCTCACGCTGAATTCCGAAGACGACAGTCTTTACGAGCTCCACAGGATCGATATTAAGAGCAAAAAGGATGAGACCGTGGACACAAAGGTCTCGGACAGGTATTTTGACCCTGACGCCTGCATGTACCTGAAGGAGCCAAGGGCGGGCTTCTCCTACGCTTTTCTCTGCGTAAACGGCAAGCGGGTGGCCGAAAAGGTCCTCCCGGGCAGCGCCCGAGCCGCGGGCAATACGGTTTGCTTCCTGTCCGACTACTCCGGCGACACAGGAGTCTTTTCCGTGTACAACGGCAAGAAGATCGTCTTTTCCGCCGCGGGAGTCCGCTCCTTTGTGCTTACCGAGAGCGGCACGCCCGTTTTCATTGGCGAGTACCACGGGCCCGGCGACAACGTACTGTTCTACGGTACAGGTTCTAAGGAAGTCGTGAGGAACGTTTCCGGAGTCAGGTGACAGGTTGATATTCATATCTTTCGCCGGCGCCCCTCAATGGTCTGCATGCTGTTTTGTCTCAGTCCGGGTTCGATACAAGCAACAAAGCGCACTTTTCCAACGCTGTGCATAATACCACGACGGCGGTCAATCTTGCGAGAGCAGTGGCAGAACGTTAAAAAATAGGGCTGTAAAAAAAGTCCCTTTTTATGCCACAAAATCGAAGGAAGGAGTTTCTATGAGCACAAAAAACCACATTTTATCCCGGTCCCCGAGGTACGGCGCGAAACAGTTCGGATCGGACTCGACCGAATTGCTCACTTCACGAACGCGGCTCATCTTCAAAACAAAACGGCTTTGTTGACACTAAAAAGCATATCACCTATAATAACTTCCGGGATATCCGAATAGCAGCAGTTTTAGGTTTTCAAAAGACATAACAAAGAAGCAGTTTTTTTGCAGAGGGAGGATTTAGTATCATGAAAAAGAATCTGATCCGTTTCACAGTCTTTGCACTCGTTCTTGTGATGGCCGGTGCCGTTCTCGTTTCCTGCGGCGGCCCCTCCGGCACGTACGGGGACGCTTCCGGACTGGTCGGTGTCGAGTACAAATTCAGCGGCAGCAAAGTCTCCGTTACCTTCGGTGCTCTCGGCTTCACCAAGACCATTGACGGCAGTTTCTCCATGGGCAAGGATTCCGACGGCAACGAGACCATCACATTTACCTTCGAAGGCGAAGAAGCCACCAAGTACGAAGGCACTCACAGCTATTCTTCCGGCAAGGATGATTCCGGCGAATACATCAAACTCGACGGCATCACTTTGCACAAAAAGAAATAATTTTCGCATCTGTCGGGCACGTTTCGGGACCTGTCCGGATCTTGATGACACATCAGGTTCAGATAACAGGCACCGTTATTTAACTTACCGCGGGGAGAGATCCCGGCGGTATTTTTATACCACAAAGACGGCCGGCATGCCTTCGGGAGCATACGCCCCGGCATCTGAAACGATGCCGCTTTGTGGGTTGTTTATTTTACTAAAATACGCTAAAATAAATGTGATTATCGTTTTATCCGCGTTTGCGGATCATTTTGGCGGAACGAGGAGGAAAAATGAGCCGGATCGAGTCAGAGAGCGCTTCCGAACAGGAGCAAAGCGCTGTCAAGGTGACGGCCATAGAGCTCACCGAGAAGGACGTTGAAAAAAACAGGTTCTCCAGGATACTCCTGTCCTTTGATTCGTGGATGACAAGGACCGGCGCAATGGTGTCCCGGGTCACGTATACCAGGCGCTACGATCTGAACGCGGAATTTGACTCTGTGAGCAACTACTTTCAGATCCCCGATCACGTCGTATCCGGCTGCAGAGACCTCATCCGTGACAAAAAACTCCTCGAGAACTACCCGCCGAAGAAAGTCAGGAACAGGCCCGCGACCTATTCAGAGATAAGGGTCTTCTCGGGAAATAAAGTTGTCGCAAGGGTACTGAAACGCGGCCCGCTGCCTGCCTCAGGCGAAGGCTGCGGCGACGATGAGATATTCGACAGGCTGAGCGCTCTTCTGAAGAGAACTCTCGGCTGACATTCAGCCCGCTGCATTGGCGCCGAAGGATCGTGAACTATGAACCTTGAGAACAGGAAATTTCACAAATATTTCACCCTGAGCTTTGACGACGGCGTCACTCAGGATCTGCGCCTCATCGGCATTTTGAAAAAGTTCGGGATGCCCTGTACTTTTAACCTCAACACGGGTCTCCTTGGCGCCAACTGGACCTGGGTGGCGGACATGGTCGGAAAGCCCGGTCTTTCCCATCTGAGATTTACCGAAGAGCAGATCCGTACAGGCATTTATAACGGTTTTGACGTTGAGGTCCACACCCTCAACCATCCTTCCCTTGCCGGAAACTACGGGGACAACGCCAATGCGATCATCGCGGAGGTGGGAGACGACGCCAAAAACATCACGGCGCTTACAGGCATTGAACCCGTGGGCATGGCCTACCCCGGCGGACGGGAGTGCGACACATCGCCCTTCGTGATAAAGACCATCGTGGAAAACACTCCGGTAAGGTTTGCCCGGCTGGCGGTTTCCCAGGAGCATCCCGAGGAATTTGCTCTCCCGGAGCAGTTCATGAAGTGGTACCCCTCCGCTGCGGTCTTTGACATGGAAAAATGCAGGGCTTTGGCGTCGGAGTTCATCGCCGCGGAGCCCAAGGACAGAGACATGCTCTTCTACGTCTGGGGCCACGCATACGACCTGGATTGCAAGGACATTTGGGAGGACTTTGAGGAACTGGTCCGCTTAATGGCGGAAGACCCCGGCATCATCTGCGTCTCCAACGCGGAATTCTACGGACTTTTCAAGGACAGGATCCCCTCCGCATAGCTGCTGCAGGCGCGGGGCTGACATAAAAAACAAAACAACGTCCCGAGTTTCCGGGACAGACTGTAAACTATCCTTTACTGACAAGGCGGATTGATTATGAAACACAGATTAATATTTGCTCTCATTTTGATACCGGTCATGCTCGTCTCCTTCCTTTTCTCGGGCTGCACAGAGAATACCGGAAACGTGGTTCCCACGGACGCGCCCTCCAAGGAAGCATCTGCCACCGACGAGCCTACCGAGGTCCCCACGGAGGCGCCCCCGACGCCGGAGCCCACGCCCCGTCCGCCCATGAAGTACTTCACCATGAGCTTTGACGACGGCATAACCCAGGACGCCAGGATCATCGAGATCCTCAAAAAGTACAACATGCCCTGCACCTTTAACATCAACACCGGCCTTTACGGTGTCCGCTGGGACTGGGTGGCCACCGCTGTCGGAAAGCCCGGACTTCTGCACCTGCGCTTCACGAAGGCAGAGCTTGAGACCGGCATATACGACGGCTTTGACGTTGAGGTCCACACCCTCAACCATCCCTCCCTTGCCGGCAACTACGGAAACAACAAGAGCGCCATCATAAGGGAAGTCGGCGACGACGCCAAAAACATCAAGGAGCTCACAGGCATCGAGCCTGTAGGCATGGCCTACCCCGGCGGGCTCGAGTCCGACACTTCGGATTACGTGATCAGAACGATCCTCGCGAACACTCCGGTAAGATTCGCAAGACTTGCCGTGAGCGCCAAGAAGCCCTCGGATTTCGCTCTTCCGGAATACTGGATGATGTGGTACCCCACCTGCTCCATCTGCAACATTGCCACGGCAAAAACTCTCTTCAAGAGATTCGCCAATGCCGAAGTCACAGACCACGATCTTCTGTTCTACGGCTGGGGTCACGGCTACGAGCTGGACCAGAACGACAGCTGGGACGAGTTTGAAGAGCTCATAAAGATGATCTCCGAGACAGAAGGCATCGTGTTCGTGACCAACGCGGAGTTTTACGAACTGTTCAAGGATCAGATACCCTCCTGGAAGGACTGATCTCCGCCTGCGGTCCCGCCGCTGTTCTGAATACACGGGCGCCGTGCAAATTAAGAAAGCGTCCGAGACAACCGACCGGCTTTTGTTTTATTGCGGAGGTAGCGTATGAAAAAGTTTTTTAGTTTATTGCTGGTGTTCGCTTTGACAGTTTCGCTTATGGGTGTGCTGCCCTCTTACACGGACCGCGGCAACGCAGCCATTGACCTTTTCTCCGAGGACATCGAAGGCAACGGACTCATACCTCTTGAAAATGCCGGAGCTGTTCCTGCCAGCGGAGATGCCGACGGCGACGGCGAACTGACCGACTGGGACGCGATACTGTTCGAACGGTATCTGGCAAACTGGAAAATAGACATCGTCACAGACGGACTTGATCTTGATTCCGACGGAGAGATCTCCGACTGGGACGCAATAATACTGAATCGTTTTCTCTGCGGCTGGAACGGGATCGTTTTGCCTGACGGATCTGTCTCAGGAAAGGAACCTGTAGAAACCGTTGTACACAAAAAGTACTTCACCATGAGCTTTGACGACGGTATCACCCAGGACGCCCGTATCATCGAAATTCTGAAGAAATACAATATGCCCTGCACCTTCAACATAAACACCGGCCTCTACGGTGTTCAGTGGGACTGGGTAGCTGAGGCCGTGGGAAAACCCGGACTTCTTCACAAGCGTTTTACGAAAGCCGAGATCCAGTCGGGCATCTATGACGGCTTTGACGTGGAAGTCCACACCCTAAGCCATCCTTCGCTCGCGGGTCAGTACGAGGGCAACGTCTCCGCCATCAAACGGCAGGTCGGAAATGACGCCAATAACATCAAACAGCTGACAGGTGTCGAACCATGCGGCATGGCTTATCCCGGCGGACTCGAAAGCGATACTTCGGATTTCGTCATCAGAACTATTCTTGAAAACACCCCGGTAAGATTCGCAAGACTCGCTGTCAACCGCGTAAACAACTTTGCGCTTCCCGAGTACTGGATGATGTGGTATCCCACATGCTCCATTTCTAATATTTCCTACACAAAAACTCTGTTCAAAAAATTTCTCAAAGCGGATGCCACGGACCACGATCTTCTTTTCTACGCCTGGGGACACGGCTATGAGCTTGATCAGTACGACTGTTGGGATAAATTTGAGGAGCTGATCAAAATGATCTCCGAGGCTGAGGACGTTGTTTTTGTGACCAATGCCGAATTCTACGAGATATTCAAGGATCAGATCCCTTCCTGGAAGGAAAACTGATCTTAACAAAGCCCTGCGGGGCAAAACGTCGGCACCTGTTTTTTCGCCGACCGTTAACAACGCCAAGCGGCATTCCTGAATGACCTGCCGCGGGGCTGCCGTCCGTTCAGCAACGGACAACAAAAGGTGAACTGATATGAAAAAACTACTGGCCGTTTTAATTGTATTGGCTTTGGTACTGTCGCCGTTTTCCGGTTCGGCGGTCTTCGCCTACGGCAACGCTTCTTCCGGGAACGGGAGCGGCAGCCGTATAACGTTGGACTCCGTTTATACCTTTGTAGACGTCACGGGCCGTCTGGCCGGGGACGCGGACGAAGACGGAGAGATCTCCGACTGGGATGCCATACTTTTTGACCGCTACCTTGCGAATTGGAGCGTCAATATCAATATGAGCGTTCTTGACCTTGACGAGGATGGGGAAGTTTCCGACTGGGACGCGATCCTCTTAAGCCGCTTCCTTGCGGGATGGAGGATAGTACTTCCGGTCTTTGACCCTGAGCCGACGGAAGAGCCAACAGCCGAGCCCACTGACGAACCCACGGCTGAGCCTACGGATGAGCCTACAGCTGAGCCTACAGTCGAACCTACCCTTGATCCCGCATTGGAGTCCACGGATGAGCCTACAGAAGAACCTACGGAAGAACCTACTGCTGAGCCTACAGAAGAACCTACTGAAGAGCCCACGGCAGAACCTACGGAAGAACCTACAGCTGAGCCCACTTCGGAACCTACTGCTGAACCTACCGCTGAGCCTACTGCGGAACCTACCGCTGAACCTACTGCGGAACCTACTGCTGAACCTACCGCTGAGCCTACTGCGGAACCTACCGCTGAACCTACTGCGGAACCTACCGCTGAACCGACTGCGGAACCTACCGCCGAACCTACGGCTGAGCCCACTGCGGAACCAACCGCTGAGCCCACCGCTGAACCTACGGCTGAGCCCACTGCGGAACCTACCGCTGAGCCTACCGCCGAACCTACGGCTGAGCCCACCGCTGAACCTACCGCCGAACCTACGGCTGAGCCTACAGCGGAACCCACGGCTGAGCCCACACCCGAGCCTACGGAAGGACCTACCGACGAACCTACGCCGACCCCCGGCACAGTGCACTACATACACTACGAAGGAAATTACGGTTCAGAGCCCGAGAGGATCAACAAGTCCGCCCAGTCTCCGGAATACTACTACAAGACAAAACTGACCGCCACCAACCAGCTCCTTTTCTATGAGGATCTGGAGACAATGGCCGCGACCTTCGACAACGAGATCTTCTATCCGTCAGCAAACATTACTTTTGAAGAAGCGTATGACGTGTACAGGCTCTTCCTGCTGGACCACCCCGAGGTGTTCTGGCTGGGACTTCAGATCTCGTACTCAAGGTCCATGAAGACAGGATACCTGCAATTGTTTGAAGTCGAAAGAAAATACAGCGTATCGGCCGCCAGGACCATGAAGGCGGAGATCGACGCCGTGGCACAGGAGATCATTGACTCCATCCCGGACGACGCCGTTGACTTCGAAGCGGAATATGCGATCTTTAAGTGGCTGGCGACACATATCACATATACTATGAACGACTTCAACTGCTACACGCTTTACGGCGCTCTTGTCGAAAGGAACAGCGTGTGTGAGGGATATTCCGAAGCCTTCCAGTACCTGTGCGGCAAAGTAGGTATTCTGGCCACGTCCGTCACCGGCTACGCATACAACGGCTCCGCGACAGAAGCTCACAAATGGAACGCCGCCATGATAGGAGGCAAATGGTATCTGGTAGATCCCACATGGGCTCACTATAGTACCGGCCAATACGCCCTGTTCTTCAACAACACCAAGTACATCAGCAACACTCACTTCCCTGACGACTACGTGGCGCCTCTGCTGCCGGATCTCTACGCCGACGACGCGGAATACCTGCGCTATTACGGACTGTTCGTTGAGAACTCAACCACGAGCAACGATAAGACCTTCAGATTCGAGTACAGTCTGGTACGGACTCTGGTCCACTTCAAGACTCTTCTCACGGATGAGGATTATTATAATTGCGCTCTGCTGTACTTCTCCGACCCGGGTCAGGCCAGGTCCGTCGTAAAGACCCTCGGCAACAAGCCAAGCTCCGTCCGCCAAGCCCTTGCGGCTGTCTCCATGGGCGACGGCTACAAGTACGATATCTACGGGCAGGAAGTCCTGGGCGATCACTTCGTAGTGATCTGGTTCTACAGGCAGCCAACGACCTGACAAGGTTTCACACGCCAATGCCAAAAGCCTCCGGCAGACGATCTTTTGGATCGGAATGCCGGAGGCTTTCTCCATATATTTGATTAAAAAAAGTCAGTCAAAGGCCTCGTCCAGCACGTTTTCATTGCCGTTGAGGGTCGCCTCAAGGAGGCCGCCTGCTTTATCATAAACAAGCTTCAGCGTGAAAAAATCGCAGCCGTTTTCGATCCTGCGCAGGAATATCCTGTCCCCGGCCCAGAGGTCAAGGTCGTACAGCTTATCCTTGGGGACCCATTCCAGCACGCCTTCGTCGCAGTCAATGAGCTTGCCCTCAAAGTCAAAGCTCTTGAACAAAAACATCTGCTCCGTCTCCGCGCCCTCGCAGACAAAAGTCACGACGGAAAGCAGCTTCGGATCCTTCAACAGAAGGCCCGTCTCCTCCAGCGCCTCACGCCTCACGCACTCCTCGGGGGATTCATTGGCGAGAAAGCCCCCTCCGACGCCGATCCACTTGTCCTTGTTTATGTCGTTCTTTTTCCTGACCCGGTGCAGCATCAGGTAGCACCCGTCCTTCTCGATGTAGCAAAGAGTTGAATTTCTCATAACGTTCTCCCAAAGCCTGTACGGCAACCGAAGGATAGCATTTTAAAGCCCCCATTTCAACAGTCAAGTCCGGCAAATAACGGCATACAAGGCGTTATCCGGTTGAGTTTTGGCGTCTCCGGTTGTATAATTTCAGCCGCAAACCGGGAACGGAATCTGTCGATAAACGGAGGGAGCATGCCATACCGCGTTCTTCTGAAAAAAAACGAGGAAAAAAGGATCCTTCAGGGTCACCCCTGGGTATACGCCAATGAAGTCCTTGAGATCAGCGGAGAAGGCCGCAACGGCGACCTTGCCGAGGTCTTCACCTGCGACGGGAAATATATCGGAAAAGGGTACCTGAACCACCTCTCCAAGATCCTGGTCAGGATCTTTATCCGGGACGGCAGCGTGCCCGACGAGGATTTTTACGTCAATAGGATCTCTTACGCGGACTCTCTGCGCCAAAGGCTGGGCTATTCCCCGGAGGCGGGGTACAGGGCAGTGTTCGGCGAGAGCGACGGCCTGCCGGGTCTGATAGTTGACAGATACGGAGACCTTCTCTGCGTCCAGATGCTTACCCTTGGTGTTGAAAAGAACAAGGACGTTATAGTGTCGGCTTTGAAGAAAGTGTATTCCCCGAGAGGGATCTACGCCAGGAACGACGTCTCGGTGCGGGAAAAGGAAGGCCTTAAGCTGACAAAGGAAAAGCTGTTTGGCGATTTCGATCCCGTGACCACCATCACCGAAAACGGTATCAAAATGCGGGTCGACCTTGAGAACGGCCAGAAGACAGGCTATTTTCTGGACCAGAAGGAAAACAGATACGCCCTGAGAAGGTACGTCCTTGGCGGATCGGTCCTTGACTGTTTTTCCAACGTGGGAGGCTTTTCCATGAACGCGGCAGCGGCGGGGGCAAGCGAGGTCGTGGCGGCGGACATTTCGGAGCGGGCCCTTGACGAGGTCAGGCTTAACGCGGAGCTCAACGGCTTCGAGGGCAAGGTGAAAACTCTTTGCGGCGACGTTTTCGACTTACTGAAAAATTACCGGAGAGAAGGGAAATTCTTCGATCTGGTCATTCTGGATCCCCCCGCTTTCTGCAAGAGCCGTGGGGACGTTAAAAACGCCCTGAGGGGATACAGGGACGTCAATGCGGCCGGGCTTGCCGTGGTGCGCCCCGGAGGATTTCTGGTCACCTCCTCCTGCTCCCATTTTGTGACCTTCGACATGTTTGAAAACATGCTGAGAGAAGCTTCTGCCGCAAGCGGCAAAACGGTCAGAGTGGTCGAAACGAGGACCCAGGCTCCGGACCACGCGTCAATGCTTGCCGGCGACGAGAGCACGTACCTGAAATTCTTCGTACTTGCTGTGGATCAGACATAAGCGTCTCCTGCGGCGTAATTCATACTGAGAAACAGTCCCGATCGGAACAGGCGGCAAAATGAGCAACCAAAAGCAGTCAATCGCACAGCGTTTCGCCTCAATAGGCAAACCGTATTTCATATTTCTCCGCATGGACACCTGCCTTTTGGCAATAACCGCCCTGCTCTCTATTTTTATCAATTCCTTCATTCTCCGGGCCTCGGAGGGATCGAACAGCGGCATCGACACCGCCCTCATCTACAACATGGTGACCTACGGCTCCCAGCCCGTCTTCATGCTGGCGGCGGTGTGGGTCGTCCGGAAATTATCGCCAAGGCATTCCCAGCGCATCGGCTTTCTGTTTTTCGCCCTGCTGTTTCTCTTTATCATCATTGTGGGCGAGAAGGCGGGCACCGATTATTTCCTTGTCCCGGCATTTTTCAGATCGGCGGGCGCGGGTTTTTATTACGTGACCTACAGCTTCCAGATCATTGAATACACCACCGACGACAACCGGGACGCGGCCTCGGGCATCAGCGGGACCATCAGTTCTGTCATTGCCCTTGTTTTTCCTCTGCTCTCGGGCCTGTTCCTGTCGGCCTTCTCCGGAAGCTTTACGGGCTACCGCATCTTCTTCGGTTTCCTTTTGGCGATAACTCTGCTGGCGTTTATCTTCAGTCTTAAGCTGGTACCCCTTAAGTCCGCCATAGACCCTCTCGACAAAAAGACTCACATAAAGGACGCCTTCAAGGGACTGTTTTCCGTGGGCATCGGAAGATCGATCCTGGTCATGACCTTCTTCAAGGGGGTACGCTCCGGTGCCATGACCTTCTTCGTGGAGCTTTTGATCTTCAACGCCATCAGGAACGAGTCGCTGCTGGGCCTCAATTCCACCATCGGCAAGATCGCGGCCATCCTCGGCGCTCTCCTGTACGGAGTTATAGTGACGCCAAGGCTCAGGGCAAGATCCGTGGCCGCTGCGTCGACTCTCATCATATTGGCGGCCGCAGCGCTTTTCTTCTCCTCGGATTGGATCGTTCTCATCATCTTCAGCGCCTTCAACAGCGGCCTCAACATATTCATCACGGAGCCGGAGCTTACGCTCTACTTCACGGTCATCGGCAGTATTGACGGTATTAAAGGGAAAGCCGGCGAAGTCCACACGGTCAACGAGATATTCCTCGCGGCAGGCGAGGTCCTTGGCATCGGGCTGACTCTGGTTGCGGGGATCCTTTTCCCGGGAAGCAGTATTGCCGCCACAGCAGCCATCGTTGCCCTCACCGCTTCGCAGTATTTCTGCGCGGGACTTATCTCGTCAATAACACGAAAACTTTGACTTTTGGCACTTCCGCCCTTATAATAAATACACTCTTTTAAGAGAATTGGCTATTAAAAAACAAGCCCACGCGGCCGGATTTTTTTCGGAGCCGCAGATCTGAATAACGAGGACAATCGACATGCTTGAGATCAGACAGATATCAATCGACAATCAGGACCTTTATCTGCCGGTCATCACCGATGATCCGGCGCCGGTTTTCCGCTGGAAGCTTGCTTCGGACAAGGAAAACGACCTTCAGCGCGCCTACAGAATAACCGTGCGCGGCGATTCAGCGGAGTACTGGGACTCCGGGATAGTGAAGAGCCGGGATCAGTACGCCTCCTATAAGGGAAAGCCTCTGCCGGATCTTGAGCAGCTCTCCGCGGAGCTTTTCGTGTACTCGGGCTCGGGAGACTACGCCTGGGACGAGTGCAGCTTCTCATGTTATCTTTCAAAGCTCGACGCCCCCTGGATCGCCTCCACGAACAAGGAGTCCAGGAGAGTCGTCCGGTTCGTGAAGGACGTTGAAATCGACGAGGCAAAGGAAGTCGCCTCGGCCTTCGTCATTTACTGCGGCCTCGGCTACTGCAGCCTTTTCGTGAACAAGCAGCGTCTGAATCCGGACATCGAGCTTGACCCGGCATTTTCCGACTATTCCAAAACAGCTTATTTCGTTATAGACGACATATACACCAACGCCTGCGACAGTAAGACCTTAAGGCTTGCCTTTGAGGTGGCCGACGGCTGGCGCAGGTTCGACAGTCCCTTCCTTAAAGAGATGGGCGTGAAGGAGCCCACCTTCGCAGGAGATAATTTGCTGTCGGCAAAGATCATTGTGAAATATACGGACGGCACGGTCTCGGAAACGGTCACCGGTCCGGATTGGCAATGGACCTATTCGAACACGGTCAGCTCCAGCATCTATGACGGCACGGTCTTTGACGCGGGCATCACCAGGTTCAGGAAGCAACCCGTTAGACTCGCCAAAGCGCCCTGCGAAGATCTTCGGCTCATGACCATACCGCCCGTGATGCGCAGGGAGAAATATGCGCCTGTCGATATTTTCCGCCGTGAGAACGGTGATTATATAGTGGATTTCGGGCAGAATATTGCCGGCGTGATACAGCTCGGGATACCCGATGAGCAGGAGCCGGGAACGAAGATCAGAATATCCTATGCGGAGGAGCTGTCGGAGGACGGCAGCCTTTACACCGCCCCCCTCAGAAGCGCCAAGGCCACGGACACCTACGTTTGCGGCGAACCCTCGGATCTTCCCATTTTCTGGACCCCCTCCTACACCTACCACGGCTTCAGGTATATCTCTGTCAGCGGTTACGCGAAGCCCCTTTCCGAGTCGGACGTTCTTGCCATAGCTCTTTACACTGCTATCGGTCAGACCGGGGATTTCAGCTGCGGAAGCCCTATGCTCAACGCCATCCACCGGGCCTGCGTTGCCACGGAGAAGTCAAACATCCACTCCATCCTTACGGATTGCCCCCAGCGCGACGAGCGTATGGGCTGGATGAACGACGCCACAGTGCGTTTCGGCGCCTTCCCGTATAACTTTGACATTTCCCGCATTTTTCCGAAAATAGTGCAGGATCTGAAAGACGTTCAGTCCAAGGACGGGGCCATCACCTGTACGGCGCCTTTTCTCATTGGCGGACGCCCCGCAGACCCGGTCTGCTCCTCCTACCTCGTTGCGGGGTACGAGTACTATATGCTCACCGGCGACAAGGCCTTTCTCTCCAAATATTTTGACGGCTTCGCGGCCTGGGAGGAGTGCCTTCTTTCACATTCCGACAATTACATTGTGAATTATTCCTACTACGGAGACTGGGCCGGCCCCGAAGCTGCCTGCGTCAGCGGCGAAGACCCTCATTCAAAAGTCACTCCCGGCGAGTTCATGTCCACCGGTTTCTCCTACTACAACTGCAAGCTGCTCTCCTTCTTTGCCTCAGAGCTGGGAAAGAAAAAAGCCAACGCGGACTACACCGCCAAAGCCAATGCGATAAGGAAGGCTTTCCTTGCCAAATGGTTCGACGAAAAAACGTTGGCGGTGGCGGGGAACTCCCAGGGGGCATTGGCGTTTGCTCTGTGGCTGGATATCTTGCCCGAAAACAGTGCCCCGGCGGTGGCGGAAAAGCTTCACAATATTCTGAAAAAGGCTTCCTATAAGATCACCACAGGAAACATTACGACAAGGTACCTGCTTGAGGTTCTCACAAGGTTCGGATACGTTGACGACGCCTACAGGATCATGACGTGCGAGAGTTACCCGGGCTTCGGATTCATGCTGCAGAACGAGGCGACCACCATTTGGGAACGTTTCGAGCTAAAGAAAGAGCCCTCCATGAACTCCCACAACCATCCCATGTACGCCGCCTGCGACATTTGGTTCTACAAGTACCTGCTGGGCATCACAAATCTGACTCCGGGCTGGAAAAAATGCGCCGTGAAGCCTTATCTCCCCGAGGAGCTCCTCTCCGCCAGAGGCTCTCTGGACACACCTTACGGAAAGCTATGCGTCAGATGGGCAAAGCGCTACGGCAAGAAGCTGCTCATGCTGACAGTCCCCTTCGGAATGGAGTGCGAGGTCTCCTTTGAAGGCACCGTTAAGACCGTGAAGGGAAGCGCGGTCATAGAGGTCTGAAACTTTCACAAAACCGGGCACTTATATCACAGCAAAAAGCCGCAGTTTCTTTTTACGGATCCTGCGGCTTCTCTTCTTTTATTGTAGTATTGCTTCAAAGGTTTGGATCGATCTCAAAGCTCA
>JAGCZO010000013.1 GCA_017959965.1 Clostridia bacterium | reverse complement strand
CTCTCGGTTCCGATATAGTTCAGGAAGGTGTGGAGACAAAGGAGCAGCTTGATTTTGCCATCAGCTGCGGCGCGGATTATATCCAAGGTTATTTCTTCAGCAAGCCCATCGAAAAAGATCAGTTTTTCAGCTATCTGGGCGACGAGAAGAGGCGCCTGTAAGGAGTTTTTCCCACGCCTGCACCCGCTGTCTTTCTTAATAATCTGCCTCGGATCATCATATCAAACAAGTCCGCCAACGCGGTTCTATGTTAGAAAACTGTTAAAGGTTGCAAAAATCTTCAATAGAAATCTCCTGTTACGGAGATCAAATACGCCAGCTTATAAATTCACGCCGCCATGCCGCACATTAAGCTTACCTTATTCGAAATAAAAAAGAAGCTCACCCTTTCCGCCGCTGCGCTGATATTGCTTTCGGCAGCGGTTCTCTTTCTTTACAGTCTGAGCTTTGGCGGTGTGGTTTATTCCGACGGAAGTCTGTACGAGCTTTTGCGGGGATACGAGAAGACCGCCGGCGAAAGAGACACGCTCCTTGGCAGTGACGCGGAGACCGCCCTTAAAGAGTTTTACAAAGCTCACGTCGACTTGACCCCAAGCGGGAACGGATCCTTTTTTGTGGAAGGCGACAAGGCCGGCATGTCGATAGAAGAATTCTTCAGGCATGAGCAGTACTTTTTCGAGGACTCCCACGATCCGGAAACAAAGAAGGCGATCAAAGAAAGCAACAGCCTGTTTACCGCAAATCTGATGGAAAGCTTTCACTGGACCATGTTCTGGACCGCAGTCTTTGTCTTAGCTGCCGTTTCACTTTTATGCGCTTTTATAGGCAAAAAAGAAACTCCTGACAGAGTAGGCGTCATTGATTCCGCGCTTCACGGAAAAGAATCTGCAAGGATCGGTTTTTCGGCCGCCATGGTCTGCACCGCTGCCGTTGTCGCCGCGGGGATATTGTATGCGGTCCTTCGCGAGGTGCCTGCAATAAGCTCCGGGGCAACGGCGGAAAACATTTACGGGAGATACGCCTTCGACCTCGTATACAACACGGGCAGTATGAGCTTTGGCGTGTATATTGCATTGGCAACGGTCGCCTTTGCGCTGTTCGTTTTTGCCTGCGCTGCTTTTAACTGCCTGATCGCGGTTTTGCTTGGCGGCGGCACGGCGGTTTTTGCCGTTGTTCCGGCGGAGATACTGCTGCAGGCGTTTCTTGCCAAGCTGATCTTTCTGAACGGCTTCGATCTTGACTGGCAGCTTGGAGGCGGAACCGGTTTTCTGTTCGGCGGAGGCAGCGGCAGGTATGAAACGTTGAATTTCAAGCGTCTCATTCCGGTCCTTGCCGCCTGTCTGGCGCTTCTGATCGCGGGAAACATGACGGTCTTCATGTTGAAGAGAAAAACGAAGGGGTGGAGAAAATGATAGAGCTTATTGAACTTTGCAGAAAATACGGGGACAACGCGGTGCTGGATAACATTGGCTTCAGCTTTAAGCCCGGCATAACCGCGGTGCTGGCGCCGAACGGTGCGGGAAAGACAACAATGATCAAAATGCTCACCACCACCCTTGCGCCCACCTCCGGCAGGATCCTCTGGAACGGCCGTGACATTTCCGAAAAAGCCGTGGAGAGCGAATATCTCAGGACCCTTGCCTGCGTGCCCCAGATCCCGGGCTTCTATCCGGCCTGGACCGCACCTCAGTTTATGCGGTATCTCTCTTACCTGCGGGGCGTGTGCGACGGCATGACCTCCCGGGAGATCGACAAAAGGATCGCTGAGGAGCTGGAATTCTTCGGGCTCTCCGACAAGTGTAAACTGAAAATGGGCAAGTTCTCTGCGGGAATGATCAAGCGGGTCTTTCTCGCCGAGGCATTTTTTGCGGACTCAGAACTTTATATATTCGACGAGCCCACCGCGGGCCTTGATCCCCTGGAGTGCGAGAAACTGAAGCGGCGTATCGCGGAGCTGGGGAAAACAAAGACCGTTATCATTTCAACTCACATCATTTCCGATGTGGAAGACATCGCCAATGATGTGGTCCTTCTCAAAAACGGCAGGATCGCAGTGGGCGGTGACGCGGAGGAAGCCCGGCGCAGCGCCGGCGCGGAAACACTCCACGAGCTCTTTTTGTCTGTGTTTGCGGACGGTGACGCCAAATGACAATGCTTTTTGAGATAAAAAAGAACAAGTCTGTCCTTCTGGTGCTCGTATTGGCGGTTCTTTTCTGCGCCGCCAATTTCTCTCTCATTGCCGTAAATTACGGCATATATCGGGAGCCTTTGAAGCTTGTCTCCGAAGCGGCAAGGAGTGCCGGGACCTGCGAGATCACGGAGGCGTTTAAGCAAAACTATTACGAGATCATTGTGGTGCCGGAACTGAAGCAGATCCAGAAAGAGACCGGCAAGTCACTCGACTCCCTCACCGGTGTCAAGGACGGCACGTTAACGTACGACCGGTATCAGGACGTCAGGAACGCCGTTATGGATCTGGCTGTGTCGCCGACGTTCTTTGATATGGACGCAAACGCCAAAACCTTGGCGGAAAGAGCAGCTTCGGTGCTTTCCGGTTTCGAAAGCAAGATCTATTCTCAAAGCGGGAAGCAGTATTTCCCGGACGACGAGTCCACGGGGTTTGCCGGCGGTTTTGCAGTGCTCAAGGGCATCATCTTTTTGGAATGCTCGGTTTTGACCTTACTGGTTTTTGCGCTTTGTTCCCTCGGCGAAAGCAAAGCTCATCAGGACACCTTCGGAATACTGTTTTCGACTGTTCGCGGAAAAAAAGTGTTTAACGCCAAAGTCCTGGAAGCCTTCGTTTTCAGCTTTGCCTGCGCACTGATCGTGATCATCGGCACGTCGCTCGTCCATTTCTGTTATTTTGACTACTCGCCCTTCCTCAACGCAAGCCTCGACGGCCCGTTTTTCTTCACCGGAGCAGAAGAACCCTCTCTTATTATCCCGGGAATAACTTTTCTGCAGTACTACCTTCTGACCGTACTGTTCCTGATGCTTTCCCTCGCGTTCGTGTTCTGCGTTTACGGGATCGTGTTTGTACTGACAGGAGCCAAACCTGTCTGTATCTTTATCGCGGCGGCAATCCTTGCGGCAGCCTTTTTGCTTGCAGGCTGGCTCGGCACCCTGGAAACGGATACCCACATCAAGGAAATATTCCCCTTTGTGTATTTTGTGGCCGGAAACAGTTTTCTGCTCAGGGCCACGGCTGCCGAGTCAACGCCAACGACCGGAGAGACCGTTATCATGTCGGTTTTTGCGGTGTATGTGGCGGTCTCTGCGGCGGGATTGGGCGTGTGTTTGGGGAGAGCAAGGCGCAGGAAAACTACTTAGTTAATTCCTCTTCAAAAACTCTTGAGGCATTTGAACCATCTATCTCAAAAAACTTTAAACTCGGACAAATCATCGGCAATTTGAGCTTATCATGAACTTCTTTATTGCTTAACGGGGCAACTTTCTTGTCGTTAAATGATAAATATACGACCTCCTTATTTTGCTTTACAGCCGAGCGAATAATGCTGTTGATATGGTTATCGTCATAATTCAGTCGATATCCAAGAACTATAATCTTATCGGATTCGTCAAAGAATTTAACCATCTTTGCATATTCTTCTATTTGCGTGCGTTCCACAACGGGTTTTACACCGCTTTGAATAAACAAATATGGAAAGAAAAATGTTAAAGACATTTAATTCCCAGCATAATTCTGTCAGGCATTCAATACTTTCTTCATACACTTTTTGATATTTGTATTAAGAAAGTAAAACAATCGGAGATTCATTGGGCATATCGTATTCACTCATGAAAAGCCGGCTGATTTTTTCACTCAGTCGGCTTCTCATAGTTATTATTCAACTTGTTTCCGCTCTCATTTTCCCTGAGTTCGGTTCTTTGGATCAGACCGGGCTCATAACGTAAGCCTCTCCGTACACCTGTTTTGCCCGAAGTTCAAAGTAAGAAATGTGATCGTGGTCCAGTCCGTCAACCCTTTTTCTTCCTGCGGGCCAAGATCATTGCGGCAGCTCCGGTTGCCGGGAGTGCAAGCGCCGCAGAAACGATCCCGCCGCAGCCGTTATTCTGAGAAGGCTCAGCGGTCGGATCTTCCCGGGTTTCCGCGGTAGGCTGAGCGGCGGTCTCGGCCGGGGCTGTAGGCTCCTCTGTCGGCGCCTCGGTAGGTTCTTCGGCAGCAGTCTCTGTCGGTTCGGGCGAGGATGACGGCGCTGCGGTTTCGGTTTCCTCGCCTGCCTCTGCGAGCTCTCCGTATTCTATAAAGATGTCGTCGAATATGACCTCGCTTCCCGCACCCTCAAGGTCGAAACGCAGAGCGCTGATACCGTAAAAGGTTTCCGGATAAAACGACATGCTGCCCTTTATCATCTCTCCGTCAAGGAAGATCGCGTAGTTCTGCGTGTCCGTAAAGAACGCCGCTCCGATGGTGACCGCTTTGTCTTTTTCGATGGTGCCCACGTATTGGCGTGAGGCGTTCATCACCGCTATCTTGTCGTCCTGGAGCGGCTCGAGTCTGATGACCATACCGCCTCTGTCTGTGCTGTCGGTGAAGGTGGTCTCCTCCGTTCTGTTTGTGACGCAAAGATCGAAGCACCCCTTTAGATCCTTAACTTTTACCGTAAAATAGACAAAAAGATCTGCTTCAACGTCATCCGGCGCAAGGATCATCCAGAACCTCATGTCAAGAAAATCCTTGGCGGCAATAGCAGTGCCCTCAAAGTCGCTGTCGGAATCCGTCGTCATAATATAGGACGCAGAATTAACGAAGGGGGTGCCGGTGGATATCAGGAACGGAAGCTCGCCGTTATACGAGAAGGTCCCCGACACGTCGTTGGGCTGCTCATATTCATTCTCCGGGTACACGATCTCGAAGTCATCGAAGAAGCAATACTCTCCGTTCCTAAACTTGTACGTTTTATCACCCTGTTCGGAAGCCTGTCCTTTTGGCGTTGCCGCAAGCCTGATATCGTCAAAGTAGACCTCGTTGACGTGGGAGCTCCCCTTCTGCGAACGCGAAATGTCGTTCTCCTCGGCCCAGTCGTGGCAATCAAACCTGATAGCGGTGACGTTCGTCATTTTTCCAATATACTTGAACTCGCCAATGCGCTCCCCGTTGAGAAAGATGACAAATTCGTCACTGCCGGCCGTAAAAACGGTCTCTACGGTATAATCGGTGTCCGGATGCAGTTCGTCGGTCACCACAAGAGATCCGCCCTCGGGGTTCACAACGTAGAGCACGTCCTTTCCGGTCTCGTCATCGGTTCCCGACGAGAAAATGTTTCTGGTTCCGCCGCCGTAATCCTCAACGGACGATGACTGGGGAATGCCCGCCAGAAGTACGGAAAAGCCGTAATTTCCCAGGGTTTTATACATAAACTTGAAGGAAAAAGAAATCTTTGAGCCCTCGCCAAGCGCCCCGAGACTGAGTCCCGTTATACGCATATCGGCAACACCGCCGTCGTAACGCATGAGTCTCAGCGACTTCGATCCGCCGATCCTGTCCGCGCTTATGATCGCGCCGCTCCTTTCTCCATCGCCAATGAACTCGCTGAACCCGGAGGGTTTATTGCCTTTGGCGTCGTTGAAAACAAACTCCTCTGTCGCGCCGGCAGACGCTTCAAAGCCTTCAAAGTCCTGGGAATAGAAGGTCAGCTCCTCCGCGTCGTCACTTTCCGCAAAGACACCCGCTCCGGAAAACGAAAACGCCGTCAGGAAGGCAATAAGTACGGCCGCAAAGGCGGCAAAGCTTCTCTTCATGATAGATCTCTCCTTTTTTAGACTGGTTTGGAAAAACGTCAGCTGTTTCTCCAAACCATATGCATATACTTGCTACTGAAATGATACTTCATTTTGCGCTTATATTCAACCTTGAAGGAGCTCTTTGACAAAAAAATGCAGCCCCGGGAAGTTATCTCAAGGCTGGGGTTGATGGTAAGAGGTCGATACAGATGTGGCGCTACTGATAAGGTCATCGCTTGGACCATGTATTTGGAAACAACTTCTTTAACGGTGTGAAAAACATTATCCATTCGGACCCGGTAATATCATCACATTGGTGATACCTTGCGACACGTAAGACCGCCAAAGCCACTAATGCCTTTCCGTACCAGTCCAAGATCCGATATATCTATTGACAATATCACGGTAAGCCGTTATAATTCTGTCAAGGCAGGTGACTACTATGAGCATCAACGAAATCATGCAGCAAAAGCATTTATCCAAATACCGTGTTGCGAAAAACAGCGGCATCCCTTATATG
>JAGCZO010000139.1 GCA_017959965.1 Clostridia bacterium | reverse complement strand
TCATTTTATTTACCGAACATAAATGAAAGGAGCGAATCTTATGGACATCGGTATAGTATCACAAAACACATCTGAAAGAAATTCTTTTTTTGATCGTCTTAGAGGGGACGACGCTGTAGGAGAAACCGTAACGTTTAGCTTTAACTTTTCCATAAACTGCAAAATGGATACGTTGGACAACATCGCTTTGGAATTAAAAGAAAAAGCAATGTTGGAGCTTGCAAAAGAACTGTCCATTTTCATGAGTAAGGCAGACACCCACATCAAGGATTCTGACTATCGAAAAAACAGGGGATATCACATTAAGGATATTGTTGACATGACCTATATGACAGTTGTGGGAGATGTCTCTTTTAGCCGGAGATACTACGAAGGGCCTGATGGTGAGCGTGTATACTTGCTCGATGAGTTTATGGGTATTTCTCCGAGAGAACGGGTATCAAAGAACGCCAGCGCAACACTCGTGAATAATTCAGGTGCCATGTCATATGCAAAAGCGGTCGGCCAAACCGGGTTGCAGGTGAGCCGGCAAACATTTCCCTCTTGACACGCGCTTTTTGATGTATTATACTGTCAACCGCTTCGCTTGACAGGCCGCCTGCGGAAACGTTTTTGCGGCGAAGGCGGGGAATATTTTGGCTGTGACTGACAGGCCGCGGAGAGTGATGACTGGTGGACGAAATAACTGATATCAATCTGCTGCTTGACTTTTACGGGCCTCTGCTTGACGAGAAGCACAGGCAGACGGTGGAAATGTATTTTGGCGATGACATGACCCTGAGCGAGATAGCGGGGGAGCTTGGCGTGTCGAGACAGGCGGTGCAACAGAGCATTGCGAAGGCCCGGGGCGAGCTTGAGACCTTTGAGAAAAAACTGGGGCTTTGCGGCCGTTTCAGGGCCGCGGAAGAGAAGCTGGCCGAGGTCAAAAGCCTTACTCAGTTCGTCAGAGAGAGCGCGGTAAACAGCGAGCTGCTGGATACCTGCGACAGACTTGAGGCCGCCGCCAATGAACTCGTTGAGATCATCTGAAACGGGAATTTACGGAGATAAGCTATGATTTTTGGAAATCTTGCGTCAAAACTTTCCGAAGTGATGCGTAAATTCGGAGGAAAGTCCAGAGTCACGGAAAGTGACGTTAAGGAATTGATGCGTGAAGTGCGTCTGGCGCTGCTTGAGGCGGACGTAAACTATAAAGTCGTTAAGGACTTCACAAAGATCGTTTCGGAAAAGGCCGTCGGCTCGTCGGTCCTTGAGGGACTGAACCCCGGACAGCAGGTCGTGAAGATCGTAAACGACGAACTGAAGGAACTTCTTGGCGGAAACGAGGCGAAGCTTGACCTGGGAAGGACACCGCCCAACGTTATCATGATGGTGGGTCTTCAGGGCGCCGGTAAAACGACCGCTTCGGCTAAACTTGCGTTGATGCTTAAGAAACAAAACAAGAACCCGCTGCTGGTGGCGGCCGACGTCTACAGGCCGGCGGCTATCAAACAGCTGGAGGTCCTTGGCGGACAGATCCAGGTGCCGGTGTTCTCAATGCCGGACGGCACGAGCCCCGTTGAGATCGCAAAGAACGCCAAGGAAAGAGCCTTCAGGTCCCTTAACGAAGTGGTGATCATAGATACCGCAGGTCGCCTTGAGATAGACGACAGGCTCATGGAGGAGCTTGAGAACATCAAAAAAGCGGTCAATCCCTCGGAAATACTGCTGGTGGTGGACTCAATGACGGGTCAGAACGCCGCCAACGTGGCTGTGGCTTTTAACGAGAGACTTGACATCAGCGGCGTCATACTGTCGAAGCTTGACTCGGATACGAGAGGCGGCGCGGCGCTTTCCGTTGCCCAGATGACAGGAAAGCCTATCAAATTCGCTTCCGTCGGAGAGAAGATGAACGAGTTTGAGACCTTCAAGCCCGACCGCATGGCCGGCAGGATCCTTGGCATGGGCGACGTCCTCAGTCTTATCGAGCAGGCTGAGCAGATGTACAGCGAGAAAGAGGCCAGGGAACTGGAGCAGAAGATCAGGCAGCAGACCTTCACCCTTGAAGACTTCCTGGGCCAGCTCAGGCAGATCAAGAAGATGGGCGGTATCGGAAAGCTGCTGGGGATGATGCCGGGAGTGGCAGGACAGATCCGCGAGGAGGATATTGACGAGAAGGGCATGGTGAGGACGGAAGCCATCATTTGCTCCATGACCGCCAAAGAGCGCAAAAATCCGGGTATCCTCAATGCCAGCCGCCGTAAGAGGATCGCCGCGGGAAGCGGTACCTCGGTGCAGGACGTTAACAAACTCATACGCCAGTTTGAAATGATGCGGGAGATGATGAAGAAGATGTCCGGCGGAAAAGGCGGAAAGGGCGGAAAAGGCTTCGGCGGAGGAAATCCCTTTGGCGGAAAAGGCGGCTTCAATCCGGGAGGAAAATTCGGATTCTGAAGGCTTTAAACATAAAACAGTTGTTAAGAGCGGATGCGCTTTTGGCGTAAGACGCTTTTACAAATAGATCGCAATTTTTTTGGAGGTAGAAAAAATGTTAAAAATCAGATTAAGAAGAATGGGCGCGAAGAAAGCTCCTTTTTACAGAATCGTGGTTGCTGAGTCAAGGTTTGCAAGAGACGGCCGTTTTGTCGAAGAAATAGGCACTTACAATCCTCTTAAGGATCCCGCTGAGTACACCATCGATCTTGCGAAAGCAGAAGAGTGGATCAAAAAAGGCGCTCAGCCCACTGACAAAGTCAAGGCTTTGATCGAGAAAGCAAAAGCATGATTGCTGATCTCATTTGGAGAGCGGTTGTTTTTTGCCCGACAAATGATATTATATAGCGAAAATAATCGGAAGGAATAGTGTTATGAAAGAATTTCTTGAAACAATTGCAAAGATGCTTGTTGATAACAAGGATGCTGTTAGAGTAACAGAAGAGGAAACAGAGGACGGTATCTACCTCAGACTTTCTGTAGCAGAGGAAGAGACCGGCAGAGTCATCGGTAAGGACGGAAGAATTGCCAAAGCGATCCGCACCATCATCAGATCCGGCGCCAAGAGCCGCGGCAAGCAGGTCTACGTGGATATCGAATGATCTCTCTCAGGAGTTAACGGATGCTGGATTACATTACCATCGGGAAGATCGTTAACGTTCACGGCGTTCACGGAGAAGTTAAGGTTCTGCCGGACACCGATGACGTGAACCGTTTCCGCAAACTGAAAAGCGTACTTCTCCTCGCGGGAGACGTCCGCCGCAGGGTCGAGGTAAAGGGCGTCAAGTTCACCAACAAGTTTGTAGTTTTAAAGCTTGAGGGCGTTGACGACCGGGACCAGGCTGACCGTATGCGGGGGATCGAGCTTCAGGTGGAGCGGAAGGACGCGATAAAGCTGCCGGAAGGCCGTTACTTTATCGGCGATCTTATCGGCTGCCTTGTGCTTGAGGACGACGGAAACGAGCTCGGGCGCATAACCGACGTGTTTCTCGGAGTGGGCAACGACATCTATAACGTTGAAACTCCCGAAGGCAAGACTATCCTGATACCCGTGCTTCCGGACGTTGTCCTGGACGTTGACGTTGAGGCGGCTGTGGTGAAGGTAAAGCTTCCCCCCGGATTGCGGGAGATATATCTGTAATATTTGTTATATCTTCTGTTTCCGGATACTGCCGGCATCAAAAACAGCGGTCCCGTGAGCCTTTAAGGCCCGGGGACCGCGTTTGGTTATTATATTGCAAATTATTGGTGGGAAATGCACCGCCTTTATTTTTTGAGTCCTTCAAGGAATTTTACCACGTCGCCGACGGTATTGAATTTCATGAGCTCCTCGTCGGGGATGGTGATGTTGAACTCTTCCTCGATGGTCATGAGAAGAGTCAGAACGGACAGTGAATCAGCGTGCAGGTCTTCCTTGATCCTGGACTCGGGCGTGATCTCAACGTCCTTCAGACGGAGTTCCTTGACAAGCAGTTTTTTTACTTCTTCAAACATAATAAGTATCCTTTCGCTAAAATATGTGTTGTCTGCGCCCGCAGCCTTTCCCGCGGGTATTATTTTTAAAATCAGCTCTCAGGCTCAGCCTCGTCCTCCGGGATCGCCGCGATCTTTTCCGCGATAATACCGTTAAGGCCGCTGCCCTTCATGCTCCGGGCCTGCTCGATGCATTTTGCCACGGCCACCTTGTCGCTGGCTCCGTGCCCCTTGACGATGATCTTTTCGGTACCCAGGAGAACGCTGCCGCCGTAGCGCTGGTAGTTCATAAACTCCTTCATGTCGGAGAACATTTTTTTCATGAAAAGGGCGCCGAGCTTGTAGACCGTCCTCGAATAGATGTCCTTTTTGATCTTTTTCATCAGCTGGAGCGCGGTGCCCTCGGTGGTCTTGATGAGAACGTTGCCGGAAAAACCGTCGCAAACGACAACGTCATATTTCCCGGAAAGCAGATCCCGGCTCTCCATATTGCCAACGAAATTGATGCCGGGAAGGGCGGAAAGCCTTTTGTAGACTTCTTTCCTTAGCTCGTCGCCTTTTTCCGACTCGGTTCCGATGTTGAGAAGGGCGATCCTGGGATTTTCGATGCCGAAGGTGTGCTCCATGTAGGCGCTTGCCATGACCGCGAACTGTACCAGCTGCAGAGGCAGGCAGTCAACATTGGCGCCGCTGTCGCATACGCCAACGATACCGCCGTTCATTGCGGGTAAAATAGGGCAGAACGCGGGTCTGAAGACTCCCTCCAGCCGCCCGATGCGGAGAGTCGACGCAGCCACCAGTGAGCCTGTAGCGCCGGTGGAAACGATACCGTCAATATCTTCGCTCTCCCGGAGCAGCTTGATGCCCTTCATCATGGAGCTTTCGCGCTTTAAACGTATGGCGTCGGTGGGCTTGTCCTCACCGGTGATGACCTCAGGCGCGTGAAGTATCTCATAGCGGCTGCTGTCCGTAAAGCCTGTCTTTTCGATTTCGGCTTTTATCGCGGCCTCGTCGCCGCTGAAGACCAGAGTAAGATCCGGATACTTTTCAAGGGCCAGAACGCCTCCCGCCACGTTGGCGCCGGGGCTGTTGTCGCCGCCCATGCAGTCAATAACAAGCTTCATAAGATCTCCTGTTGACAATTATCGTTGCCCCGGCAAAGAACAAAAATCAGGCGCCGGAGCGTTAAAATCAGATAAGTTTTTTTACGTAGCAGCGGCGGCGCTTGTGCTCCTCGCTGTCAAAGTATTTCCAGATAGAGCGGATGGCCTCGTTGTCCTCCAGGTTGAGATTTGTTTCGGCGTGATCGATACCGCTGTCCTCCAGCATTCTCGCCACCTCAGCCACGATGGCCTCGCCTATACCGAAATTCATGTATTTCGGATCGATGCCAACAAGGCCGAAATCGATGACCTTGGGCTTTTTGACGGCCTTCAGGATTCTCAGAACCGTCGCCGGAGTGAGTCTGCCTCCGGACTTCTGCACCGCGCCTCCGATGGCCGGGAAACAGATCCCCAGGGCTATCACCTTTTCCTCTTCGTTCAGGATCACGGCAACGTAACGAAGGTCGATGATGAGCCTGAAATTGTCGATCATCATTTTTTTCATCGCGTCCGTGAAGGGAACAGTGCCGTAGATGTTCTCGTATGACTTATCAAGAAGCTCGAAAAAGCCGTCCGCGTACTTGTCCAGAAACTCGCCGGTGTTTTTCGCGGTGCCGAAATGGAGCCTGAAGCGCTTAAAAAGCATCTCCTCCAGCCTGAAGACCCGCTCGTCAATACCGCCCTCGGGAAGCCGGATCATGCTCTCGACCCAGTCCACCTCTTTTTCGTAGCCTCTGTTTTCGATGAGCCGGGCGTAGTATTCCGCATTGTACTGCTCCTCAAAGGTGGAGACCTTGTCAAAACCCTCTATGAGCAAGCCTTCCCGCTCAAGATCCGAATAGCCAAGGGGTCCCACCACCGTATCCATTCCTTTGGCGATGGCCCACTCCTCAACGGCGCCAAAGAGCTTCTCGGCCACCTCGTCATCGTCAACGGAGTCAAACCTGGTGAAGCGTACCCGTTTTTCGTTGTTCTTTTCGTTCGCCGCTCTCTGAATGATGCCCTGTATCCTGCCGCAGATCCTTCCGTCCTTATAGGCGTTGAAAAAGACTGATTCGCAGGTGTCGGAATAAACGAATTTTTTCCCGAACATCTTCTTTTCGTCCCCGTAAAGAGGCGGAACGAAGCAGGGGTTGCCCTTATACAGATCCAGGGGGAAATTTATGAAATCCCTGATCTGAGAACGTGATTTTACTTCTTTGATCTCGACCATCGTAAGTGCCCGCGCTGTCTGTATCTCAATTATCTGTGTCTTGCGTGGAAGCAAAGTCCGATCCCGTTGGGACCGCAGTGGCTTCCGGCTGTCGGGTTGACAATGACCACTTCGTATTTGATATCGTCGCCGAATTTTTCCTTGAGGGACTGGGCCAGCTCTTCAACGAGATTCTCCGCGTCGGTGTGTCCGATGTATATGCTGTGGTTCTTGACGTCATCGCCAAGCTCTTCCATGTAAGCCAGGAGTCGGGCAATGGCTTTGGCACGGCCTTTTTCCTTGCCTATGGAGACCATTTTTCCTTCGGCGCTCATGTATATGATGGGTCTGATGCCGAGGAGGTTGCCCATGGTGCCGGCAATGCCGCTGACGCGTCCGCTGTGCTTGAAGAACTTGAGATCGTCGGCAAAGAAATACATCGTGTACTTATCCACTTCCTTAGAGGCCCACTCCAGGACTTCCTCGGCGGTCTTGCCTTCCTTGAAGAGCTTTCCGATCTCCACGACTATCGCGTAGCTGAGGGTGGTGATGGCTTTGGTGTCGACCTCATAGAACTTGCGCTCGGGGTATTTGGCCTTGAGCTGAGCAACGGCCTTGTCCATGTTGTCGAAGGTGGCGGTCATGGCGCGGGAGAAATGAACGTAGAATATGTCGTTCCCCGCAGCAAAGTGGGGCTCAAAATACTCAACGTATTTTTCAATGGGTATCGCGCTGGTGTTCGGCAGATTGCCGCCGCGCAGGCCGTCGTAAAACGCCTTCCCGTCGAAAACGTCAAAGTCAACGTAGGGGTAGGTGGTTTTGCTGTCGATGCTGTAGGGCATGCTGATAAGGTTATACCCGTATTTGGCGGCGACCTCCGGTGTTATGTCGGTGTCGGTATCAGTGAAAAGTACTAACATAATATCCTCCGTTTGTTTATTATGTGAGCGGCGCGCAGCGCCGCGCAAAGTTCTTTATATTATCGGCGCGATCCTCAGGGATCCGGGCGCTGTTACATCAGAATGAAAATGTAGTCGAAGATGGGCTGCTTTCCGTCAATTGTAATGACCTCGGCGGACCTGTGGCCTTCCTCAATGACTTTGGCAAGCTTTTCGCATTCGTCTTCCGCGGTGTCCGCGCCCCGGACTATCATAAACACGCCAAAATCGTCGACGGGTATTTTTTTCACAAGCTCCAGAGCCGCCTCGTTCTTGTCCGGCGAACCGGAATAGACCGTGCTGCCCACAAAGCCGATGTAGTTGTCTTTTACGATGGCGACCCCGTCCTTGTCCGTGTCCCTGACTGCTCTTGAGACCATTGCGGTGAGAGATTCATCAGCGGCTTCCTGAAGGCCCGACAGGACCTCGTCCTCCTCGCCGGAGGGATCGAACATCGAGACGGCGGCATAACCGGCGCCGATGCTGCGGGTGGGGATCACCTTGACGTTGGCTTTGTCGTAGAGCTCCGCCGCCTGGTTGGCGGTCATTATTATGTTTCCGTTGTTGGGGAACACGAAGATCGTGTCGGCGCTGACCTCGTCGAAGGCCTTCAGAAAATCTCCCACAGCGGGGTTCATGCTCTGACCGCCGTCAACCACAAAGTCGCAGCCTACGTCGGAAAACATATTCTTCACACCCTCGCCCGCCGCGCAGCAGACCAGACCGTAGCGCTTGTGAGGCTTCGTCTTCATTTCAAAGTCGTCCTTCATCTCAAAGCTGTTTTTAACGGTGGTCTCGTTGTGTTGGAGAGTCATGTTTTCGATCTTCAGGGTCAGGAACTCGCCGAACTGCTGGCAATAGTTCAGAACGTCGCCGGGTTTAAAGGTGTGAACGTGGGCCTTCACAACGGAACCGTCCATGAAGGCAACGACGGAGTCTCCGACGGATTCAAGATAATCGGATATCTTTTTAAGATCGAAACCGGCAACGTCGCACTTTCTGTTCTGCAGACGGAGCAGAAACTCCGTGCAGTAGCCGAACCTAAGCTCGCTGTCCTCTGTGAAGGTGGTGATGTCGATCTGATGGGCCTGGGCTCCTGAGGCTTCCTTTTCGTATACCGGAACGTCTCCGAAGAGGGCGTTTTTCATACCCTCGGCAATGTACACAAAACCTGCGCCGCCGCTGTCGACAACGCCCGCTTCCTTCAGAACGGCCAGCAGATCCGGCGTACGCTTAAGCGACGCATAAAGCTCTTTTATAAGATCATCAAGATAGGACTCAACGGTGGAATCGGCGGCCGACCTGGAGTTTGCGTAGTTCACCGCTTCCCTGAAAACGGTCAGGATAGTGCCCTCCACGGGCTCCTTTACCGCCTTATACGCCTGACGCACGCCGCATTCGAAAGCCCGGCAGATATCCGGTATGCCCGCGTCGCTGATACCCTCGAAACCGTTGGAAATACCCGCAAAGATCTGGGAAAGGATGGCGCCGGAATTGCCCCTGGCGCCGCTCAGCATGCCCGCGGCAATGGCCCTGGCAGTCTTCCCAAGGTCGTCGTAGGCTTTGGCGCCAATGCTGTCAACGCCGGATTCTATCGTCATGAACATATTGTCGCCGGTGTCTCCGTCGGGTATCGGGAAGACGTTCAGGTCGTTGACGACGGCCCTGTTCCGGTTCAGCATCGCCGCTCCGCCCCTTATCATGTCGGCGTAGGTGATGCCGTTCAGTGTGGTGGTACCCATTTTTGAAAAACTCTCCGTACTGAGTGCTCTGTGCCGCGGCCGTTCGGTATCCTTTTGCCGGAAGGGGACCGCTGCAGTTCTATCGTTCCTGTGCTATTATCTTCTTTCCAGGAACCTTTTGGCGGCGGAAATGGCGCCGCCTATACTTCTGTATGCTTTGCTGAAAGCAATTTTGGTTTTTCCCGCGGGCTTGTATGCAACAGTCTTCCCCTGTTCGCTGAAGAGGCTGAACTTTGAAAAGATGACGTCGGCGGCCTTCAGATACATCTCGACTTTGTTGCCGACGATTATCGCTTTGACGGCTGAACTCTCGCCAAAGGTCTCCTTGATCTTATCGCCAATGCCGCTCTCCCTGCCGCAGAAAACGTAAATGACAAAGTCATCCTGTTCCTTGGCAATTATATTTTCGCATATGGAGATGATCGACCGCGGCGCGGAGCCGTCGTTGAGGACGATATAGACTCTTTTCGACAAAGGAATAAGAAGATAATCCCGGGCGCTGATCCGCTCCGGATTACCTTCCTCCGCCATGCAATTCAGAAATACGTTGTTTCCGTTCATTAATACGACCTGCCGGAACGCTGTCCGCTGATTTTCGGAGAAATCCGCGGCGCCTTGTCCGGCCTGCAGTCCTCCCGCTCGGGTGAAACCATTTTACAACAATATGTATTTATTTAAAACTCTAAAATAGGGTTGACGGCTCCCTGACGGCGGTATATAATCTACAAGTGTAGATTATTCCGCAAAATATTGAATTATGTAGAATAATTTACGGGGCACGGCAAGGTGAGCAGGAGATCATTAACTCAAAGTTTTCAAGAGAAAAAATGAGCAGCAAGGCCAGACAGCAGACGAATTCAAAACTCAAGACCATGTCTTCCGAGGGTAAAAAGCCCGACAAGCGTATCAGGGACTCCCTTAAGAAGATCCGCAACGCCTACGCGGAAATGCTCGGCGAGGGGAGAAATCCCGACGAGATCAGCGTGACGGAGCTCGCGGCCAGGGCCAACGTGGACCGCAAGACTTTCTACAACTACTACAGCGGCATCCACGAGCTGGACAGGACCATTGCGGACGAGATCGGAGCAGCCTTCAGGAGATCCATCGAAATGAATCCGGTATCCGCCCGGGACGAGGTACCGTACCTTTTCTTTACCGTTCTGGTGGATATACTTAACAGAGACATGGATTTCTACGGACAGCTTTTCAGAATGAGGGAAAGCTCGGCCCTCAGCAGATCGATAATGCAGGCGGTACGCAGCGAATCCAGCCGGGTCATCAGTGAAAAGTACGGTCTCACAGGCAAAAAGCTTGAGCTGTCCGCCGACTTTATAATCGCGGGCTGCATGGAAGTGTACAGAAGATGGTACTCCACGGAGCCGAGGCCCAAGGTCGAGGAATACTCCCGGATCGTCTCGGTGCTCTGCTACGGAGGAATGGCAATGCTGGCAGCCGGGAACGATAGCGTATAAATGTATAACTGCTCAGTGAAAAAGAAGCCGCGGCCCGCTGAAAAACGGGGGCCGCGGCTTTTCTCCGCCATTGGAATTGGCAATATAATTATCAGCCTTCGGCTTTCTTTAACGCGCCGAAAATATCCTGCTCGAACTCGAAAGCTGTGTATGCTCCCGAACCGCCTGCGTTGGTCAGATTGGTGCAGTAGACCGCGGAAAGATTGCAGCGCGGGCAGACTATAAAGTGAGTTCCGTAAGCGCCGCTCCAGCCGAAGGTTCCTGCGGGAGGAACCATGTTGGGGTCGGGGTTATTGATGACTCGCATCGAAAGGCCCCAAACCTGGCCGATGTTGTAGCCGACAGTGTCCGGACGGTTGAGGGGAGTGCTCATCAGGCGGACGAGATTGGCGTCAAGGATCTTAACACCCTTATACGTGCCGAAATTGAGAAGCATTTCCGCGAAGGTCTGGTAGTCTCTCAGGGTGCCGAACAGACCGGCGGAGCCTGCCTCGTAGGACTGAGGGATCCCGTACATGCTTTCCGTCGTGCTGCGGGGCTCCAGCTTCCAGGTCTCGCCGTTGGCCTCATACAGATCGACGACCCGATCCATCTGCTCCGCCGTGGGATGGAAGGTGGTATCGACCATGCCGAGGGGACCCGTCAGGTTTTTCTTAAGGTACTCGCCGTAGGGCATGCCCGAAACGACCTCGACAATATAGCCGAGAAGATCATAGGCAAGGATCGCTCCGTAGCCCATGGCTGCGCCGGGCTGGCTGTCCAGCAGAACTTTGTTGAAATGGGGCACCACGTCGGCAAGCTTCGCTCCCTGCTTGAAATACTCCCGCATAATGACCTTGTCCGACATCTGGAAGCCGAAATCCGCCTGGGCAAGACCGCTGGTATGGGTGAGAAGATCGAAAACCGTGATATCCCGCTCTGCGTCGGCAACCTTCACGAACTCGCCGTTCTCGCCAAACGCGCCGACGCCAAAGCCTGTCAGCGTGGGAACGAATTTGGCAATACTGTCAAACAGGTCGATCTTCCTCTGCTCCACCAGCTGCATGACCGCCACGCCCGTGATCGGCTTTGACATTGAGCACAGCCTGTAGATCGAATCCGCGGTGATCGGCTTCTTTGACTCCGCCGACGCAAAACCGTCGTAGTCCTCCCAGACCGTCTCGCCGTTGATCTTAACGCTGTTTCCGCAGCCCACAAGCAGCTTGGAAGCGATCCTTCCTTCACTGTGTTTTCTGATTCCCGAAAAATCATATTTCATAACCAACGATATCTCCTTGTTTTCATACATCTTACAGATTACAGCTAACGGTTTACAGCCGGCGTTTTACGGCCGACGCCGCCAATGAAACGACACGGTCTTCGCCCCTGCCGCCGCCAAGAGAATTAAACCACATAAGCCATAGGTTTTCAAGCCTGCAAAAACGAAAAAAGGGCGGCATTTTCTCCTTCTCCGGAATGATCGCTCTGCCGCCTCCCGCCACTGCCGCGAAGGATCGCCGGAACCGGGGCAAAAACAAGCCTTTTTCCGGGAAATCTTTAAAAATGTTTAAAAAATATTTCCCGCCAATGCCGCGTGATATTTTTGTTTTTACCTAAAACAACAGCAAAAATCGAGTTTCAAAAACAGCTGAAAAATTTTTAAAAAATTCGAAAAAAGTGCTTGACAGGGTAGTGCTTTGGTGGTATTATGGTCGGGCGCCTCAAAAAAGGGGCGTTACGGACATTGAAAACTGAACAGCGAACAAACATGGAAACTCGTTAAAAACGAGAATTTAACGCTCTTTACGCATGCCGCCGGGAACAGATATCAAAGCGGTGTCTGCGACGGATCAGTGGCGTCATGCTTTACG
>JAGCZO010000138.1 GCA_017959965.1 Clostridia bacterium | reverse complement strand
GGTCAGCGCCAATGGACCGATTTTATGCCCAACGCGGATTTTACGGAGGCGATACTTAATACCTCCTTCGACTGGAACGGAAAGCGCAGACCGACGGTTCTTGCCACCGAGAATGATACCATGAACGGCATGACAATGCTGCTTCTTCATCTTATCTCCAATATGAGTCCCATTTTCTCGGACGTTCGTACGTACTGGTCAAAGGAAGCGGTCAAAAGGGTCACAGGCTATACTCCTGAAGGGCTTGCAGAAAACGGCTTTATGCATCTTCTGAATTCAGGCGCTTCGGCGCTCGACGGTTGCGGAGCCATGAAGGATAAAAACGGCAATTCCGTAATGAAGAGGTGGTGGGAGGTAACCGAAAAAGATATTAAGAACGTTCTGAAGGCTGTCAAATGGGCTCCCGCAAACAAAGGCTATTTCAGGGGCGGCGGTTTTTCCTCTCAGTATTCGTCTCAGGGAACCATGCCGATAACCATGGCAAGAATGAATCTTGTTGACGGCCTGGGGCCTGTTCTTCAGATAGCAGAGGGCTGGACCGTTGAGCTTCCCGCCGACGTCGATAAGAAGCTTCTCATGAGGACTGATCCCACCTGGCCCTCTCTCTGGTTCGTACCACGCCTTGATCCCGAAAATAACGCATTTAAGGACGTTTATTCTGTAATGGCCAACTGGGGTGCCAATCACGGCGCATCGGTCTACGGACACGTTGGCTCGGATCTTATCACATTGGCGTCGATGCTCAGGATCCCGGTATCCATGCACAACGTTCCGGACTCCTATATATTCAGGCCTCATTCCTGGTCCGCTTTCGGTACAAAGGACCTTGAGGGCGCGGATTACAGAGCCTGCGGAGCTTACGGACCGCTTTACGGCTGAGTTTGATCTCAGATAAGATCTCATCCTTTAATAATTTACGGGGCATTCAATATGATAACCATAAGAAATCTTACCAAAAGCTATGACGGAAAAAAGAATGCCGTTGAGAACATAAACCTTGATATCGAAAGCGGTGATATTTTCGGTTTTGTGGGGCTTAACGGCGCCGGCAAATCCACGACTATAAAATGTCTCGTTGGAATTCTCGGCTTCAGCGAGGGCGAGATCACTGTCAACGGAAGGTCCATAAAAGAGGATCCCATTGCCTGCAAATCCGAAATGGCCTACATAAGCGACAACCCTGAAATATACGCGTATATGCGGGGCATCGACTTCATCAAGTTCATTCTTTCGATCTACAAAACGCCTTACGACAAGGACAAGGTGATGAGCTTCGCAAGATCCTTTGAACTTGACGACGTCCTCGGAAATCTTGTTTCGAGCTACTCTCACGGCATGAAGCAGAAGCTTGTGCTCATGTCCGCATTTCTTCACGAGCCGAAGATACTCGTTCTGGACGAACCCTTTGTGGGCCTTGACCCCAAGGCGACTCACATGCTCAAATCCATGATGCAGGAATATGCCGCCAAAGGCAATTCGATCTTCTTTTCCACCCACGTTCTTGAAGTGGCCGAAAAGCTCTGCAACAAAGTGGCAATAATCAAGGACGGCAGGATCGCGGCCTGCGGAACCATGGAGGAGATCACTGTTTCCAGTTCCCTTGAGGATTATTTCCTGGAGGTAAACAATGAGTAACTTCATTACTCTTACCAAGGCGTTCTTCTTATCGGGGATCAGTGTGAACAGACGGAAAAACAGTCAGAAGCCGGTATTTAAACAGCTTGGTCTGTTTGCGCTTATTTTTCTTGCCGCTTCGACTTTTTACAACATTATGTTCTTTTTCACACCCATGCTCAGCGATATACAGCAGGCAGGGGAGGAAATGATCGTAAACGAGCTGGACAGCCGTGAGATACTTATTTTTATGCTATCCGCCGCTGCGATGCTCACCTTTGTTACAACCTTCGGTCAGATGCAGGGAACCATCTTTTCGGGAAAGGACTACGAATTTATCGAGTCGCTGCCTGTAAGGACTCCCGTGGTCATCAGCGCAAAGATCGCGTCGGTATATATTTTGTGTATCGCGGAGGATCTTCTGATCTTTCTTCCGACTGTCGTTTGTTATTTTATAAAAACGGGTGATTCCGGAGGTTCTGCCATTTCCTTCATCGCGGTATTTTTTGCTTCGATGGTGCCGCTGCTTCT
>JAGCZO010000137.1 GCA_017959965.1 Clostridia bacterium | reverse complement strand
TTCATCTCGAAGGTAGTCGCGTAAGGCGGGTTTTCATCGTGGAGAGTCACGCATTTGACCGTTCCGGTCTTGCCGGAATTTTCCCCGTTCTTTCCCACCGCGGCAATCTCGATCTTGTACTCGGTGACTTCTTTGAGATCCGTGATCAGATATTCCGACGCGGTCCCCTTGATGAGGCCGGTCAGTTCTCCGTCGACGTAAAGCTCGTAGTAGCGTACGGACGACGCGTCGCCGGGCTTGTCCCATTTGATCCTGATACTTTCGTAGCTCTCCGCCGCTGCCTTGAGATTTTTGGGCACGGAAGGAGCATTGGCGCTGCTCTTGTCCAGCAGGTTGAAGCCCTCAAGAGATGACACAGCTCCCGCCTTGATATCCACGGTGTAAGTTTCTCCGGGCTCGAGCCAGATGTAGTTGTCGGAAGGTCTGAATTTGTCGGAATCCGCGCCTGCACTAAGATAGACGCCGACGGCAGGTACGGCGCTGTTGTTTTTAAGCGTGACCTTATTGCCGCTGACCGTATACTCAACGTCGGCCGCGGGGATCGCGAAAAGGCAGCCCGGATCCTTGCTGGAATTCATGAACATATAGTTTCTGGCGGCGTAAACACCGTCTTTGTAGAGCGTTGTCACAAGAAACAGAGGCGCCGAATCCGTCTCCTGCTCAGTGAGAGTAAACCTTCCCACCTCTTTATTCATATCCACGGACCCGTTGCCCTCAAACTGTGACTCCTTAACGGTCTCAAGGCGGCTGTTGTAGGCCTTAACCACCACTTTCCAGTTTGAGGACGCCAGCTCGTCGGCGTCGTCAAGCACCACAACCGGGAAGTCAACAGACTTGTCGGATTTGTTGTAGGTGTCGTAGCGGTCCGCTTTAAGGCCGGCGGTAAGGGGCGCGTAGGCGTCCTGGAGGAACCAGTAAGCCATCTTCGGCGATCCGTAGTAGTCCACCACCGCCCATGAAGCTCCCGGATAGACGTCGTTGAACTTATAATACATGACCATCGACTGGACGGGGAAGTTCACGCGGGAATTGAACGCGGAAAAATAGTCCGCCATGGTCTGGGCGATCTGGCTTCCCTTCACAAGGCTCTCAAGGCTGTCCACCTCCACAAACTGGGAAGCGTAATGTATAAACGTGTCGATATCGTAGCCGTAGGGAGTCTGCTGCCAGCCTTTCATTCCGTTGAAGGTGGCGGTGTGGTAGGCAATAGTGCCCTCCGGATCTATCGGCCACTGCTCCATTTCCTCCTTCGTGGCGAATCTGGCAATGGATTCCATATTCATCATCGCGTCAAGTCCGTACTCGTGGAGGTTGCTGGTCCAGTTGTAGTAGATCTCGGCATAGTTCTCCGGATCCTCTCCGCCCCAGTGGATGTGGTTGTGGCTGATGCCGTTGGCTCCGACGCCGCCGTCCTGCCTCCAGAAATCCCTTGTGCCGTCGTATTTATACGTCAAGGTCCCGATCCGGTTCATGACCTTGTCCTCCGGAACGGCTTCTCCTTCGTTTCCTCCGCCGTAGACCATGAGGCTTGCCCTGTTCCTTATCCTCTTGGTGTTCAGCTCAACAGTCTCGTACAGCACTGCTTCAGGCTGCGTTTTCTGGCTGTCCCAGCAGCAGGGCCACTCCTGGTAGACAAGTATTCCGTACTCATCGCACAGATCGTAGAAATTCTCGGTCTCCACCATGCCGCCGCCCCAGGAGCGGAAAACGTTGATGCCCTGGTCGTAAGCCCTGGAGAGTATCCTGTCGTAGTCCTCCCGGGTGAAATTCATTGCCGCGTCAATGGTGCACCAGTTGGCGCCCTTAAGAAAAAGCGCTTTTCCGTTGACCACAGGGGTGCGGTTGTACATGTTGGAGGTCTCCTTCCGGGCCCCCGAAGTCATCTCGAGAGTTCTAACGCCAAAGTCAGAGCTGGCGTAGGAACGCCCTCCGTTGTCGTCAACGAAAAGAGTCTCCAGCGTGTAAAGATTCTGCTCGCCGTAGCCGTTTGGCCACCAGAGCTTGAACTCCGGAAGGTCAAAGCGGAGCCTTGCGTTCCTGTCGCCCGTCCCCTCCGCCGCCGGAAGTTTGTACGTAAAGGAATAGGTCTTTCCCTCAAAATTCTTCGGCGTTACCGTGCAGTACACCGTGCCGCCGATCTTTTTGTTCTCCGGGCCCGTAATGTCTATGGACATGTCCATGGTGCCCGTCTTGTGTGAAACGGTAGTTATAAAAGGATGGTCGAGAGAGGTGTCGGATCTGTCCTCTATCCTCACGGAATTCCAGATGCCTATTGGCGGAAGATCCGCGTAGTGCCATGCGTAGGAGCAGTTGAAGACCACCGTTCTGGTGTAATCGATGACCGCCTTCAGCTGGACCACGAGCTCGTTCTCGCCCTTTTTCAGGTATTCGGAAACGTCAATGTACGGGCCGCCGAACATGCCCTGGTGAGAGCCAACCTTCGTCCCGTTAATGTATGCCTCCATGCGGTCGGCAACGCCGTCAAAGCAAAGGTAAACGTTCTTTCCGCTTCCGTTGTAGTTAAACGTCTTTCTGAAATACCAGGTGCGGTTGCCAAGCTCCTTCGCCGCCGCGTCGTTTCTGCCCACCGTCGGATCCCCGAGCTTTCCGGCCTTGAAAAGCGCGGTGCTGAGGCTGGAGGGGACGCTTACTGTCGTGGCCTTTCCCCATTCGTTTTTGGTGCTTGTCAGCAGCCAGTCGTCCCCGTCAAGCAGCAGACTGTAGCCGCAGGAAGGACCCGCCCCCGCCGCCTCGTTGGCGCCCTCGGTGACCGTGATGACCTCGGGGGTCTTGTCCATCGGGGAATCGGTGACCATGGTGCTCAGCCGCTCCGCCTCAGCCATGCTGCGGGCAAAGACCGCCAATGTGCCAAGCCCCGCCACGCCTGCGGCAACGCATACCGTCAGCGCCAAAGCCAATAGTTTTTTAGAATGACGTTTCATGATCTCGTCGCTCCGTTCTTTTGAATAAGTGCGTTTTTTACTGCAAGCGGCGCCCCGCGGAGGGGTGCCGCCTCTTAAACCGGCTGCCTTCAGCCGTTCTTCTTCCTTTTACTCATTGCCAAAAACGCTGCCGCGGTGAGAATAGCGATCACTCCGCCGCCCGCCAGTGTGCTTCCGCAGCCGCCGCCGGGTGCGGGGGTCGCGGTCTCCTCTGGCTCCGGTGTCGCGGTGGCTTCGGGGATCTCCGTCACCGCTTCCGTGGGCTCCGCCGCTTCAGTTGCCTCGGGAGTCGGGGTAGGCTCCGGAGTCGCCGTCGGCTCCGGCGTTGCCGTCGGAGGCGTGTAGCCCTCCGGGTAGTTGGCTTCGATGATCTTCATAACGTCCGCACGGGCGCCTGCGGGATCATTGTATAATTTGGCGATAAAGTCCTCGTCGATCTCATATGACGCCAGCAGGAACTCGTCGTACTCGCCCATGCACTTGAGGGAAAGGTCGTTGAGGCCGCCGAGAGTCATGAAGTCCTCCGTTGATCCGAGGCCGTCAAGGCTGATGCGTCTGTCGGAAATATAGACCGGCTCTCCGTTGAGGTAAATCCTTAAGCCGTTTTCGCCGTTGACAACGGCAATGTGGTTGTACGTGCCCCTCTCAACGTTTGCCAGGTTCTCCAGGTTCCATTGATCGGCGGTGCCGTAGAAGGACAGGCCGCCCGTGTTTTCATTGACCCTGAAATACAGCTCAAAGTGGTGGTCCGTTTCCTTGCCCGCGATCGCCAACGTGGCTGCGTAGGAGCCGTTGTCGTTCTCATCCCACTTGACCCAGAAGGAAGCGGTGAAGGAAGACAGGTCTGCGTCCTCCGGGAAATAATCGCTGACAAGAGGATCCTCAATGATGATCCCGCTGCCGACCTTGCCCTCGGTGTAGCCCGCGTAGAACCCGTCCGTGTCGATATCCATCTCTTTATGGGATGAGTCCTTCGTGGTGCCGTCAAAGGTCCAGTAGAGGATGGGGCCGGACTTGAGCTCAGGAACCGCAGTCTCGGAAGGAGCCGAGGTCTCGCCTGAGGAGCCGGACTGTTTGGCGTCCACCTTAACTGCCGCGGAACCGTCCGCAAAAGCTTTAAGCTTGGCCGGATCGTCGTAAGCAGCCTTGATATCCTCTTCCACCATGGCGAAATTGGCGTAGAAGGCGTCGTCGATCAGTCCGCAGAACTTGAGAGACTTTCCGTCGTGGTTGAGAGCGCCCACAGTCAGGGTGTTCATATTGCCAAGGCTCTCCGCGAGAGGATAGCTTGCCTCTTTTTCCGCGTAAAGCTCGCCGTTAACGTACATTCTGACTGCTTCAAGATTGTACGTGACAGTGATCTGTGTCCAGGTCTCAAAGGGGACGTCCTTGCCCTCATCCTCGGTGGAAAGAGCCATGGCCGTAGCAGGAGCATATGTAAGAAGCATTCCGCCCTTCTTGGCTTCCGAGGCGTGGCCGATGTGGATCTGTACCCGGTCCCGCTGAGCGTCCGTGGTGTTTCCTTTCGACATTATTATATTCCACTCTCTGGCTTCTCCGCTGAGCTTGAACCATGCGCCCATCGTAAAGCCCGCCGTGGTCTTTTCGCTGAGCTTGGAACTCCTTACGGCGTCTCCCGCTTCGGTATCAAGGGCCTGACCGTGTCTGCCCGCCGCAAATTCGGGCTCGTTGGCGGAAAGGTCCAGCTTTCCGGAAGCATCTTTCGTGTCGCCGTCAAAGGACCAGTAGTGGAAGTTATACTCGTAATCCGCGGCGCTCGCGGGCGTCACGTTGACGAGCATCCCCGCCGTCAGAATGACCGCGGTAACTATCGCCAATATACCGTAAAAAATTCTTCTATCCTTCAGCATTTCAGTATCCTCCTTTTCAATCATGAGGTCTTTTGGGTTTAGTTTACCACCGAACGGCGCCGCTTTCAATTGATTATAGTACAATTGTTTTGCACTTTTGTCCACGGACAAAAGCGGATGAGGCACGTTTTCATTGAAAACAGCGGGGTTCTCGCGTATAATTGTGGCGTAAACCGCTTAAACACCCGGAAACGGAGGCTTCGATTATGGACTTTAGTTCAATAACCATTGGCAAAGTCAAAGTCGGCGGATTTGAAAACGCCAAGGTCCATCCCGAGATAAATATAGTAAAATCCATGCCGGTGCTCTCAGTTGTCCAGACCGTCAAGGGCTCCTACCGTTTTGCGCTCGACAACGCCGGCCCCGTGGACACCGACGAGAGGGGAGTTTTTGTGGCACCCGCCAACGTCACCCAGCACATCAACGAATTTCCCGGCAGCGAGGGGATCATGACCGTTCACTGGGTGTTCTTCGAGGTCACCCTCGACAACCGCCGTACGCTGGACGAGCTCTTCTCCTTTCCGCTGCTGCTTCCCCCGTCATACAACGACGAAATATTTGACCTCATCGAGAAGGCGCGGCAGGAAGCATCCCTGCCCGGAAAGCTTCCCTGCCTTGCGAGACTCGTTGAGATCCTTCTCGAAAACGCCAGACCCGTGGAAAAACGCAGCGATCTTTATCTTAAGCTCCAGAACTATATCGAGGAAAACTTCGCGTCGGGAATCTCTGAGGCAGGGCTCTGCGGCATACTTTGCTGTTCCAGATCCGCCATGTACGCCCGCTTCCGTGAGCTCATGGGCGAATCTCCCACAAGATACCTGAACAACCTCCGCATCAGTCGCGCCCAGGCTCTCCTGACGTCAACAGACATGCCTATAGCCGAGATCGCCGCGGAAGTAGGCATAAAAGACCAGTTTTATTTCGCAAGGCTCTTTAAGAACATCACCGGCACCAGCGCCGGAGCTTACAGAAGGCTGACCAGCAAAAAAGCATGATCTTTTTAATGAAGAGGCCCGGCCGTTTCCTTAGCAGCAGTGAAACGGCCGGGCTCTTCGTTATTATTGAACTGTTTCCTCTTAGTATCCCAGCTTCCGGGATATTTTTTCCGCGATCTGGCATACGATGCCGGCGTACTCCGGTATTTTTTCCTTCGTCACCCGGTCTATGGGACCTGAGATCCCTATCGCCGCGGCCACCCTGCCGCTGAAATCAAATATCGGCGCCGCCACGCAGCGCATTCCCAGGGTCGTCTCCTCATCGTCCACGGCGTAGCCTCTTTCCGCGTTTGTACGTGCCTCTTTCATCAGCGCATCAGCGTCAACGACCGTCTTCTCCGTGTGCTTTTCCCTGACTGTCTCCTTAAGGAGCCTTCTTTTTTCCTCCTCCGGAAACGCGGCGAACATGGTTTTTCCGTGAGCCGTGCTGTGCATCTCCTCATTGTCCCCCACCTGAAGGATAACGCCCAGATACTGGGGGCTGCTGAAGCAGTCGATGAGATAGATCGTATCGCCCTTCCGCACGCTGAGGCCGGCAGCTTCATTGGTGAGGCGCGTCAGCTCCTCAAGGTAAGGATGGGCAATGGCGCGTATAGCGTACCTGTCCAGAACTTTTTCCCTGAACTTGCACAGCTTCAGACCCAGCGCATATTTTCCGCCCTCCGCGACTTGCTCAACGTAGCCGTTCTCTTCAAGGGTCTTCAAAAGTCTGTAGGCGCTGCTTTTGTTTACGCCGATCAGCTTGCTTAATTCGGTGACGCCAATGGTTCCGTGTTCGTGGATCAGATCCAGGATCATCAATCCTCTTGACAATGAGTTAATAGTTTGCAACTGTTTTTCCATAACATATGTGCCCTGCCTTTCAAAGGTATGAAAATGATAACACAACAAGGGCCGTTCAGTCAAACCGCTTTTCTTTGTTTTCCGGGGCAAGTTTTTTACAGTATTACAGCCGGTGCCGCAGGCAGTTTCGCTGTCAAACAGAGTGAGCTGTGTCAAGAAAAAAGCGTGATCTCCGGGAATCAAAAAAGCCGAAAGGCGCCGGAAATAATACTGTTTTAAAACGTAAATAGCTCGTATTTATAGGTGAATGTTGGAGTATGACTGCATTTGGGAAATAATTGAAAGAATGCAGATATTGCCTTCGCTGTTATACAATACTTGCGGTCGCCAATGCGGCCCGGGGGGACACTATAACGGCGGCGGTTGCTCCATTCTTGCGAGTGGAGCTTATAAGTTTCTTTTCCTCCACTCGAGTTTTCGGGAAAGGAGGCGGTGCCTATGAATCAAATCAAAAGCGCCGGAGCTGACATGGTTACGTTTGCGGAGTTGTTCGCTCTGCTGACTCTTATAGTCGGCATTGTGACTCTCATCGTGATGATCATGAAGAAGTAAAAAAAGAACTAACCGCCTGCAATCCGGATAGGTGGTTAGTTCATAACCAATCTAAGTGGAGCAACCGTCATCGGTGTTCCCCCG
>JAGCZO010000136.1 GCA_017959965.1 Clostridia bacterium | reverse complement strand
TTTCTCTCGATGATCTTTGTGAAAACGCCGCCCATAGTCTCTATGCCGAGGCTGAGAGGAGTTACGTCGAGGAGAACAAGGTTCTTGACCTCTCCGGTGAGAACGCCCGCCTGGATGGCAGCGCCGATGGCAACGCACTCGTCAGGGTTGATTCCCTTGAAAGGCTCTTTGCCAAGGTATTTCTTGACTGCTTCCTGCACGGCGGGAATCCTTGAAGAACCGCCGACGAGGATTATCTTGGAGATATCGCTTGCGGAAAGACCTGCGTCTTTCATAGCCTGACGGGTCGGACCCATGGTCTTTTCAACGAGATCCGCGGTCATTTCATCGAATTTTGCTCTTGTGAGCGTGGCGTTAAGGTGCTTCGGTCCCGTGGAATCAGCCGTGATGTACGGGATATTGATATTTGTGGAAGCAACGGCCGAAAGCGCGATCTTGGCTTTTTCAGCTTCCTCGCGGAGCCTCTGCATTGCCATTCTGTCGTTGGAAAGATCGATGCCGTTCTCGCGCTTGAAGTCAGCTACGAGCCAGTCGATTATTTTCTTGTCGAAGTCGTCGCCGCCGAGTCTGTTGTTTCCGTTGGTGGCAAGGACCTCGAACACACCGTCGCCGATCTCAAGGATGGAAACGTCGAAGGTACCGCCGCCAAGGTCGAATATCATGATCTTCTGGCTGTTTTCCTTGTCAAGTCCGTAGGCAAGAGCAGCTGCTGTAGGCTCGTTGATGATCCTGAGGACCTCAAGGCCCGCTATTCTTCCCGCATCCTTGGTAGCCTGACGCTGGGAGTCGCTGAAATAAGCGGGGACTGTGATAACTGCCTGGGAAACTGTCTCGCCAAGGTAGCTTTCCGCGTCTGCTTTAAGCTTCTGGAGTATCATTGCGGATATCTCAGGGGGAGTGTATTTCTTTCCGTCGATGAGTATTTTTCTGTCGGTACCCATGTCTCTCTTGATAGAGATGATGGTCCTCTCGGGGTTTGTAACTGCCTGGTGCTTTGCAATGCTTCCGATAAGACGCTCGGGAGCCTTGTCCCCCGAGGGCTTTGTGAAAGCGACTACTGACGGAGTGGTCCTCGAGCCTTCCGCGTTCGGTATAACTACGGGCTCTGTTCCTTCAAGAACTGCCACGCAGGAGTTTGTTGTTCCTAAATCGATTCCTATAACTTTTGCCATTTTATTTTTCCTCCTTAGAAAAACTTGTTTGTATATTTTCAATTTGCGACCTTCACGATACTGAATCTCAGTATCCTGTCGCCCATCCTGTATCCTTTTTCAAAAACCTCAACTATGGTGTTCTGCCCGGCGTTTTCATCCTCAACGTGCATCACTGCGTTGTGCAGACCCGGATCGAATTCCTCGCCAAGGGCTTTGATCTCCTCAACACCCTGGTCCTTCAGAATGCCCGAAAGTATTCCGTAGATCATCTCATAGCCTTCGGTGTACTGCTTAGACTCCTCCGGCACCTCTGTCTTAAGAGCTCTCTCAAAAGCGTCCAACACAGGAAGTATCGTCTTCAGCGTGTCCGCCTTGGAGTCAAGATATCTGGTCTCGTTTTCCCTGACGGTCCGCTTCTTAAAATTGTCGAAATCCGCCAGAAGTCTCAGATATCTGGTTTTCTCTTCGTTCAGATCCGCTTTAAGCTTTTCGTTTTCAGACTCAAGTTCCTTTTCGTGCTTTGAGTTCTCTTTATGCTTTTTCTTCGAGAAAAAGCTTTGGTTTTTCTTATCCTCGCCTGAATCGTTTCCGTCGGTGCCGCCTGCTTCTTCGCCTGCGGCCTCTTCCGCGGAACCATCCTCCGTTATTACTTCGTCGGCTCCGGCTTCCGTCTCTTCGGCTTTATTTATTATTTCCTCAGCGGCGTCGGCTTTTTCCTGTCCGTTCTTTTTATCCTTTTCGTCACCGTTAATTTTAACTTTTGCCATCAATTATTCTCCTTTCGCGGCCGAAAGTTATCCTCATATGTTATGTCCGTTCAGTTGTCCGGAAGTTCCGTTTTCTTTTCTCCGTCGCCAATAAGCTTCTGACCGTTCTCTATGCTCTTTTTCTCAAGCATTTTTTTCATGAACTCAAGGGATGAGATAACGTTTCTGTAGTCCATTCTGGTGGGTCCCACAACGCTTACCGTTCCGATGCAGACGCCGTCAACGTCAAACCTGGCGGAAACTATCGAATAATCGCTCATTCCGTCATTTCCGTTCTCAGTTCCTATGGAGACCCTGAGACCGTTGCCGAGATCCTCCGACGAATTTACTATTTGTTCAAGCTTTTCTTCATCCTGGATCATCTCGATGAAGTCTCTGGCTTTGTCGATACTGTCAAATTCAGGATGTCTGAGAAGCTGGGCCGTGCCTTCGGTGTAGATCTCGTCCTTGCCGCACTCTTTTATACAGTCGAATATCGCGTCAACGAAGGGAAGAAGCAGGCTTCTTGAGATCGAGGCCTCCTCGGATATTCTGTTGAGAGTCATAAGCGTTACGGAGCTGGCGGGCTTTCCGGTGAAATACCTGTTTATAATGCCCGACATCTCGATAAGCACGTCGGGAGCGATCTTCTCGTTGTGGGTCACAAGCTTGCTCTTTACCGAGTTATCGTCGGTCACGACTATGACCAGCGCGCTGGCATCATCCACCGGGACGATCTGAAGGGCCCTCACGGTGTTTTTCGCATTGCCGTGGGTCACGCCTATGGCAATGTAATTCGTCAGCTGTGAAGCTATCTCGGCACAGGCTTTGATGAGTTTTCCGTACTCGGACATCTTATCCTCAAGCTTCGAGAGGATCTCGTTCGCCATTGCCGGATCCGAGGCCGCCGGTTCAAGGATCTTGTCAACGTAGGTCCTGTAGCCCTTTGTGGACGGCACCCTCCCCGCCGAAGTGTGGGGAGAAGAAATATAGCCCATCTCCTCAAGGTCTGCCATTTCGTTCCTGATGGTGGCGGAACTGAGGCCGAAGTCGTACTTCTTGGCAACGGTCCTTGACCCGACAGGTTCGGAGCTTTCGATGTAATCGTCAATAATGGCTTTCAATATCATTAGTTTTCTGGCGTCCAATTCGTCATTCTGTGCCATAGCTGCCGGATCCTTTCTTTTCAGATTTATTTATCCTTAGTCCTTCAACTTTTCAGCCGTTTTATTCTGTTAGCACTCAGTTTGTCCGAGTGCTAACGACAATATACCATTACAGATCGCCAATGTCAACAACAATTTGCCGATCTTTAAAAATTTTTCAATCTTTCTTTTTTCCCGGGACTTTGTCCCTGTGCCGGGGGCAATGCTTCAGCCGTGTTCAAACCAATGCTTCCGCAAAAAAAGAAACGGGGGAAACGTGTTCCTCCGTCCCTTTATGTAATGTTGTCGATCAGAGCTCGTTAGCTGACCGCCCTTTCCGGCGGATCGCCCCGATGGTCAAGTTCACCAGAGTTCTATCTTCCAGCCTGCGAGATAACGTTCGAAGAGGATCGCATCCCAGTCGGTGACTTCTCCGTCTCCGTCGATATCCATGGCTTCAAGATCGATGGTGAGCTTCCAGTATGCCAGATACCGGTTAAGAAGGATCGCATCCCAGTCTGTCAGCTCTCCGTCTCCGTCACTGTCACCCATCATCACGTTCGAGACCTTCACAGCCGCTTCGGCGTTGATGAAGGTCACCTTTTCACCCGCAAGATTTTCGGCGTCTTTGAAAACTACGTTTATCTTATAAATACCGAGAGGCGCTTCGTCGGCAATTCTGAAGGTGAACCTTACAAGCTCGCCGTTTCTTACGTTGTTTTTGGTTGCCTTGGCATCCGACCAGCCCACAGACACAGGACTCTCAGCAGCCCCGGAGGGTTCTGCGTAGCCCTTGAGGAGGCTGGAATTCTCGACCCTGATAAGCTCAAGGATATCCGTGTCGTATACGATGTGCTGACTGTAGGAGACGATACCGGGGTTGTTTCTGAGGTAGACCACCAGCGTGATCGTAGAGCCGGGTCTTCCGGAGATCCTGTCAGCCTGAATATAGGGAGCCTTTTCCTCGGCGCCAATGACTTTGACGTATATTTCGGATATCACGTTGCCGTTCTTCGCGGTCAGGGTGACCGTCGCCGTTCCGCCGGAAACGCCTGTGATCCTTCCGTTCCCGTCAACCGATGCGACTGAGCCGTTATCGGAGCTGCAGGTGACGGTATAGTCTCCGTAAGAAGGATAAAGTATTGCGTTGAGATCGTAGGTCTTGCCGACGTTCAGGGTGACCGCGCCGGTGGATGCGATAACGCTCTCCGGAATTCCGTCATTTTCGAGAACTCTGACGGCGACCGTCTCCGACAGCCCTTCCGCAGTCCTGACTGTAACGAAAGTCTCTCCGGGAGCGACCGCGTAAATCTTTGTGCCGGCGGTGAGGACTACACCTGTGTTGTCTGATTCTGTCAGGAGAGCGTACTGCTCATCTGAAGGAACTATGAACAGCTCAAGCTCTGCGGTCTCGCCGGCTTTAAGCTCGTAAACCTCTTTGGCGAGTATTATATTCTCCGCGGGAACGTATTCGTTGCTCTCTTCGGGAAGTATTACAAATCTCAACGAAGGCTCCGCGTCGGCACTGTCGGCAATGACATACCCTTCGGGAAGTTCGAAGCTTCCTTTGGCAATATACGTTCCGGTCTCGGTGCCGTCAAGAGTGAAATCATTCCACACCACAGGCACCGCAGTCTCGCCTCCGGAAGCAAGCTTCACCGCAACGTATTGCGGGATCAGCAGGTCTTCCTTCAGAGTACCGTAGGGATATACCCCCGCGTCGAACTCATCGCAGGCTGTTATGACAGCTGCTTCCACCGAAAGCGTAAGCACGGTCTCAAAACCGCAGGCGATCTCATAGCCGTATGCTCCCGACACGTATCCTCTTACAGTCTGGATTCCGAGACTGCAGGCATCGTAATCCTCAGCCATCCAGATCACCTTGAGGTCGACCCGGCTTCCGGTCGAAGTAACGGCGGATACCGTTCCCGGGAGATCAAGAGCCCCGAAAGGCGTGCCGTATGAGACCGTACCGAAGTCAACGGCGGAGATCGACAACACGGCGATCTGTTTCAAGGGAGTATACGTAACGGTTAAGTTGACGTCTCCGCCGACTGTGCCGGATACGTTGGCAATATCGTACAGATAGCCTGTAAAGGCCGGCGTATCATATGAATAACGCTCGCCGGTGACGTATGATCCGGTGACCGTGAAATCGTTTTCGGATGCGCCGGCAAAAACGTAGGATACGGTAACGTCATACTTTTCCGCGTCGCAGTTTGTGCACTTGCCGTCCTCGAAAATGTGTCCCGTTTTATCGAGGACTCTGTAATTGTCGGCAAAGCCGCAGTCCCGGCAGACGTCGGCGCCAAGGCCCGCTTTTTCGCACGAAGGCGCTGCCAGTACAACGTATTTGAAGTTATGGGCTGTGACCGGAATATCCGCCAGCTCGGTTTCGTCGGTATGATCAAGATAAGTTGCTTTATATGCGGTCCTGCCCGGTTCGGTGCAGGTCGGAGCGGCGGCAACGCGTGACGTGACTTCGGCATCGTAGAACTCAACGTGGGTCGCGTCATGGGTGCAGACGAACCTTGCTTTCGCGGTCGTGCCGGTCCAGACAAAGCTGTCAAATACAAATCCATGACCTTTGGCGGGAAGCACGTTATCGATCGAAGCTGACTTGCCGTCGTAGCTTGCGGTGTAGGTCTCCAGACCGTTTTCCGTGCAGGAAGGCTCAATGACCGTCGATCCGGTCACCGTGGCGTTGTAGTAAACAACGTGTTCGCTGTCGTTGACGCAGACGTATTTTGCTTTGGCAGTAAAACCGTCCCAGACGAATTCGCTGAACTCGTAGTTATGCCCGAGAGCGGGTATCTGCCTGTCTTTCTTGGCCTCATGGCCGTCATAGGAAGCCGTATAGGTCTCAATACCTGTATCGGTGCAGGTCGCAGCTTTCGTAACAACGGAGGTGACCTCAGCGTCATAGAGCTCCGTATGTGAACCGTCGCGGCCGCAGACGTATTTTGCTTTGGCGGTGTAGCCGTCCCAGACGAATTCGCTGAACTCGTAGGTGTGTCCCAGGGCGGGGAGCTGTTTGTCTTTTCTGGCTTCATGCCCGTCAAAGGAAGCGATGTAGGTCTCGATACCCGTCTGTGTGCAGGTCGCTTCCTTCGTCACCTCTGAGATGACCTCAGCGTCATGGAGCTCCGTATGTGAACCGTCGCGGCTGCAGACGTATTTTGCCTTGGCGGTATAGCCGTCCCAGATGAACTCGCTTAAAACGTAGTTGTGTCCAAGAGCTGTCCCGTATTCGAAGGTCTCATCCGACAAAGCCCCGCAGGCGGAACAGGTCTTGTGGTAGACTGCGGGAACCGTGCAGCCGGCGGGTGTCTTAAGGGCCGCGGGAACGGCCAGCTCGATGAAATCGTGAGCCGCAAGCGGAAGAGGAGAGTCGGAGCCTCCGACTATTTCACCGCAGTCGTTGCAGACTGTGTATGCGCCCCGTCCCTGCCGGATGCAGGTGGACGGAATCTCGGCAACGTTATTGACCGACAGATGAGAGCAGTTGACCGTGACTGCGCAGGACGCGCTGAAGCCGCCCTCCGCTGTGGTCGCGGTGATGGTGACCGTGCCGTGCTTATGGATCGTAACGGTCCCGCCGTCAACGGAAGCCACGGACTCGTCGCTTGAAGTCCAGACAATGTCGCGCACGCTGGCATTGGCGGGAGTTACCGAAGCACTGATATCAAACGTTCCGTCCGCAGTTGACACTGTCGCGGACGGGCTGCCCATCTCTATTCCGGTGACGGGAACTCTGCTCGGTCCAATTTCTATGACGGCGGATTCTTCTCTGAAGGTCAGTTTTGATCCGTCGGCGTTTCTGGCCTCCACGAAGTGGACAATTATATTGGACGTTCCCTCCGTCAGGGCTGTGAATTTCAGGACCGCGATCTCTCCGTTCTCGTAATTGTTCTCCGTGGCAAGGCTGTCCGCCCAGCGCAGAGTGTAAGGAGAAGCAAGGTTTGTGGACGGACGCGTATAACCGTTCAGAAGGCCGGTATTCTGCGCTTTATTGAATTTCACCTTCTGGCTGTCGTATTCAAAATTGAGGCGCAGAGAAATGATACCCGGGTTGTTTCTGATCATGATCCTTACTTCGAAATCATCTCCGGCGTAAGTATGCGTCTCTGTGGCGTAAAGCGCCGGGAGAGTGCTTTCGTAGTCCCGCAGCTCAAAGTGAGCCGGGTCATGGGAGCAGACGAATTTCGCCTTGGTCACGCCGCCGTCATCAACGTATGAATCAAAATGATAATCGTGTCCGAGTGCGGGAATGCTCTGTCCGTAGACCGAATCCGCATGTCCGTCATACGTGGCAACGTGAACGGTACGGCCCTCTCCCTCGCAGGTGGCGGGTATCGTGTCCAAGGTCATTGCCGCATCGTACATGACGACGTGGGACCCGTCATTTGCGCAAATGTATTTTGCCTTCGCGGTCGTGCCTTCCCAGACAAAAGAGTCAAAGACGTAAGCATGTCCGAGAGGCGATATGTCAGTAAGCGTTATTTTGCCGGTATGGCCGTCGTACGTGGCGGTATACTCGGTGATGCCCGCGGTCTCGCAACCTGCGGCAAGCTTTACAGCGGAGGAAACGTCGGCCTCATGGCTTTCAGTGTGGCTCCCGTCGTGCTCGCAGCGGTACACCGCGTATGCTTTGCTGCCGTTCCATGTGAAGGAATCGAAAACGTAGGAGTGGCCGAGGGCCGGTATGTCGTCAACTGTCTTGTTATCCGTGTAGGAGCCGCAGGTCGCCGTGTAAACGGTGGTACCCTTCGCCTCGCAGGTGGGAGCGGTTCCGGATTTCGACGTCACAGAGGCATTCCGGTATTCGGTGTGGCTGTGATCGTGGCTGCAGACAAAAAGCGCTTTTGCTTCAGTGCCCTCCCAGACGAAGGAATCAAACACTAAGTCATGTCCGAGAGCGGGAATATCCTCAAAGTCTTTGCTTTCGGTGTTGCCGTAGTAGGAGGCGGTATAAGTGGTGACGCCCTTCTCGGTACAGGTCGCGGGGACCTTGACAACGGAGGTAACGGCGGCGTCATAATACTCAACGTGCTCCGGATTCCTTGCGCACACGAACTTGGCCTGAGCGGAGGTGCCTGTCCAGACAAAGGAATCGAATCTGTAGTCATGGCCGAGACCCGGCAGTTCGATCGAATCCGTGTGTCCGTCAAAGGTGGCGGTGTAGGTGATCATGGCAACGTCGGTGCAGTCGGCGTCGTTCTCAACGCTCGACGTTATTGACGCCTCGTAAAGCGCCACGTGGGTCGCGTCGTGTGTGCAGACGTATTTTGCTTTTGCGGTCTTGCCGTCCCAGACAAAGGAATCAAACACGTAAGCGTGTCCGGTGGCAGGGATGTCCTGAATATCTATAGAGTCCGTATGGCCTTCGTATGTGGCTGTATAAGTCGTCGTGCCGGGTTTTTCACAGTCCGGACTGATCTTGACCGCGCTGTTCACTGCCGCGGTCCTTCGGTCAACGTGTGAGTGATCGTTTTCGCACACGTATACGGCTTTGGCTTCGGAGTCCTGCCATTCGAAGCCGGAGAATACATAATCGTGGCCCAGATGCTGTCCGTGCTCGAAGGTCTCTTCGGAGATCGCGCCGCAGACAGAGCACACCTTGCAGTAAACAGCGGAATGGGTGCAGTCGGCAGGAGTCTTGAGGTAGAGGCTGTCAACGGTTTCGGCAAGGGAATGGCCGCCGAGAGGCAGGAGCGCGTCGGAGCCTGAAACGATCTCGCCGCAGTCCAGGCAAACCGTATAGGCGTCGTGACCCTGAACAAGGCAGGTGGACGGAACGGCAGACACAGCATGAGTGTTGGCGTGCGAGCAAAGAACGTTGAGAACGTAGCTAGCCTCAAAGCCCCCGTCCTCGGTAACGGCGGTGACCGTCACAGTGCCCTTCTTGATGAGAGTGACGGTTCCGTCAGATGAGACGGTTGCCACCGACTCGTCGCTGACGGACCAGGTAACGTTTTTGTTCGTGGCATTGCCGGGCAATACGGAGGGCATCAGACTGTAGGTCCCGTCGGCTGTCGCGGCAGTCGCCTCGCTCTGGCCGAATTCAATGCCTGTTACGGAAATGCGCTTCGGGCCGATGCTTACCTGTGAAACGGAAGCAACGAAATCGTGGATGCTTCCGCCGAAATCTCTGGCATCTATTGCATTGATCGTGATCTCCGTGTCGCCCTCAGACAGCGCTCTGAATCGCAGCACTGCCACGGCGCCGTTGGCGTTATTGTTCTCGGTGGCAAGGCTGTCAGCCCATCTCAGAACGTAGGGGGAAGAATGGTCCTTTGAAGGAACCGTATATCCGTAAAGAAGGCCCTTGTTAACAGCGCTGATAAGCTCTACGGCCTCGCTGTCAAACGAAACGGAAAACCTCAGGGAAACGAGTCCGGGGTTGTTGACGATTCTGACCTCGATCTCAAATTCCTCGTCAACGTAGCTCGACGCGGAGTCGGTCTTGTAGGCCGGCCAGGTATCTTCTATGTTGCGCAGCTCAAAGTGGCTTGGGTCGTGAGCGCAGACGAATTTCGCCTTGGTCACGCCTCCGTCGTCAACGTATGAATCAAACACATACTCGTGTCCCAGAGCCGGAATATCTTGAATGCTGCGGGAATCCGTATGTCCGTCATAGGAGGCAACGTGAACGGTATAGCCCATCTCCTCGCAGGTGGCGGGGATCGTATCCAAAGTCATTTCCGCGTCATAAAGGGCAACGTGGGACGCGTCATTTACGCATATATATTTAGCTTTTGCCTCCGTGCCGTTCCAGACAAAGGAATCAAACACGTAGGCATGGCCCAAAGCGGGGATGTCTGTAAGCGTTATTTTTTCGGTATGGCCGTCGTATGAGGCGGTATACTCGGTGATACCCGCGTTTTCACAGTCTGCGGCAAGCTTTACTGCGGAGGAAACGGCCGCCTCATGACTTTCAGTGTGGTTTGCGTCATGTTCGCAGCGGTAGATCGCGTATGCTTTGTTCCCGTCCCAAGTGAAGGCTTCGAAAACATACTGATGGCCGAGAGCCGGAATATTCTCAACTGTCTTGCTGTCTGCGAAGGAGCCGTAGGTCGCCGTGTAAACGGTGGTGCCCATCGCCTCGCAGGTGGGAGCGGTGCCCACGCTTGACTTCACAGAGGCATTCCGGTATTCGGTGTGGTCGTGATCGCGGCTGCAGACAAAGAGCGCTCTTGCCTCAGTGCCCTCCCAGACAAATGAATCAAACACGTAGTCGTGCTCAAGGGCCGGAATGTCCTCGATGTCCTTGCTTTCGGTGTTGCCGTAGTAGGAGGCGGTATAGGTTATGCCGCCCTTCTCCGTACAGGTCGCGGGGATCTTGACAACGGAAGTAACGGCGGCGTCGTAGTATTCCACGTGCAGGGGATTCCTGGCGCATACGAACTTTGCCTTTGCGGAGGAGCCTGTCCAGACGAAGGAATCGAATTTGTAGTCATGGCCGAGGCCCGGCAGCTCTATCGAGTCGGTGTGGCCGTCGTATGTGGCGGTATAAGTGATCAAGGCAACGTCATTACAGTCGGTATCATCCTCAACGCTTGACGTTATGGCCGCCTCGTAGAGCGCGACGTGGCTTGCGTCGTGTGTGCAGACGTATTTGGCTTTTGCGGTCTTCCCGTCCCATACAAACGAATCAAATACGTAAGCGTGCCCCGTGGCGGGGATATTCTGAAGGTCAACGGTCTCCGTATGGCCGTCGTATGTCGCTGTATAAGCCGTCGTACCGGGATTTTCACAGTCGGGCTGCGTCTTGACAACGCCCTTCACTGATGCGTTCCTGTACTCGACGTGTGAATGGTCGTTTTCGCAAACGTATACAGCTCTTGCTTCCGAGCCCTGCCATTCGAAGCCGGAAAAAACGTAATTATGCCCTAAAGGCTGTCCGTACTCGAAGGTCTCGTCAGATGCGGCGCCGCATACCGAGCATGACTTGTAGTATACAGCGGGATGAGTGCAGTCCGCCGGAGTCTTAAGATAGAGGCTGTTTACGGTCTCGACAAACGAGTGGTCTCCGACAGGCAAAAGCGCGTCAGAGCCCGATATGATCTCACCGCAGTCCAGGCACAACGTATAGGCGCCGTGGCCCTGGGCAAGGCAGGTAGACGGAACGTCTGTCACTGTCTTAGTATTGGCGTGTGAGCAAAGGACGTTCAGGACGTAGCTTGCCTCGAAGCCTCCGTCCTCCGTAACGGCGGTGACCGTCACAGTGCCCTTCTTTATAAGAGTTACGGTTCCGTCGGAGGAGACCGTCGCCACTGACTCATCGCTGACGGACCAGGATACGTTTTTGTTTGAGGCATTGCCGGGCAATACCGAAGGCAGCAGGCTGAAGGTCCCGTCGGCTGTTGCGGCCGTCGCCTCGCTCTGCTCAAAATCAATGCCTGTCACCGGGATCAGTTTTTCGTCTATTTTGATGTTGGCGTAATCTGAAGAAAAGCTGACTGAGGCGCCGTTGACGTTTCTCGCGTTGGAGGGCGTTACAGTTATCTGAGAAGTTCCCTCGGAAAGCGCCCGAAATCTCAGGACGGCGATGGTCCCGTTTGCGGTGTTGTTTTCAGTGGCAAAGGAATCAGCCCATCTCAGAACATAGGGAGACGAAAGAACAGCTGAAGGAGCCGAGTATCCGTAAAGCAGCCCCGCGTTTGAGGCTCCGAGAAGCTCAAGCAGCGTCTCGTCATAGTCAACGGAAATGCGGAAGGAAATGATGCCAGGGTTGTTCAGGATCATTATCTCCACCTCAAAGATATCATCCACTCTCGCAGTCTTGGGGCTGACGTATACCGACGGCTCTAGAGACTCAAGAAGCTGTGTTCCTCCGTGATCGTGATCATGATACGCCAATACGTTCAGCGGGAACGAATGAGCAATGAATATGCAGGCGATCAGGCATGCGATGATACGAAAAACAGTTTTTTTCATAACCGATTATTCCTCCGGGAAGCATTGAGAATATTCTTTTTATATTTTATAAAATTTTCATGAAAAATCAAGACCGCATAAGCGGAGGAAGGGTCTCCGTCCTGCCCGCAGCCGTTCCTGTTATCCCGGCTTCTTCGATCCGATAAGCACACCTCCGGCGCTCAAAAAGAGAAACAGCCTGTTCCCGCAGTCAAAGCGGGTCCGGGCTGTTCCTTCTTTTATACAAGGCCGAAGACAGCGTCAAACGGTCTCATCAAACCGGTGTTTTAGATATCCTGTCACAGGCGCCGTCAGATAGTGATCTGCCAGTTGGCCAGGTAGCGGTCGAGGAGGATGGCATCCCAGTCTGTGACCTCACCGTCGCCGTCAATATCCATTGCCTCGAGGTTAATGTTCTCAATATGCCAGTTGGCAAGATAGCGGTCCAGCAGGATAGCATCCCAGTCTGTCACCTCACCGTCTCCGTCGCAGTCGCCGACGATGTAATTGAGAACGGTCACTGTTGCGGAGGCGTTGAGGAAGTCCGCAAGCTCACCGTCGACGTTTCTCGATTCTCTGCAGAATATCCTGACGGAATACTCTCCCTCCGGCGCGTTCTCGGAGATCTTAAAGGTAAGCCTGACAAGTTCCCCGCAGGCGGTGTTGTTGCTCTCTGCGCGGGAATCCGCCCATCTGAGCAGATAAGGCGAGCTTATGTCGGCAGCCGGGGTAGTGTAGCCCTTGAGAAGTCTCAGATTCTCCACCTTTACAAGCTCAAGGTATTCGGAATCGTATCAGATGTAATTTCTGAGAGAAATAATGCCGGGGTTGTTTTCAAGTGAAACGGTCAGTATGACGTTTTTACCGGCAAGCCCGGAGACGTTCTCCACCTTGAATGCGGGAGCATTCTCTCCCTCGTCAATGACTCTGACGTATATCTCGGATCTTACCGTGCCGTCCTCGGCGGTCAAAGTGACGATGGCAGTCCCGCCCGAGACAGCGGTGATCCTTCCGGTCTCGTCGACCAGGACCGCTGAGCCTTCATCGAAGCTGTAGGTTATCTCATTCTCTTCGGAATAAGGATAAACCACCGCGTTAAGATCAAAGGTCTCGCCAATGTTCAGTGTAACGGCGCCGGTGGAAGCTATAACGCTTTCCTGGGAGATCTCTTCCTTCTCGACAACTCTGACAATAACTTCCCGCGAAATTCCTTCGGTAGTTTTAACTGTAACGTAAGTTTCTCCGGGTGCTACGGCATATAGCTTTGATCCCGCAGTGAGGACGACGCCGGTATCGTCGGATTCGGCCAGAAGAGCGTACTGCTCACTAAAGGGAACTACGAAGAGATCAAGCTCGGCAACCTCGCCCGGTGTAAGCTCATAAACTGTCTCTCCCATTATCATATCATCTGCAGGCACGTATTCCTCGCTGTCCTCAGGCAGTATAACGAATCTCAGCGAAGGCTCGGCGTCAGCGCCCTCTTCAATAACGTATCCGTCGGGAAGCTCGATATTTCCCTTGGCAATATAAGTTCCGGTCTCGGTGCCTTCAAGAGTGAAATCATCCCATTCCACAGGCAGAACGAGTTCGCCGCCTGCGGCGTCCGTCAAAGCAGCGTATCCGGGAACGAGCAGCTCATCTTTCAAAGTTCCGTAGGGATATACCCCCGCGTCGAACTCAACGCAGCCTGTTATCACAACAGGTTCCACGATAAGAGTAAGCTCGGTCTCAAAGCCGCAGACGGTATCATAGCCGTAAGCTCCCGAAACGTAGCCTCTTATCGTCTGACTGCCGAGACTGAATGGATCGTAGTCCTCTATCATCCAGATCGCCTTGAGGTCAACAGAACTTCCGGACGTGGTAACTGCTGATACCGTTCCCGGAAGGCCCAGAGCCGCGAAAGGCGTGCCGTAGGTAACGGCACCGAAGTCAACAGAGGAGACCGACAGTATGACATTCTGTCTTAACGGTGTGTACGTAACGGTTACGGAAACGTCACCGTTCACGATTCCCGAAACGCGGGCAATGTCGTAGGTATAGCCTGAAAAAGCCTTGGTGTCGAAGGAATAACGGTCTCCGGCAAAATAGTATTCTGAGACAGAGAAGTCGAGTTCAGGAGCCCCGGTGAAAACGTAGGAGACTGTTACGTCATATTTTTCTGCGGAGCACCACGTGCATTTGCCGTCCGCAAAATCGTGGCCGTGCTTCTCCTGCACCCAGTAACCGCCTATAGTTCCGCACTCCGAACAAATGCTCGCGTAAAGACCCGCCTTTTCGCAGGAGGGTTCCACAAGAGTGACTTCCCTGAAGGAATGGTCAGCCAAAGGCAGCAGATCGCCTTCGGAAAGGGCCTCCCCGCAATCCAGGCATACAAGGTAAGGACCGACGCCCTGCTCGGTGCAGGTGGAAGGCACAGTCTCGGTGTAACCGGTGTTAAGGTGCGAGCAGCTGATCGCGAGAACACATTCGGATTCAAATCCGCCGTCCTCGGTAACAGCGGTAATGGTGACAATACCGTGGCCGGTGATGGTGACCACACCGTCGTCTACCGTGGCTACGGAAGGATCGCCGGTGATCCAGTTAACGCCTTTATTATCGGCATTTTCCGGGTAAACAGTCGCGCTGAGCTCAAAGGTTCCGTCAGCGGTGGTGAGTTCCGCGGAGGACGGAGATACTTCGATGCCCGTCACCCGAACAGGCGCGGGACCGATCTCAACGGTGGAAGTGCCACCGTAAAAATACTCTCTTGAACGGTCTGTTTTTCTTGACTCGATGAAATTGATCTTGATCCCGGTGGTGCCTTCCTTCAAGGCTTTGAATTTTACCTTTGCGATAACGCCGTTTGCGTCGTTATTTTCAAGAGCAAGGCCGTCTGACCAGCGGAGGATGTAAGGCGACGTACGTACTCTCGACGGAGTCGTCCAGCAGGCAAGAAGTTCGGTGTCCGTGGCGCCGAGAAGCTGAAGCATCGATTCGTCAAATTCAAAGTTGAATCTTACGGAGATAACACCCGGGTTGTTCACCAGACTTATCTCCAGCTCGAAAACGTCATCCACGCGAACGTTCCCGTCGCTGATAGCAATAAGCTGCGTCGATTCGGTGGGACGAAGCTCAACGTGGTCGGGATCCTTCGTGCAGACATATTTGGCAAGTGTCCCTGTGTTGCTCTCTTCGTAGGAATCAAACACAAAATCATGTCCCGTCGCAGGGATCGGTCTGTACTCGATCTCGCTGCATTCAGAGCATTGTCTGTATTCCTGTCCTTCGGTCTCGCAGCCCGGCTCGATATCAGTCGACCACTCCGACCAAACGTGCTCGCAGTCCGTATCAAGGGGCGCAAGCGACGCAAAAATGTTAAGCGGGAGCATCTGCAGAACAAAGATCAAGCAAATTCCCAACGCTACGATACGAAGCTTTCCGTTTCTCATTTTATTCCTCCAAAAAGGCTGATCGGCCGGACAGGATATATGCTTCTGACCGGCAAATAAAAGGCGCTTCCGCGGTTTGGCAAAAGCGGATCATTCAATCCATGTACATTATAGAATAACCGCCTGCCGAAAACAAGCGAAAGAGGCAGAAAATCAACAAAGAGAAAAAAATGCGCGAAAAAACAGAAGACTTAACAGTTTTGACCCGAAAAGCAATAAAACAGCGCCCGGAGGATCCGGGCGTAATGCCTCATATGGATACGCGGAATGTGGTGACGTCGGGATCCCCGTGAGCGCTCTGGCAGACGATGTTCCCGTTGTGCTCCTCGACAATGGATCTGGCTATCGAAAGCCCCAGTCCGTAGCTTCCGAAGTTTTCGTTTTTAGCCCTGCTCTCGTCCACTCTGAAGAATCTGTCGAATATTTTTTTGCGGTATTCTTTCTCTACAACGCTTCCGGTATTGCGGACAGTCAGGTATGCTGTGCCCAGTCTCTGAGTGAGCTTAACGTTTATGCTTCCGCCCTCGTTAACGTATTTGACCGCGTTGTCGAGAAGAATGCCCGCAAGGCGGCGAAGCTTCTCCTTTGAGCCGATGACGGTGACGTTGTCGGCAATGTCCGTGTCGATAAGGGCTTTTTTCTCAAACGCCAATGCATCGAAGGTCATAACCGTCTCGTTGACAATTGAGGAAAGGTCTGTTTTGGTGAAGGTCTTGGCGTCGTCGGAGCGCTCAAGTCTCGAGGCGGTGAGGAGCTCGCTTATGAGGCCCGCCATCCGCAGAGCCTCGTTCTTGATGCTTGTAAGCCACTTGCTCTCCCCCGTGTCAGTTTCGATGGCGTCGGCATTGGCGGTGATGACCGCAAGGGGCGTCTTAAGCTCGTGACTGACGTCGCTTATAAACGAGGTCTGGTTGTCAAGAGTCTCCTGGACAGGCTTTGTGAGCCACTCCGAAAGCATTCTCGCCACCCAGAAGCTGAACAGAATACCCACGGCAAGTATAGCCACCGTGGTGCTCACCAGGATCCTCACCTTGGCGATGAAGGATTCGTCACTGCTGAACAGAACCAGAGTCCCGCCCTCGTAGGCTTTTTTTGCGTAAAAGGTGAACCCGATAATGCCTTTCTCGTCTCCTCCGTCGGCAACCGCAAGCGCATCCTGAGACAGTATGTCCGCGGAGGATCCGGTGCGGGTCTTGTCTCTGAGGACAAAGGGAAAACTGAGGGATCCTTTAAATGTCGTGTCGAAGGAGGCCACAAAGACCGCGGAATTCGTTCCGAAATCTATGTCCGGCTCTTCCAACGGGGCTTCATCGTTGTTTTCAGGCAGTTTTTCGGGGATCACGGCGGCGATGGTCTCTTCGCTGATGCGGTCCAGCACCGTCGCCATATCGGAATAAACGGCGGAGGCGTTCTGACTGTAAAAAATGAATATGACAAAGAAGCTGATCATAATAAGTATCAGCGAAACTCCTGTCGCGAGAGTTATTGTCAAACGTTTTTTAAGCTTGCTGACCATGATCCTTACGTTTCAGACCGTCTTACGCTTCGTCTTATGCTTCGGCTTATGCTTCGGCTTATGCTTCGTCGGTAAGTTTGTAGCCTCTTGCTCTTATGGCTTTGATCTTCATCTTGCTTCCCAGGAAAACAAGCTTCTTTCTCAGGAACGAAATGTAGACCTCCACACTGTTATACTCAGCCTCCGAGAGAAAGCCCCAGACCTTGGTGATGAAGCTTTCCTTCGAAATGATCTCGCCTTCCTTCTTCATAAGGTACTCCATCATCTGGTACTCTTTGGCGGAAAGCTGGATCTCCTTCTGCGTGGCAGTGCAGGAAAGAATGCAGTTTTTGGTGTTGAGGCAAAGGTCGCCGTAATTGATAAGATAATCCTCGATCTCGCCCTTTCTGCGGGAAACGGCCCTGATCCTTATAAGAAGTTCGGTGGCCTGGAAGGGCTTTGTGATATAGTCGTCAGCGCCAAGGTCAAAACCGGTGACCTTGTCCTTGATGGAAGATTTGGCGGTGAGCAGGATGACAGGCGTGATATTGCCCTCCGCACGGATGGTCTGAAGGACCTTGAAGCCGCTCATTTTGGGAAGCATGACGTCAAGAACGATAACGTCGTAAATACCGCTCTGAGCCGCGAAAAGTCCTTTCTCGCCGTCGTATTGCGTATCGACGTTGATATGGTTTTTCTGAAGGATCTTCACAAGAGCGTCAGAGAGAGCTTTTTCATCTTCAACAAGAAGTATTCTCATAATTTCCTCCTATTCCGCAATCAGGGATTGCATCGTACCGGCCTGCGTCGGTCATTATGACATTTCTGTCCGCAGGCTCTGCCGCAGTTCAAATCGTGCGGTGTTACGGAAGCTGCCTTGAGTCAAGCAGTTCATAAAGAAATTCAGCGGATTTGTCCACAGCGTTGCTGTGTCTGGCGATGGCGAATATCATGGTCTTTTCCTGCCCCTTGGCGCTGTCGTAAAGCCACTCCAGGGCCGTGCAGTCGTTAAAAAATGTGCTTGAGGTGACGTCAACGCCGTATATCCCCTGGGGGACCACGATCTTTCCCTCGCTGTCCGGGTAGGTAGCGTAGCTGTAGGTGTCAAGCAGGAAAGCATTGCCGTGTTCGCTGCCGTAAGCCTCGATGAGCTCGTCGAGAGGCAGGAACGCGTACTGTTTAACGTAAACGTCAAAGGATTCTTTGTCTATAAGCACAACGTCCAGCTGCCCGTCAGCCATAAGCTGGCTGTAGAATGCCTCCGCCTGAGTCCTTGCCTGGGCGTCGAGCATGGTGGTATCCGTGGTAACGGTGAAAAACGTTATCTGGACGTTGCCAAAGACCTTCGACTTTTTATTCATCTGGTCCGAAAGGTTTTCGTAAAGGCTCTGAGTGTAAGCGCCGACGAATTTCACCTTGAGATCGACCTTGTTTCTGCCGACGTTCTGGACAATGAACACCACCGCCAAAATGATGATGACAACGCCAAGCATGACGATCAGCCTGTACTGCTCCAGCCAGGTCAGGAACTTTCCGTACTTGCGCCTGTATTTATACGGTATCGGGGACGTGGGATCGTCATCGGTAAAGTCGTGGGAATAGCCGAAAACGTTGTCGTAGGCACTTGTGATGCTCTTGTAGTACTCAAGGTCCTCGTAAGTGGTGCCGTACTCGTCGATCTTTTTCTTGTATTGGCGTAAAAGAGCCCCGTAGCGGAATTTTACGGCGTCGTCGGAGGCGTTTTCCGGAAGTCCGAGGATCTTCAGACTCTCGGCCCTGGACATATTGTTAGGCTCGTCGACAGCCTGATCCGTTTCCGGGTTCAGACCGTTTTTCTCGTTTTCATTCATACCGGCACTTCCGTAAGCATTGATTTTTGAAACCTTTAAAATTAAAGCCTTAATGGCTTAAAATATACTTAAAAGGTTTTCCGCAGCCCTCCACACGCCAATGATATCACAAAAACGGCAAAAAATACACAAAAACACGATATTCACCTTATTTTTATAATATCGTTAAAATAATAATTGACAAAAGATTTTTAAAAAATATATAATGTAAGAGCGGATCTCAATAAACATCATATTTCCGCGATTTTTACGGAGGTTGAATTATGCCTGATATTACTTACGAAATCGTTGAAACCCTTGCTGTATTTACCGACAGTGACACCAGAGGCGGATGGGCTAAAGAGCTCAATCTTATCTCCTGGAACGGAAATCCCGCTAAGTATGATATCAGATCCTGGAATGAGGACCATTCCCGTATGGGTAAAGGGATCACCCTTTCCGAAGATGAGATGAAGCAGCTTAAAAAAGCTCTCGACGGAATCTTTTAAAGACTGAGTATTACAGGGGAAAAACAAAAGAAAACTGGTAAACCAAAAAGCCGGCCGCGATAAAAAAGCAGCCGGTTTTTTCGTGTTTAAATGCAGCTTTATATGAAGGGCATTCAGGCAGGTAAAACCCCTCCCCTCAGTCCACCGTTCCGATAACGGAGCCTTCTCTCGGCTCCTCTACGCCGTCCCCGTCGTTCTCCCTGGAATCACTGATCTCGATGAAGCAAAGCGTTTCACGGTCATAGTCCCAGTGAGGCTCACGGTACCAGTAGTTCATGAGTCTGATATGCTCCTGCACCTTTTCTTCCCAGCGGTCAGGCGGAAAGCCGTAATGAAGCAGCCGCAGGAAGAATTCAATGCCGTAAAGTCTGGAATCTTCGATGGCGTTATAGTCATAATTTCTGTGCTCAATATACAGCCATATGCCGTCTTCGGCGTGGTGCCTGTAATAACGCCAGACCTTCGGAACAGACGGCTCCGGTTCTTCGATGAAGCGGCACACTTGTTCAAGCTGCCACCAGCGCAGGTTCTCCTCGTTCTCCGCACGGTAGATAACATAATCGTCACCGCCGCGCTCACCCTCCTGCATCACCGTCAATCCGTCAAGGTACTCTCCGTAAAAGCAGTCAATTGGCTGCTCGGAAAGTTCCTTCGGAAGATGATCCCGTATCCATTTTTCATCGATTCTCATTTCAGTTACGCCCTTTTTGATCAGAGTTTGTCTCTATTTCCTTTTACCAGTATACTTTGAAAACGTGAATTTTACAATAGTGCGGCACAGGAAACGCCCGGAGGGCAGAAGTAGTTCAGTCAATCAGAATCGTGATCAAATACGCGCTCCTGCGAGCGCGATCACATACAACGCGCAGGCGCGTTGATCACATGCCAAGCCTCCGTATTGTCGGCTTGGATTGCAAAAGGCGACACTTGTCTATCGACAAATGTCGCCTTTTGCATGGTGCGATCGACGAGACTTGAACTCGTATGGGTGTTCCCACACGCCCCTCAAACGTGCGCGTCTGCCAGTTCCGC